>CAYSRR010000331.1:0-3073 GCA_964433375.1 uncultured Streptomycetaceae bacterium
CGGCCGAGGCGCACGCGGCCGTGGACGCGATGCTCACCGGGAAGAAGATGGGCGCGCCGTGCCGGTCGATGTAGGCATGCGCCGGCGCGGGCTCGCTGAATGCCGCGTAGGCGGCGGTCGGGATGCCGTGGCGCTGCATGAAACTCTTGGCGTACTCCTTGGAGCTCTCCAGGCGGGCGGCGGCCTGAACCGGGCCGAAGATCTTCAGGCCGGCCGCCCGGAAGGCGTCCACGATGCCCTCGGCGAGCGGGGCTTCGGGACCGACGACGGTGAACCCTACCGCCTCTTTCTTCGCGAACTCGATCAGCCCGGGGATCGAGGTCTCCGCCACGTTAGCCAGCCCGTCCTCGCGCGCGGTGCCGGCGTTGCCGGGCGCGACGAACACCCGCGAGATGCGCGGCGAGCGCGCGAGCTTCCACGCCAGCGCATGTTCGCGTCCGCCCGAGCCGATGACCAGCAGCTTCATGAGGCTAGATCAAACCGCAAAGGCGCCAAGACGCAAAGGGGGCGCAAAGGTTCAGATTCCATTTTATTTATCGGCATTCTTTGCGTGATCTTCGCGCCTCTGCGTCTTTGCGGCTAATTCAGATTTTTCAGTGGCGGAAATGCCGGAAGCCGGTGAACGCCATCGCGATGCCGTACTCGTCGGCCGCGGCGATCACCTCCTCGTCGCGCAGGCTGCCGCCGGGCTGGATGATCGCGCTGGCGCCGGCGCGGGCGACGACGTCCACGCCGTCGCGGAACGGGAAAAAGGCGTCGGAGGCGACCACCGATCCCTTCAGCGTGAGCCCGGCGTTCTCCGCCTTGATCGAGGCGATGCGCGCCGAGTCGACGCGGCTCATCTGCCCCGCGCCCACGCCCAGCGTCTGCCCGCCGCCGCAGAACACGATGGCGTTGGACTTGACGAACTTGGCCACGCGCCAGGCGAACAGCAGGTCGGCGACCTGCGCCTCGGTCGGCTTCACCCGGGTGACGACTTTCAGTCCGCCGGCGCTGACGGCGGCGATGTCGGGCGTCTGCACCAGCAGTCCGCCGCCGACGCGCTTGAAGTCGAAATCATTGGCGCCGGGCGCGAGCGGCACCTCGAGCACGCGGACATTGGTTTTGCCCGCCAGCATCTGCGCTGCCTCGGGCGTGAAGGCGGGCGCGATCACCACTTCGACAAATTGCTGCGTAACCGCTTGCGCGGCAGGTACATCGAGCTCGCGGTTGAACGCGATGATGCCGCCGAACGCCGACGCGGGATCGGTGGCGAAAGCCTTGCGGTACGCCTCGACCAGGCCCGCCGCCACCGCCACACCGCAGGGGTTGGCGTGCTTGACGATGACGCAGGCGGGCCCGTCAAAGCTCTTGACGCATTCCCACGCCGCGTCGGCGTCGGCGATGTTGTTGTAGGACAGTTCCTTGCCCTGCTGCTGGCGGTACGCGCCGAGGCTGCCTGGGGCCGGCGGGAAATCGCGGTAGAACGCCGCTTCCTGGTGCGGGTTCTCGCCGTAGCGCAGCGGCTGCATCCGCTCGAACTGCAGGTTGAAGCGCCGGGGAAAACGGTCGCGGGTTCCGTCGGTTTCGAGCGCGGTCAGGTAATTGCTGATCGCCCCGTCATACTGCGCGGTGTGCGAGAACGCCTTCTGCGCCAGCTTAAACCGCGCGTCCGCGGCGAGCGCGCCGCCGGCCGCCGCCATCTCCTTCAGCACCGGCCCGTAGTCGGCCGGGTCGGTCACCACCGCCACGTGCTCGTAGTTCTTGGCGGCGCTCCTCACCATGGCCGGGCCGCCGATGTCGATGTTCTCGATCGCCTCCGCCGGCGTGCAGCCGGGCTTCGCCACCGTGGCGCCGAACGGATACAGGTTGACGGCCACCAGGTCGATGGTCGGAATGCCGGCCTTCTCCAGCGCGTTCATGTGGGCGGGAACGTCGCGCCGGGCGAGGATGCCGCCGTGCACCCTGGGATGCAGCGTCTTCACCCGCCCGTCGAGCATCTCGGGAAAACCGGTATGGTCGGCGACCTCGGTCACCTTGAGCCCGGCGTCCCGCAGCAGCTTCGCGGTGCCGCCGGTGGAAATCAGCGCGACGCCCAGGCCGGCCAGCCCGCGCGCGAACTCGACGAGTCCGGTTTTGTCCGAGACGCTGAGCAGCGCCTGCTTGATGACGGCCATGGGCGGTGGTTGACGGGACCGAGGGGGCGTTGCCGCATTCTACCGCCCGCCGCCTGCCGCCGTGTCGTCAGAACTTGATGCCGTGCACCCTCATCTTCTTGCGCAGGGTGTTGCGGTTGATGCCGAGCATGGCGGCGGCGTGGGACTGGTTGCCGCGCACGCGGTGCAGCACGCTCTCCAGCAGCGGCTTCTCCACGCAGTGGATGACCATGTCATAGACCGCGCAGGGCTTTTCCCCGTCCAGGTCGCGAAAATAGCCGTCGATCGCCTTGCGCACCATGCGCGCCATCTCGTTCTCGTTGATCATGCTGCCAGTTCCTCGACATAGGTCAGGCGCCGCCCGCGGTCGGCGAGCTGCGCGAAGAATTCGTTCACGGCCTGCAACTGCCCGGCGCGCGTCTCGAGCCGGTTCATGGCGTGGCGGAACGCCGCGGAGCCGGCCAGGCCCCTGGTGTACCAGGAGATGTGCTTGCGCGCGACGCGCACGCCGGTGTACTCGCCGTAGAACTCGTAGAGGTCGGCGAGGTGGGCGACCAGCACGCGATGGATCTCGCACACCTCCGGCGGCGGCAGGTGCGCGCCGGTTGCGAGGTAGTGCAGGATCTCGCGGAACATCCACGGCCGGCCCTGCGCGGCGCGCCCGATCATCACGGCGTCCGCGCGGGTGTACTCCAGCACGGTCTTGACCTGCTCGGGGGTAGAGATGTCGCCGTTGGCGATCACCGGGATGCCGACCTCGGCCTTGACCGCGGCGATGGTGTCGTACTCGGCCTCGCCCGAGAACCCGCAGGCCCTTGTGCGGCCGTGGATGGCGAGCGCCTGGATGCCGGCCCGCTCGGCGGTGCGGGCGATCTGGATGGCGTTGCGGTTGCCGCGGTCCCCGCGGGTGCGGATCTTCAGCGGGACCGGGGCGCTGA
>CAYSRR010000332.1:0-2094 GCA_964433375.1 uncultured Streptomycetaceae bacterium
GCAAAAAACATCCGATCGAGCCCGCGCAGGCGCCGCAGATATACCAGATGGATGAAGCTACTCTGCCCATCAACATCGTGAACATGAGTAAAGATGGGCTTCGCCAATTCGCGGAGCGCAACTTCAACGAGGAGTTGCCAGAGAGCATGTCGCTTGCTCGGATGCGTGAAAGGGTTGTCGGGTTAATTAAATACCGGTGATGATTTCATGATCGAATCTCGACTGCGTGAGTGCATCCGATCCGGCGTTGATCCGAGATACCTGCATTTTTACGCTTGCCCGCAGGGCAAGGGCAGCAGCGCCCCGCCTCCCGATCCGTTGGTGGGGCAGGCGGCAGCGGCTAACTCGGAAATCGCACGTGATGCGCTCGACTTCAACAAACAGGTCTACGAAGAGAGCAAGCCACGCAACCAGATGTATGACGAGCTGGTCAAGGGCATCGTAGGCTCCCAGGTCGAGGGCATGACCAAGAGCCAGGCGCTGGCAGACGACTACGCCGACTATCTGAAGAACACGTTCCGGCCGGTTGAACAAAAGATTGTCGCTGACGCGGAAGCCTACGACACGCCGGAGCGGCGCGAACAGGCCGCGGGCGAAGCGGTCGGCGACGTGCGCTCGCAGTTCGGTGTGCAGCGCGGGGTCACCGAGCGCAATCTCACCCGATCGGGCGTCGATCCGTCCTCCGGACGCATGGCGGATTTCCAGATCGGACTGGGTAACGCCGAGGCAGCGTCTTCGGCTCACGCGGCGAACCAGGCCCGGCGAACTGTCGAGGACCAGGGCTACGCCCGCCGCATGGATGCGGTGAGCCTCGGCCGCAACCTGCCGTCGAACCAGGCGACCTCGCAGAGTATCGCGCTCAACGCGGGCAATTCGGCGGCCGGGAATGCCGGCCTGCCGCTCGGTCAATACCGGGCCGACGCCGGCATGATGAACCAGGGTTACGGCACGGCGGTCGGGGCGAACCAGGCCGCCGGGAATCTTGCCCTCGGGCAATACAACAGCCAGTTGAATGCCTGGGGACAGCAGCAGCAGGCGGACGCCGCCGGCATGGCTGGTCTTGGCCAGCTTGCCGGAACGCTGGGGGCCGCCGCGATCTTCATGTCGGACGAGAAGGTCAAGACCGACAAAGAGCCCGTCGAAGGCGCGATGATCCTGGAGGGGCTGAAGGAGATACCGGTCGAGGCGTGGAAATACAAGCAAGGCGTGGAAGATGGCGGCCGTCACATCGGACCCTACGCTGGAGACGTGAACGAGCAGTTCGGCGAGCAAGTGGCGCCCGGCGGTGTCGGGCTTGACCTGGTCAGCATGAACGGCGTCCTGATGGCCGGCGTCAAGGAGCTTGTCAAGAAAGTTGAACGCCTCGAAAAGACCGCCGGTTTAACGCCTGTTGTTGCGGCGCGGAAGCTCCCTGCTGCTGGGCGAGGTAACCCGAGAGACACCGAACCCGCGCGGAGGGCAGCATTAAAGGTCTCGGCGCATTCGCTGGTGTCCTGGCGGGCGGCATCGCCACTGGGCAGAGACTTGCCCACAATAGCGAGCGCTTGAAGCGAGATAAGGAATTGCACGACCTTCGGATCAGGGAAGCAGAACTCGGGCTGGAGATGGGGAAGGGACGTGCTGAAGACATGCGACGGGAGCGTGACTATCGGCTAGGTCGGGAAAATATCATCAAGGATCTGCTGGTGCCGGGCGACGATCAGGAGGAGACCGGCCAGGGTATGCCGCTGTCCCGGCTCACGAACCTTCATGAGCGGCTGGCGCAATACGATTTCCAGCATGGCCGCATTGATCAGAAGACGTTCATGGCAATGCCGCAGGCGATCCAGCAGATGCAGGATTCGGGCATGTTCGACGCTTACCACTATTTTGTCGAGACGGGCGATGCGGCCGGCATGGCCGAGCGCGTTAATCGAGTTGGGCGGATCAAAGTCGATCCCAAGTCGATCCAGTTGGAGAAACTGGCGGATCAGATTACGGGCGTGCCATACAACGCCATCCGCTATACAACCGAGGATGGCCAGGTCGGAACGTTCGATCCGTTGAAAGCGGCACAGTTTGTCGGCGGTTCCAAGGGCTACCGGGAATGGCACG
>CAYSRR010000332.1:2104-3052 GCA_964433375.1 uncultured Streptomycetaceae bacterium
GTGCGCGTCACGTCGCGGAGGGGCGTCGTGCTGCCGCATCCGAACGACAGGCGGCTGCGGCAGAGCGGCGTGCTGATTCTCAGGAGCAATCTGCGGGGGCACGCGATCGTATCAGTCAAGCGCGGCTCGAACTTGCCTCTCTCCGGGAGAACCGTCGTGGGCAGCAGGGCAGTCTCACCAGTCCGCAAATCCGGCAAAACGAAGAGATCGACGCGGCGCGCAAGATCATCTCGAATCTATCGACCGAAGAAATAAGGAAGCGCACGTCGAAGTTCACCAACACGGGTCGCGAGAATCCCGACTACGACCCGACGATGGAGCGCCGGCTGCGGCTCGCAAACACCCGAAAGTATGGTGATGACGCGGACTTCAATGCCAACACCGAGGCGGCATCGACGCCGGGCGCTGGCCCAATCGAGCGTCGCTTCGGTTCCGATCCGCAAATGCGCGGCCATCGGCTCGGCAAGCAGACGGATCGTGGTCATGAAGTGCTCGATAAGGGCGGTAGGCTCATCGGCTACTACCGCTGACCGTGGGATTCATTGCTATAGACGAGGCTGAGGCGAGCGTAGCAGAGCGCGAAAGGCCGCTCGGCTTCACGTCGTTGGAAGACGCTGCCGGCCCACGCCGCGGCTTTGTGCCGTTGTCCGAGGTCGATCAGTCGGCGCTACCCATCAAAGCCGACGCCGGCCCTACGCCGGAAGAGTTGGAGCGCGCCTCGCGACCGGCGACTGGAATTCGCACCCGCGGCGGCCAGTTCCTTTTCACCGAGCCGGAGCCCTACCGCGACAACTGGGACCGAGAAACCCAAGGCGAGCAGCGGGCGCCATGGACCGGTGAAGGCGGCGTAATCGAATCCCTGCCTGCGCAGATGGTCGCTGGCACCCGGAGCGCGGTCGCGAACCTCAGGCGGATGCGGGCCGCGGAATCCGCCGCGCAGCGCCGCCC
>CAYSRR010000333.1:0-3017 GCA_964433375.1 uncultured Streptomycetaceae bacterium
GGCCGCCGCCGCGGAACGCAAGCAGACGGAGGAGCTCGCCAGGGCGCGCGACGAGGCCGCGGCGGCGAGGCAAAAAGCCGACGCGCAGGCTGCCGCCGCCACAGAAGCGAAACGGGCGCTCGACGCACAGCGCGCCGCCGCGGAAATCGCGAGGGAACGCGCGGAGGTCGAGCGAGCGAGACGCGAGGCCGCTGCACAGATGGCTGCGGCAACCGAAGCGCGACGCAAAGCCAACGCCGCAGCGGCAGAGGCGCGGCGCAAAGCCGAGGCCACGCCGGTTCCCGCTCCGGTCACACCGTCAACCGCTGCGCCACCAGCGGCCGCACCGGTCGCCGCGCGGGGCGCCTCGCTCAAGGAAGGGCGCTGGGTAGCGCACATCCAGTGTCCGCCTATCGGTGATTTCCGGGCACGCAACCTGACCGTGCCGGTCGCAGTCGACCAGGATGTCTACCTCCTGGAGCATGGGGCATCGGGCACTCCCGGCTCGCTGGCGCTGAAGGGGCGCCAGTCCGCGGACGGGACGCTGCTGTTCCGCGGCGCCGGTATCTCCAGCAAGCTTAGCGGGGCCAGGCCCATTCCCTCCGGCTTCCAGGCGAGGCCGGTCGACGACCGCTACGAAGGCTCCGGTCGGCTGGGCAAGCGCGAGTGCACGCTCGCCATTTCGCGCGCCGGCTAGTCCGGGCAGCCCGCCTACCGGCTTCTACAGGTCGTACTGCCCCGCCGCCTCCGGCTGGAAGCGGATGCCGGCGACGCGGATCCAGCGCTCGCCCACGGGCGTCTCGAAGCTCACCTTGTCTCCGGCGCGCGCGCCGAGTATGGCGGTGCCGAGCGGGGACAGGACCGAGACGTGGCCCTTGCCGGGATCGGCCTGCTCCGGGTACGCCAATCGGACCGTTTGCCTGTCGCCGGACTTGGCGTCCTCGACCGTCACCTCGGAATTCATGGTGACGACGTCGGATCCGATCTCCGCCGACGGGATGATGCGGGCGGAATCCAGCGTGTCGTGCAGCGCCTCGGCGCCGTTCCCGATGGCGCTGGCGCGGCGCAGCAGATCCTCGACGATGCGGGCCAGCCGGGCCGCGTCGCGGTCGGTAATACGGGTGTTTTGTTCGGTTCTCATGTTGCTCTCCTTGATGAAAGGCCGCGCGCACGCGTGCCCGGGGTGTTGTTCGGGTTGAAGACAGCGGCCTCGACGGGCGAAAACCAGGATGGACGGAGACGCATACACGTCCCGGCAGCCCGATTACGCGGCACTTCCGTGCCGAGGCCGCCTACCGCTGAAAGATGGAGATCCTGCCGGGAGGCGACCCGCACGTTGAACGCGCGGAACGCCTGAAGACGGGCGCGAAAAGGCCTTGCCCTCGCGGGGCAGCGCTGGTGCGATATGAAATCATCGAGCGCGTCATGGTTGACAAGGTTTTTACGCCAGAAGCGAGTATACGACAATAAGACCGGCGCGAGTGTGACAAGTTCCCGCGCACGGCGGCTTCGGCGCGGAACCCATGCATCATTCCTCGAAGGTGATCTTCACCGACTCCGCGGATTTCTTCGCCGGCCCGTGGAAAACCGCCTCGACGTTGTTGCCGTCGGGGTCGAGGACGAAAGCGGCGTAGTAGCCGGGATGATAAGGGCGCTCGCCCGGCGCGCCGTTGTCCCGGCCGCCGGCGGCGAGCACCGTCTTGTGAAAACGGTCGACATCCTCACGGCTTTTCGCCTGGAACGCGAAGTGCGCGCGGCCGGTGGGCCGGCCCTGCGCCGCCGGGCTGTCCTGGCTGGAAACGAACAGCTCGTCCGCCCAGAAGAATCCCGGCCCTTCTCCGCCCAGCGGTATCCCCAGGGCGCCCAACGCGGCGGAATAAAATCGCTTGCTCGCCGCGAGGTCCTTCACCACGAGCTGCAGGTGATCGATCAGCCGGCCGCGATGCAATTCCATGGTTTCCATGCAGTCCTCCGGTCAGTGTCAATGCAAGTCACGTTATCTCACCGATAGGCGATAATAGCGCCCTTGGAAAACCCCTGAGGGAGAAATCATCTTGGATTTGGAACTGCGCGGCAAGAAGGTTTTGATCACCGGCGCGTCGAAAGGCCTCGGCCTCGCATGCGCGCATGGGTTCGCGGCCGAAGGCGCCACCGTGCATATCGCCGCGCGCAACGGGCCCGCTCTCAAGAGCGCCGCGGAAGCGATCACGAAACAGTACAAGACCCCGGCCTTCGCCCATACGGTCGACCTGAGCACGACGGAGAATGCCGTTGCGCTGGCCGCCGCCTGCGCCGACGCGGATATCCTGGTCAACAACGCCGGCGCCATCCCCGGCGGCAGCCTGCTGGACGTGGACGACGAGAAGTGGCGCCATGCCTGGGATTTGAAGGTCTTCGGCTTCATAAACCTGACGCGCGCGATCTACAAGTCCATGCGCGAACGGAAGTCCGGCGTCATCGTCAACGTCATCGGCATCGCGGGGGAGCGCCACCGCTCCAACTACATCGCCGGCACCACGGGCAACGCGGGACTCATCGCGTTCACCCGCGCCCTGGGCTCGGAAAGCGTGGACCACGGCATCCGCGTCGTCGGGGTCAATCCGGGACGCATCGAAACGGAACGGCAGATCGGGCACTTCAAGGAGCAGGCGTTGCGCGACTTCGGCGACGAATCGCGCTGGACCGAGATACGGGACAAGGTGGTGGCCTCGCTGCCCTTCAAGCGGGCGGGACGCCCGTCGGAGGTCTCGGACCTGGTGACCTTCCTCGCCTCCGCGCGGGCCTCCTACATCAGCGGAACGGTCGTGGCCATCGACGCCGGCAGCTCGCTGCGCCCGCGCGCTTGAGGTTATGGAACCGCCGATGAACGCCGATAAAAGCGGAGCAGCATCGAGAATCTGGCTTTTATTGATCGGCGTTCATCGGCGGCTGAATGCCTGGACTAAGCGGGCCAACCGAGCCAGTCGCACAACCCGCGGCCCATGATCCACTCGAGGTCGTCGGCCGTAAGCCAGGTCAGCTCTTCGGTGAACATCGTC
>CAYSRR010000334.1:0-3012 GCA_964433375.1 uncultured Streptomycetaceae bacterium
GGCGAGCTCGACCGGGTCTTCAACCTCCGCGTACTCGATCCTGCGCGACGCGAGCGTGCCGCCCTTGTGCTTCGCTTCCAGCCGCTCGGCCACCCCGGGCTCGAGAGAGCGCGACCCTCACCCGGGCTGAAACGGGGGCAGCTCTTCCCCGAGATCGCGGATGCCGGTCAGCCGCCGCCAGCCCTCGCGGTCCCAGCCGACGACGCGCTCGGCCTCGCGCCCGCCTTCGAATCTCACCAGCGTCGGCGTGAACTCGATGTTATTGAGCCACGAATGGTCGAGCTCGCGGTCGTCGACGACGCCGGCGACGCGGGACGGGAACTTCGGGTCGTCCTGGGAGACTATCTGGAAAGCGGGCAGCTTTCCGGCGACCTGCTGCATCACCGGTTCGATCAGGGTGCACGCCGGGCAGGCGTGCTTGGCGAATACGACCAGGCCGTCGGGTTTGAGCATGCGGGAAACAGGCAATTGATCAGTCGAGGTGGGGGTATATTAGCCCAATTATGATCGGCGTTAATCGGCGTGCATCGGCGGCTGTCCTGGCTTTGCTGTGCGCCGCCTGCGCGCCGCTCGAATGGCGCAAGGACGGCGCCGATGCCGCCGCCATCGAGCGCGACGCCGCCGAATGCCAGGCCCAGGCGCGCGCGAACGCGCGACACGAGGCGCCGCTGTTCGGCATGCCGCAGCCGCCGGTCGTCGGCATGGACGCGCGGGGACGCGTCGTCACGGGCCACGCCAACCGTTACGATACCGAGCGGGCCCTCCTCGAGCACGACCTCATGCGCCAATGCATGACGCAGCGCGGTTATGAACTTGCGCCGGCTGAAAGGCGGCAAGCGGCGCAAGTTCATTCAGAATGAAACCATCCATGGACATCGCCCGGCGGCGCGCCTTGCGGTTGCTCGCGGGATGCGGCACTCTCGCGCTCATGGCAAGCAACGCGAATGCGCAGACAACCGCGCTCCTGAAGCGGCCGATACCCCGCAGCGGCGAGCCGCTGCCGGCGGTGGGCGTGGGCACGTGGCAGACGTTCGACGTGGGCCCGAAGGCGTCCGAGCGCGCGGAGCTGTCGGAAGTGCTGCGGCTCCTTGCGCAAGCCGGTGGGTCCGTGATCGACTCCTCGCCGATGTACGGGAAGTCCGAGGGCGTCGTGGGCGAGCTCGCCGCCGCGCTCGGCCTGCGCGAGAAGCTCTTCTACGCGACCAAGGTCTGGACCAGCGGGCGCGATGCCGGCATCCGGCAGATGGAAGCCTCGTTCCGCCTCATGCGGACGCAGCGCATGGACCTCATGCAGGTGCACAACCTGCTCGATCTCGCCGTCCACGCGAAGACGCTGAAGGAATGGAAGGCCGCGGGGCGCATCCGCTACATCGGCATCACGCATTACCACGACGGCGCGCACGCCGAGCTCGAGAAAATCGTGAAGACGCGCGAGTGGGATTTCGTGCAGTTCAACTACTCGATGGCGGAACCCGGGGCGGAACGGCGCCTGCTGCCGGCCTGCGCCGACTCCGGCACCGCCGTTCTCGTCAACCGGCCGTTCTCCCAGGGCCACCTGTTCCCGAAAGTGAAGGGCAAGCCGCTGCCGGCCTGGGCGGCGGATTTCGACTGCGCCAGCTGGGCCCAGTTCTTCCTCAAGTACCTGCTGGGGCATCCCGCGGTCACCTGCGTCATACCCGGCACCAGCCGCATCACCCACATGAAGGACAACCTGCAGGCGGGCATGGGCCGGCTGCCGGACACGGCGATGCGGCGCCGCATGACGGAATACCTCGCGTCCATGTAACGGGCGCCACCCGCAAAAAACGGGGCCTGAACGACCCCGTTTTTTGAATATTTGATCCCAATATCAAGCACCGCAAGTAGCACTCCATGCGATGTAGCCGGTTCGGCTTGTGGGCAATACGGACGTTCCTGATAGCGCTGTCCCTCGCGGTGCTTGGTGGCTGCAGCCTGCTGCGCATCGGCTACGGGCAGCTCGACACCTACGCCGCGTGGGTGGCCGACGATTACTTCGACCTCGACCCGCGGCAGCGGCAGGAATTCCACGCGCGCTTCGACCGGCTGCACGAATGGCACCGCCACGAGCAGTTGCCGGATTACGCGGCGTTCCTCATGGAAACCCGCGCGCGGGTGCTGAAGGGACTCGCGCGGGAAGACATGCTGTGGATCACCGATAACGCGAGGACGCGTTACCGCACGTTGATCGAGCGCGGGGCAAATGATGCCGCCGCGCTGCTGCTGACCGTCACGCCGGCTCAGCTCGAAGCGCTGCAGCGGCGGTGGGAGAAGGACAACAGCCGCTTCGCGCGCGAGCATCGCCTCGACCAGGATGCCGACGCGCAGCGCAACGCCGCCACGCAGCGGCTGCTGGGCCGCGTGCGCGACTGGACCGGCAGCCTGACGGTCGAGCAGGAGGAGCGCATCGCCCTCCTCGCCCGCGAGCTGCCCGTGAACCCGCGCCTGCGCCACGAGGACCGGCTGCGGCGCCAGCGCGAGTTCCTGCAGCTGATGACGCAGCGCGCCGATCCCGCGCCTTTCCAGGTCAGGCTGCGCCACTGGCTGCTTCATTGGGAGGCGGGTCGCGACCCCGAGTACGCCCGCATATGGGCGGAGTGGCCGCGGAAGCAGGCCGATTTCTACGTGGCGGTGGACAGGCTGCTGACGCGCGAGCAGCGCGCCCACGTCGCGCGGCGGCTGCAGAGCTACGCGGACGATTTCACGCGCCTCGCGCGGCGCCCGGAAGCCGCGACTGCCGCCAACCGTTAAGAAAAAATAGACAGGATTAACAGGATTCACAAGATTAGATCGAAATACAAAACCTCACTCAGGTTCAGAGTCTCAAGGTTTCCGCTTTTCAATCGTGTAAATCTTGTTAATCCTGTCTATTGCTGGTTTTTAACGGCAAGGGCTTGCAACTGCTCCAGCACTTTCCGGTCCACCGGTATCCCTTCCTTCCGCCGCCGCTCGCGCTCGCGGAACGCGCGCTCGGAGGGAATGCGCACCGGATCC
>CAYSRR010000335.1:0-3007 GCA_964433375.1 uncultured Streptomycetaceae bacterium
TAGAGCCCGAGGCCGGTGCCGCCGGCGGCGGTGGTGAAGAACGGCTCGAACAGTTGCGCCTTCGCTTCCGGGCTCAGGCCCGGCCCGTCGTCAAGCACGTCCAATTTTACAATACTGCCGGCGCGCTCCATCGATACCCGGATCGTGATGCTGGCGGGCCCGCGCCGGCAATGGCGCAGCGCGTTGCGGCACAGGTTCCACATGACCTGGTTGAGATGGCTGCGGTCGAACAGGACCTCGGGCTCGGCCGCCAGATCGATCGCGAAGAGACCGGCGTCGATTTTCTCGATCTGCGAGAACTGGTCGACGAATCCTTTCAGGAATTCGGCCAGCCCGAAGCGCTCGCGGTGGGCGCGCTCGCCGCGATTCAGCCGCAGCACGTCGTTCACCATGCGGTCGAGCCGGCGGCTGTTCTCGTTGATGATCGTGATGAGGCGCCCCGTCGTGTCGCTCACGCCGGGCTCCTCCTGCAGCAGTTGCGCGGCATGGCTGATCGCGCCGAGCGGGTTCCTGACCTCGTGCGCGATGTTGGCGGTCAGCCGCCCCAGCGCGGCCAGCTTCAGCTGGCGCGCCTCCGCCTGGATGCGGCTCTGGTCCTCCAGGAAGATCACCGCGCCGACCTGGCGGCTCGCGCCGATCGGCACGAAGCGCGCGCTGACGTTGTTGCGAAACGGCTTGCGCGGCCCCGCATCCACGTCCATGCGGCTGCGCCATTCCTCGAACTGCGCCGCGAGCGGCGGCGCATAGGCGGCGAGCGTCGACTCGCCGCGGCCGCGGGGCAGCGGCCCCAGCAGCCGCTCGGTGCGCGCGTTGCACTGGCGGATCGCGCCGCGCTCGTCCACCACCAGCACGCCGTCGTGCATGTCGCGGATCACGAGCTGGTTGACCTGCTCCATGTTGGCGAGGTCGACCTCGCGCCGCGCGGCAAGCTGCTCGCTCTCCACCGCGTAGCGCGCGAGCGCATGCGCCAGCCAGGCGATCGCGAAATAGGCGGCGGATAACAGCCCCGCCTGCACGAACTGGGTCTCGGGAACGTCGAGCTTCAGCATCTCGTAGGTCTGCTCGAGCAGCACCCCGATGCTGGCCAGCGCGGCGTAGAACAGCGTGAGCCGGCCGCGGCTGATCAGGCCGGCCCCGGCGAGGGTGGTGAGCAGCAGCAGCCCCAGCCCGCTGGAAATGCCGCCGCTCGCGTACAGCAGAAGCACGATGAAGACGACGTCGGCCGCCACCTGGACCGTCAACTGCATGTTGAAGCGCCGGCGCGCGCTGACCAGCACGAAACAGGCGACGCTGAATATCAGGTAGGCGACGTTGGCGGCCACGAACAACGTCAGATCGCGCGAGCCGAACCAGAGGTTCGAACCCCAGATCGCCACGCTCATCAGCAGCAGCAGCGCGACGAGCAGGCGGTAGACGTTGAAATAGAACAGCGAGCGCCAGAACGGCTCGCCCTGCTCGCCGGCGGGTGCCGGGATATCAGCTTCCCACAGCGCGGGCCGCCCGGCGCCGGCCATGCCCATCAGGATTGCCGTCCGGCCCGGTGGGCGCGCTGGTGCTCGGCGGTGCAGTAGAAGCTGTCCTGCGTGGTGAGGCTCTCGCTGCGCGGCAGGTGCACGCCGCACTGGGCGCACTGGACCATGTCCTCACCGCCGGCGGCGGGCGGCCTGGACGCGCCGCGATCGACGCGGCGCCGGTAACTCTTCAGGATCCAGTAGACGGCGAGCAGCCCGAGCGCCAGCAGGATGATCTTGGCCAATCAAACCTCCACTGTCAGCCGGAGCCGCGGGAAAAAATGGTCGGGGTGAGAGGATTTGAACCTCCGACACCTGCGTCCCGAACGCAGTGCGCTACCAGGCTGCGCTACACCCCGATTGCCGCTAGTAAGCGGTGAGCGATAAGCGGTGGGCGGTTGCGAGAAAAAAAGCGCGGCTGCGCCGCGCCCCTGCTCACCGCTCACTGCGTACTGCTGACAGCTCAATAGCTCCGCGTCACCGCGAAGCCGGCCAATTGTAGCAAATAATCGCGTTCCCTTGAATGCGGCAGGCTCTCCAGCGCGGCGCAGGCCGAGCGGGATTCCCGCCGCGCCTGCTCGCGGGCGTAGTCGAGGGCGCCGGTGGAACGGATGGCTTCGAGCACCGCGGCAAGGCCGTCGCGGCCGCCGCCCTCGATGGCCTCGCGCACCCGCTGAGCCTGCTGCGGCGTGCCGTGCTGGATGGCGTAGATGAGGGGCAGCGTGGGCTTGCCCTCCGCGAGGTCGTCGCCCACGTTCTTGCCGATCGCCCCCTGTTCTCCGGAATAGTCGAGCACGTCGTCGATCAGCTGAAACGCCGTGCCCAGCCGCATGCCGTATTCGGCGGCCGCCTCCTCCTGCTCGCGCGGGGCGTCGCCGAGAATGGCGCCCAGCCGCGTGGCGGCCTCGAACAGCTTGGCCGTCTTGCAGCGGATCACCTCGAGGTAGCCGTTCTCCTCGATGTCGGGGTTGTGGCAATTCATCAGCTGCATCACTTCGCCCTCGGCGATCACGTTGGTCGCGTCCGCCAGCACCCGCAGCACGCGCAGGCTGTCCGCCTCGACCATCATCTGGAACGCGCGGGAATACACGAAATCGCCGACCAGCACGGCCGCCGAATTGCCGAACAGCGCGTTGGCCGTGGCGCGCCCGCGCCGCAGGCCGGACTCGTCCACCACGTCGTCGTGCAGCAGGGTCGCGGTATGGATGAACTCGACCACCGCGGCGAGTTCGTGGCGCCGGGATCCCCGGTAGCCAAACGCGCCGGCGGACAGCAGCAGCAGCAGCGGGCGCAGCCGCTTGCCCCCTCCGCCGACGATGTACTCGGCCACCTGGCGGATCAGCAGCACATCGGAACCGAGGCGCGCGCGAATCACCTCGTCCACGGCGCGCATTTCCGCCTCCATAAACCCGCGTATCGCCTCCAGCGCCACCCCGTGACCTCTCGAAAAGAGGGGGGATGATACCAGTAAAGCCTCCCCGCCCCTCGGACCTAAC
>CAYSRR010000336.1:0-3007 GCA_964433375.1 uncultured Streptomycetaceae bacterium
TCATGACGCCGATGCCGCCGACCAGCAGCGAGATCGCGGCGATCGAGCCGAGCAGGAACGTCAGCGTGTTCTGCGTCTCGGCCGCGGTCTCCATGATCGAGGCCATGTTGCGGATCTGGAAGTCTTCCTTCTGGTGGCGCGCGATGAGCAGCGCGCGGATCGCTTCCTGGGTCGGATCGATGCGCGAGGCGTCCCCTACCTGCACGGTGATCGAGCGCACGCCGCGCCGCCCGAAGAGCCGCATCTGCGCGGTGGTGAGCGGCACCAGCACGGTATCGTCCATGTCGCCGCCGTAGGAAGTCGCGCCCTTCGCGGCGAGCACGCCCACCACCTGGAACGGCACGTTGTTGAACAGGACGTAATTTCCGATCGGATCCGTGTTCGAGCCGTACAGGTTCTCGGCCACCGTCGCCCCGAGCACGGCCACCGGGGCGTACGTCTTCACGTCCGCCGCAGTGAAGAACGTCCCGCGCCGCAGCGGCCAGTTGCGCGCGGCCGCGTAGGCCTCGGTCGAGCCGGTCGCGGTCGTCGTATAGTCCACCGCGCCCGAACGCAGCACCACGCGGCCGGAGTCTTCCGGCACGGAATGCGCGACGTTCGGCACATCGCCGACCGCGAGGGCGTCGTCCGTGGTAAGCGCAACGGCATCGCCGGCCGTGCGCACGCCGCGGCCCGCCGGGCGGATCACCAGCAGGTCGGTGCCCATCGCCTCGATGCGCGAGAGCACTTCGCGCTTGCTGCCGTCGCCGATCGCGAGCATCGCCACCACGGCGCCGACGCCGATGACGATGCCGAGCAACGTCAGGCAGGTGCGGAACAGGTTCACGCGCAGCGAGCGCAGCGCCATCTTGGCCGCTTCCATCAAGTCGGGCAGGAGACCGATCGTGCCGCCCTGCCCGGTCCGCGGCGAGGGCGCGGCGGCGGCCGGTGTTTTCGTCCCGGTGTCGGAGACGATGCGCCCGTCCTTGATCTGGATCACGCGCTCCGCCTCGGCGGCGACGTCCGGATCGTGCGTGATCAGGATGATGGTGTGGCCCTTGCGGTGCAGGTCGTGCAGCAGGTCCATCACTTCCTTGCCGCTCTTGCTGTCGAGCGCACCCGTCGGCTCGTCGGCCAGGATCACCCGGCCGCCGTTCATGAGCGCGCGTGCGATGGACACCCGCTGCTGCTGGCCGCCGGAGAGCTGCGACGGCCGGTGGTGCCGGCGGTCGTCCAGGCCGAGCGAGCCGAGCAGGCCCGACGCGCGCTCGATGCGGCCGTCGCGCGGCACGCCCGCATAGACCGCGGGAATCTCGACGTTCTCCAGCGCGCTCGCGTTGGCGAGCAGGTTGTAGCGCTGGAACACGAAACCGAAGGTGTCGCGGCGCAGCAGCGCGAGCTGGTCGGAATCGAGCTCCGCGACGTCCCGGCCCTCGAACAGGTATTGCCCCGCGGTCGGCCGGTCGAGACAGCCCAGGATGTTCATGAGCGTCGTCTTGCCCGAGCCCGACTGCCCCATCAGCGCGAGGAATTCGCCCTCGTGGATGGACAGCGTGACCCCGCGCAGCACCTCGACAGGCTCGCCGCCGGAGAGATAGGTCTTGCCGAGATCGGCGAGCTCGATCAGCGGCTTGCGGTTCGCGCTCATAGACGCGCCTTTCCAGCCGGACGCGGGCTGCCCTTCTTCGCGGCGGCGGGCAGCACGGCGCCGTCCTGCGTGCCGACCACCACCCTCTCACCCGGCTCGAGACCGGAGAGGGCCTGCGCCTGGACGCGGTTGGTGACACCGATCGTCACGCGTCGCTCCTCGAGCGTGCCGTCGGCCTTCACCACGCGCACGAGCTGCGCGCGCGGGCGCGGCGCGCTGCCCGGAGCAGCGGCGTTGCGGCGATTACCCTTGCGCGGCGCAGCCTTCTCGGCCGGCGCTTCCGGCGTCGCGGCCACCGCGTCCATGAGGGATGTCGCTTTCTCGGCGCGTGGGCGGCGCGGCGCGGACTGAAGCGCAGCCATCGGCACCGTCACGGCGTCCTCGGCGCGCGCGATCACGAAGTAGGACTGCGCGCTCATTTGCGGGCGCAACGCCCCGTCGGTGTTCGTGACGTCGAAGAGCACGTTGTAGAGCACCACGTTGTTGACGATCTCGGGCGTGGGCAGAATCTGCCGCACGGTGCCCTCCCAGCGGCGGTCGGGCTGGCCGAGCGTGTTGAAATAGACCGGCATGCCCAGCACCACCTTCGGCACGTCGGCTTCCGACACCTGGGTCGAGACGGTCATGGTGCCGAGGTCCGCGATGCGCAGGATGATCGGCGCCTGCTGGCTCGACACCAGCGTCTGGCCTTCGCGCGCGGTCAGCGTGACGACCGTGCCCGCGATCGGGGCGTAGATCCTGGTGTAGCGCAGGTTCGCCTCGTCCGCCTTGAGGGTGGACTGCGACTGGTCGATCTGCGCGCGCAGCGCGATGATCTGGGCCTTGGCCGATTTTTCCGAGGCGGCGGCCTGCTGGAGCGCGTCCATGCTGGTCGCATTGGCGGCGTGCAGCTCGCGCTGACGCGCGTGCTGCGCGATGGCCAGTTCGACCTGGGCCTGACGCTCGGCGAGCTGCGCGGTCTGGGCGCGGATGCTGGCACGCGCCGCGTTCACCTTGGCTTCCAGCAGCGTCGGGTCGATCTCGGCCAGCAACTGGCCCTTCTCGACCTTGGCGCCGATGTCCACGTGCAGCTTTTTGAGCTGCCCGGTGACCTGCGTGCCGACATCGACGAACTGGAGCGGCTGGAGCGTGCCCAGCGCGGTGACGTTCTGCTCGATGGTCCCGCGCGTGACCGCCGCGGTGAGGAAGCGGTCGGCAGGGCTGCCTTTCGCGGCGAAGTTCCAGGCGACTCCCGCGGCCGCGACGAGCGCCAGGCCGGACAGCGCCAGCACCGCGCGCCTCTTCAGCGATACGACCTTCAGACCCGTCAACATGGAACCCTCCCTATCGGCGGATATCCGCCTTAGCCATTGAGACGGATTCTGCGCGGGGGAAGTCCGG
>CAYSRR010000337.1:0-2992 GCA_964433375.1 uncultured Streptomycetaceae bacterium
CGAGGCAGAAGATTGCCATGACCTCGGAGGCCACCACGATGTCGAAGCCGTCCTCGCGCGGGTAGCCGTTGGCGGTGCCGCCGAGCGAGACCACGACGTCGCGCAGCGCGCGGTCGTTCATATCCATCACCCGCTTCCAGGTGATGCGCCGCGGGTCGATGCCGAGCTCGTTGCCGTGGCTGATGTGGTTGTCGATCATCGCCGCCAGCAGGTTGTTGGCGAGCGCGATGGCGCCGAAATCGCCGGTGAAGTGCAGGTTGATGTCCTCCATCGGCACCACCTGGGCGTAGCCGCCGCCGGCCGCGCCCCCTTTCACGCCGAACACCGGCCCGAGGCTGGGCTCGCGCAGGCAGATGATCGCCTTCTTGCCGATGTGGTTCAGCGCGTCGCCGAGACCCACCGTGGTGGTGGTCTTGCCCTCGCCCGCGGGCGTGGGGCTCATCGCCGTGACCAGGATCAGCTTGCCGTTCTTGCGGCCCTTCAGGCTTTCGATGTACTCGAGCGACAGCTTGGTCTTGTAATGGCCGTAGGGTTCGAGCTGGTCCTCCGGGATGCCGAGCTTCGCGGCGACCTGGTTGATGCGCTGCATCTTCGCCTGCTGCGCGATTTCGATGTCCGACAAAGGCATGTTGTTTCCCTCTCCTGAATTGGCTACAAAACGAACCGCAAAGGCGCCAAGGCGCAAAGATCGCGCAAAGAACGCCCGTAATGAATCCCGCGTCTCAAACCCGGGTTATCGTGATTTCTTTGCGCTACCTTTGCGTCTCTGCGCCTTTGCGGTGAAGATTCTTGTCATGCGTTCTGCAAATCGGCGAGCGCCTGGCCGCCGCCGTAGCTCGACCGCGGCGTCAATTCGCCACCCTTCATCACCTTCACCGCGCAGTACTTGAACTCCGGTATCTTGCCGAACGGATCGAGCGCCGGGTTGGTGAGCAGGTTGGCCGCCGCTTCGTAGAAACAGAACGGAATGAACACGGCACCGCACGGCGTGCCGTCGTCGGCGCGCGCGTAGAGCGAGATGATGCCGCGCCGCGAGGCCACCGTGACGACGTCTCCCGGTTTCGCGCCGAGCGCGTCGAGATCGAGCGGATGCATGGACACCGTCGGCTCCGGCTCGATGCCGTCGAGCACCGAGGCGCGGCGCGTCATCGCGCCGGTATGCCAGTGCTCGAGCTGGCGGCCGGTGATGAGCACGAACGGAAACTCCCGGTCGGGCTGCTCCGCGGCGGGAATGATGTCCGCCGGCACCAGCTTCGCGCGCCCGGTCGGCGTCGGGAACCGGTCCACGAACACCACCGGCTGGCCGGGATCGCCTTCCTTCTCGCAGGGATAGGTGACGCTGCTCTCTTCCTCGAGCCGCTCCCAGGTGATGCCGGCGATCGAGTTCATGCCCTTGCGCATCTCGTTGAACACGTCGCGCGGCCCGCCGTAATTCCAGTCGAGACCCATGCGCCGCGCCAGCTCCTGGATGATCCAGAGGTCTTCCTTCGCCTCGCCCGGCGCGTCGAGCGCCCTGCGCCCGAGCTGCACCATGCGGTCGGTATTGGTGGCGGTGCCGTCCTTCTCCGGCCACGCAGTCGCGGGCAGGATCACATCGGCGTAATAGCAGGTCTCGGTGAGGAAGATTTCCTGCACCACCAGGTGCTCGAGTTTCGCCAGCGCCTCGCGCGCGTGGTGCGCGTCGGGGTCCGACATCGCCGGGTTCTCGCCCATGATGTACATGCCGCGTATCTTGCCGTCGAGGATGGCGTGCACGATCTCGACCACCGTCAGGCCCGGCTTGGGATCGAGCGTCGCGCCCCACAGCTTTTCAAAACGCGCCAGCGCCGCGGGATTGTCGACGCGCTGATAATCCGGGAACACCATCGGGATCAGGCCCGAGTCCGATGCACCCTGCACGTTGTTCTGGCCGCGCAGGGGGTGCAGCCCGGTGCCGGGCCGGCCGATCTGGCCGGTGATCATGCACAGCGCGATCAGGCAGCGCGCGTTGTCGGTGCCGTGGATATGCTGCGAAATCCCCATGCCCCACAGGATCATCGAACCCCTGGATGTCGCGAACAGGCGCGCCACTTCCCTGATGGTCTGCGCCGGTATGCCGCAGACCGGCGCCATCGCCTCCGGGCTGTAGCCCGCGACATTCTTCTTCAGGTCCTCGTAGCCGATGGTGCGGCTCTTGATGAAATCCTCGTTGACCAGGCCCTCGTGCACGATGGTGTGCATCATCGCGTTCAGCAGCGCGACGTCGGTGTCGGGTTCGAACTGCAGCATGGTGTGCGCGTGCCGCGACAGCTCCGAGCGGCGCGGATCGGCGTAGATCAGCTTCGCGCCGTTCTTGGCGGCGTTCTTGATCCAGGTCGCCGCCACCGGGTGGTTCGAGATCGGGTTCGCGCCGATGAGGAAGATCACTTCCGCGCGCGCGACGTCGTTGACCTGGTTGGATACCGCTCCCGAAGCCACCCCCTCCATCAGCGCCGCCACGCTCGAGGCATGGCACAGGCGCGTGCAGTGATCCACGTTGTTCGTGCTGAACCCGGTGCGCACCAGTTTCTGGAACAGGTACGCTTCCTCGTTGGTGCCCTTGGCCGAGCCGAAGCCGGCCAAGGCGTTGCCGCCATGCTGGTCGCGTATGGCGTTCAGCTTGCCCGCGGCGAGATCGAGCGCTTCCTCCCAGCTCGCTTCACGGAAATACTCGAGCGGGTTCGAGGGATCCATGGTGAAGTCGGCGTGCTTGGGCACGCCGGGCTTGCGGATCAGCGGCCTCAAAAGGCGCTGCTTGTGGCTCACGTAATCGAAGCCGTAGCGGCCCTTGACGCACAGCCGCTTGTGGTTCGACGGGCCGTCGCGCCCGTCCACGTACAGTATCTTGTTGTCCTTGACCGCGTAGGTCAGCTGGCAGCCGACGCCGCAGTACGGGCATACCGAGTGCACGTGCTTGTCGGGCTTGGCGAGGCTGACGTTGCGCGCCGGCATCAGCGCCCCGGTCGGGCACGCC
>CAYSRR010000338.1:0-2985 GCA_964433375.1 uncultured Streptomycetaceae bacterium
CATCATCGTCGCTACCACCACGCCCGACATGATATTTCCAAGCACGGCGTGTCTTCTGCAGGCCAAGCTCGGCGCAAGGAACTGCCCGGCATTCGACGTGCAGGCGGTGTGCAGCGGCTTCATTTACGGGCTCGCCACAGCCGACCAGTTCGTGCGCTCGGGCCAGTACCGCAACGTGCTGGTGGTGGGCGCCGAGATCTATTCGCGCATACTCGACTGGCAGGACCGCGGCACCTGCGTGCTGTTCGGTGATGGCGCGGGCGCGGTCGTGATCCGGCGCGACAACGCGCCGGGCATCCTGTCGACGCGCCTGCATGCCGACGGCACGCAGGCGAACATGCTGTCGGTGCCGGGGTCGGTCTGCGGCGGCAAGGTGACCGGGCGGCCGCTGCTGCAAATGGACGGGCAGGGGGTGTTCAAGTTCGCGGTCAAGGTGCTCGACGACATCGTCGAGGAGACGCTGGCGGCGAACAAGATGCATAAGTCCGATATCGACTGGCTGGTGCCCCACCAGGCGAACATCCGCATCATCCAGGCCACGGCGAAAAAGCTCGGCATGAGCATGGAGAAGGTGGTGGTGACGGTGGATCGCCATGCGAACACGTCGGCGGCCTCGATCCCGCTCGCGCTCGACGAGGCCGTGCGCGACGGTCGCATCCGCGCCGGCCAGCACGTGCTGATGGAGGGGGTGGGCGGCGGCTTCACGTGGGGCGCCGTCCTCGCCAAATGGCAGTGACAGGCAAACCGCTATGAAATTTGCATTTGTATTCCCCGGACAGGGGTCCCAGTCGGTCGCCATGATGCAGCCTTTCGCGGAGTCGAAGGCCGTGCGCGCGGTCTTCGAGGAAGCATCTGCCGTCCTCGGCCAGGACCTGTGGAAGCTCGTCGCCGAAGGACCGCCCGAAGAACTCAGTTCCACGGTCAATACGCAGCCCGTGATGCTGACGGCAGGTTACGCCGTCTACCGTGCCTGGCGGGAGGCGGGCGGCGCTGAACCGGCGTGGGTCGCGGGACACAGCCTGGGCGAATACACTGCGCTCGTAGCTTCCGGCGTGCTGGCTTTCCGTGACGCGCTGCCGCTGGTACGGTTTCGCGCCCGGGCGATGCAGGAAGCGGTGCCGGTGGGCGAGGGCGCGATGGCCGCGCTGCTCGGACTGGATGACGAAGCCGTGGCCGCAGCCTGCGGCGAGGCGGCACAGGGACAGGTGGTGGAAGCGGTCAATTTCAATGCGCCGAGCCAGGTCGTGATTGCCGGACATAAGCCCGCGGTGGAGCGCGGCATGGCGGCTGCGAAGGCCAGGGGCGCCAGGCGCGCGGTGATGCTGCCGGTCAGCGCGCCGTTTCATTCCTCCCTGCTCAAACCGGCCGCGGACAGGCTGGCCGCGTACCTGGACAAGGTTGGCGTGAACGCCCCGCGTATCCCGGTGGTGAACAACGTCGACGTGGCAACGGAAAACGATCCAGCGCGCATCAAGGATGCCCTGGCGCGCCAGGCCTGCAATCCGGTGCGCTGGGTGGAGGTGATTCGGCGCATGGTCGAAAATGGCGTCACGCACATCGCGGAATGCGGGCCAGGCAAGGTGTTGGCCGGGCTGACGAAGCGTATCGACGGCAATCTGCAAGGCCATGCCATCGTCGATCCGCAGTCGCTGGAACAGGTCCTGCAGGCGCTCAAGCCATGAGTCTCTCGGGCAAGGTCGTGCTCGTCACCGGCGCCTCCCGCGGCATAGGCCAGGCCATCGCCCTGGAACTGGGCCGGCAGGGCGCCACGGTCGTCGGCACTTCGACCACCCAGGCCGGCGCGGACGGTATCCGGCAGCGCCTCGCGGGAGCCGGCTGCAAGGGCGGAGGGATGGCGCTCGACGTCAACGATGCGCAACAGGCGGAAACCGTCATCGCCGCGATACAGAAGCAGTTCGGCGATATCGCGATCCTCGTCAACAACGCGGGCGTCACGCGCGACAACCTGCTCGTTCGCATGAAGGACGAGGAATGGGACGACATCATGGCCACCGACCTGAAATCGGTCTACCGGCTGTCGAAGCTGCTGCTGCGCTCCATGATGAAAGCGCGTTACGGCCGCATCATCAACATCACCTCGGTGGTCGGCGCAACCGGCAATGCCGGCCAGACCAACTATGCCGCCGCCAAGGCGGGCATCATCGGCTTCTCCAAATCCCTCGCCCGCGAAGTCGGCAGCCGCAACATCACGGTCAACTGCATTGCGCCGGGTTTCATCGATACCGACATGACGCGAGCGCTCTCGGAGCAGCAGCGGGAAGCGTTGATCGGGCAGATACCCCTGGGCAGACTGGGGCGCTCCGAGGACGTGGCCGCGGCGACGGCCTTCCTGGCCTCGGCGGGGGCCGACTATATGACCGGATGCACGTTGCATGTCAATGGCGGCATGCACATGGATTAATCATGACAATCGTTTGAATTACAGAGACTTTTTTGATGGGCGAATCTGGTAAAATACCGCCCTAGTTTGATACCGATACCCAGCCTGAAAGGGGACCTGAATGGAAAATATCGAGCAACGCGTCCGGAAGATTGTTGCCGAGCAATTGGGCGTCAACGAAGCGGACGTCAAGAACGAGTCGTCCTTCGTCAACGACCTGGGCGCGGACTCACTCGACACCGTGGAACTGGTGATGGCGCTGGAAGAGGAATTCGAGACCGAGATTCCGGACGAGGAAGCCGAGAAGATCTCTACCGTCCAGCAGGCCATCGATTACATCAAGAGCCACTCCAAATCCTGATACCCGTCCCTGTCCGGAGCGAATTTGTCCAGACGCAGAGTCGTCGTCACCGGTCTCGGTATTGTCTCCCCGGTCGGCACCGGGGTGCCTGAAGCCTGGAGCAGCATACTTGCCGGCAAATCCGGCATCACGCGCATCACCCGCTTCGACCCGGCCGCTTTCAGCTCGCAGATTGCCGGCGAGGTGAAGGGCTTCGACCCGGCGCGGTATCTGTCGGCCAAGG
>CAYSRR010000339.1:0-1534 GCA_964433375.1 uncultured Streptomycetaceae bacterium
CGTCCGGCGCGTGTGGTGCATCTGGCGGCGCAGGCGGGCGTGCGCTACTCGATCGAGCACCCGCAACCCTATATCGACGTCAACCTCGCGGGCTTCGGCAACGTGCTCGAGAATGCTCGCCGCTCGACGGTCGGTCACTTCGTGTTCGCCTCCTCCAGCTCGGTCTACGGCGCGAACACCAGGCTGCCTTTCTCGGAGCGAGACAACGTCGACCACCCGGTATCGCTCTACGCCGCCACCAAGAAGGCGAACGAGCTGATGGCGCATAGCTACGCCCATCTCTACGGCCTGCCCTGCACCGGCCTGCGGTTCTTCACGGTCTATGGGCCGTGGGGACGACCCGACATGGCGCTGTTCAAGTTCACCGCGGGAATACTGGCGGGACAGCCGATCCCGGTATTCAACCGCGGCGACATGGTGCGCGATTTCACCTACATCGACGATATCGTCGAGGGCGTCGTGCGAACTATCGACCGGCCAGCGGCGGCAGACGCGGACTGGAATGCAGGAACGCCGGACCCGGCCACCAGCCGGGCGCCGTACCGCATCTACAATATCGGCAACAATCAGCCGGTGAAGCTCATGCGATACATCGAAGTACTGGAACAGTGTCTGGGCAGGAAAGCTCGCCTCGATCTGCTGCCGATGCAGCAGGGAGACGTGCCTGCGACCTACGCTGACGTGTCCGCGCTGGAAGCCGCGGTCGGGTTCCGTCCCGCGACTTCCGTCGAGACCGGGGTCGCGCGCTTCGTGGAATGGTACAAGGAGTACTATGGTGCCCGCTGATAGCGCCTGTCGCCGGCAACGCAGAACCGGGGAAAGGAGACCGTGAAACTCACCATCATCGGTACCGGTTACGTCGGCCTCGTCACCGGCGCGTGTTTTGCCGAAATGGGCAGCACGGTGACCTGCGTCGACACCGACAGCGCGAAGATCGCCGCGCTGCGCCTTGGCAAGGCGCCCTTCTTCGAGCCAGGCCTGGACGACCTGGTCGCCAGCAACAGCCGCGAAGGACGCCTGCGCTTCACCGATGCCCCGGCGGAGGCAATCGCGGATGCGCAGGTGCATTTCATCGCGGTCGGCACCCCGCCGGGACCGGACGGATCCGCGGATCTCAGCCGCGTTCTGGATGCCGCGCGGCAGATCGGCCGTAATGTGAAGCACGATTGCGTGGTGATCGACAAGTCGACGGTCCCGGTCGGCACGGCGGAGCAGGTGCACGCAGTGATCGGCGAGGAACTCACCCGGCGCGCAGCCCCGATCCGGGTCGACGTGGTGAGTAACCCGGAATTCCTCAAGGAAGGCGACGCAGTCAACGACTTCATGCGCCCTGAGCGCGTCATTGTCGGCACCGACTCGGACGAGGCGGTGGAAGTCCTGCGCCGGCTCTACGCGCCGTTCACCCGCAACCACGAGCGCCTGCTGGTGATGGGCGTGCGCGACGCGGAACTCACCAAGTACGCCGCCAACGCCATGCTCGCCACGCGTATTTCGTTCATGAACGAGATCGCCGCTCTATGCGAGCGCCTCGGCG
>CAYSRR010000339.1:1544-2983 GCA_964433375.1 uncultured Streptomycetaceae bacterium
CGGCTCGGACTCGGGCATCGGCCGTGCCTTCATCTATCCCGGCTGCGGCTACGGCGGCTCCTGCTTCCCGAAGGACATGACGGCGCTGATCCACATGGCGCGGTCGAGCGGGCTCGACGCGGGCATCCTGCGCGCGGTGGAAGCGCGCAACCAAACGCAGAAGCAGCGGCTGTTCGAGAAAATCCGCGACCGTTTCGGCGCCGACCTGACCGGGCGAGTCGTCGCTCTGTGGGGCCTCGCTTTCAAGCCGGGCACCGACGACTTGCGGGAAGCGCCCGCGATTCCGCTCGTCGAGCGGCTGCTCGAAGCGGGCGCGACGGTGCGCGCTTACGACCCGGTCGCTATGCCGAACGCGCGCAAGCAGTTGCCGGCGGCCTGGCTGCGGCCGGGCGGGCTCGAACTCGTCGAGCACCAGTATGACGCGCCCAGGGACGCGGACGCGCTGGTGCTGGTAACCGAGTGGAAACCCTTCCGTCACCCCGACTTCGAGATGCTGAAGAATCTCATGAAAACGCCGGTCATCTTCGACGGGCGCAACCAGTACGACCCGCCGCAGGTACGCGCCGCGGGATTCGATTACTTCAGCTTCGGTCGCTGAATGGAGCCCGCCATGCCGTCCCCTTTCCATGCCGCGACAACCACCCGGGAACGGGCGCCGGCGCGCCGGTCCGCGCCCGTGTCGCCCCAGACTGGAGCCGCGAAATGATCAACTGGAGCCGCGAAATGATCAAATCGCATCCGGTGCTCCTGGAAATCGCCCGGATCATCCGCCATCCCGTGCAGCGCCTGCTGCTGCGCGGCGTCTATAACCGCATCCGGGAGTTGGAGTACCGCTCGTTCAACCGCCGGTTTTACGCGGTGGAACAGGTCACGGAGTACCTGATCGGCGCCCAGATCGACGGCGACTACTGCGAGTTCGGCGTCTGGCAGGGCACGACATTTGCCCACTCCTGCCAGATGATGTCGCGCCATTTCGAGAAAATGCGGTTCGTGGCGTTCGACTCGTTCAAGGGGCTGCCACAGCCGCGCGGCATCGACGCCGTCGGCGGCTACACCAGCCATTTCCATGAAGGACAATTCACGGCTTCACGCGAGGCGTTCCTGCGCAACCTGCGCCGCAAGCGGGTGGATCTGCGCAAGGTCGTGACCGTGGAAGGCTGGTTCAATGAAACGCTCGAGCCCGGGCGCGCGGCCGCTCACGGCGTCGACAAGATCGCCGTCGCGTGGATCGACTGCGATCTCTACGAGTCCACGGTACCCGTGCTCGATTATCTGACGTCGCGGATGACCGTGGGCACGGTGCTCGCGTTCGACGACTGGCACTGCTACCGCAACCACCCGGATTTCGGCCAGCAGCGCGCCTGCCGTGAATGGCTGGAACAGAACCCGGGGGTATCGCTGAAAGAATTGTTCTCCTTCGGCTGGAACGGCATGGTGTT
>CAYSRR010000340.1:0-2975 GCA_964433375.1 uncultured Streptomycetaceae bacterium
CCCCAGGTGCCGCAGCCCATCGACAGCGAGAACGGCAGGCCGTTGTCGAAGCCGCCGCCGGTGGCGAAGGTGTGGGCCTGCTTCACGATCACGCGCGCGACCGTCATCTCGTGCGCGAGGCGCTGGATGTGCGCCTCGTTCTCGGTGTAGATGCCGCAGGAGTGGCCGTTGCCCTGGTAGGCGTAGATCGCGGAGAGGATGTCGCAGGCGTGGTCGAAATCGCGCGCGCGGTAGACCGCCAGCACCGGGGACAGCTTCTCGCCGGAGTAGGGGTGGTCGCGGCCCGCGCCGGATTCCTCCACCATCAGGCATTTTGCGTCCGAGAGGTCGGACCGCGTCAGGCCCGCCACGCCGCAGATGGTCTTCACCGACTGCGCGGTCACGGCGGGCGACAGCTTGCCGCCAGGAAACATGGCCTTCTGCAATGTTTCCTTTTCGGAAGCGCTCAACGGTTGCCCCCCTTCATTCGTGAGGGCGGCGATCATGCGGTCGTAGACCTTGTCGTGGACGATGAGCGCGTTCTCGGACGAGCAACTGGTGGCGTTGTCGAAGATCTTGGAGGCCATGATTTTCTTCGCGGCATCGGCGCAGTCGGCGCTGTCGTCCACGATCACCGCCACGTTGCCGGTGCCGACCCCCAGCGCCGGCGTGCCGCTGGAGTAGCCCGCGCGCACGTTGTTCTGCGAGCCCGTCACCACCACCAGGTCGGCCTGCTTCATGAGCTCGTTCGTGAGCTCGCGCGTGACCGGCGCCGGCAGCATCTGGACCAGGCCATCGGGCGCCCCGACGCGCGCGAGCTCCGCGCGTACATACTGGAGGAGCAGGGCGCAGGTGCCGTGACCCTTGGGCGAGGGCGCGACGATCACGGCGTTGCCGCACTTCAGCGCGTTGATGATGTTGTTGGCGGGGGTGGCCGCCGGGTTGGTCGAGGGCACGGCCGCCGCGACCACGCCCACCGGGTGGGCGATCTCGGTCAGTCCCTTTTCCGGGATCTCCGCGATGACGCCGGTCGATTTCGCGCCCTGCAGGTCGCGCAGCAGGCCCAGCGTCTTGCGGTGATTCTTGACGATCTTGTCGGCGACCACGCCCAGCCCCGTGTCCTTCACGGCGAGCTCGGCGAGCGCCCGGTTGTGCGCGGGGTTCAGGATGGCCCAGCCGGCCGCGGTCACGGCCTCGTCGAGCTGGGCCTGCGTCGAGCGCCCGTAGGTTTTTTGCGCGGCCCGCGCTTTTTCGACGAGCGCGGCGACGATGCCCGTGGCGCCCGAGACCGGTTCGTTGCGTGATTTCATCGATTGCCCCGTGGTGCCTGGCCGATCCAGGACCCGATGATACCGCTTGCCGGGAGACCCGTGATATTAATGACATCGTCGTCGTTCGCGCTGTCGATGACGCAGCGCATTACGCGCGCGAATGAGGGGGGGCGACGCGCCGAAAATAAAATGCTAGACTCCGACCAATAAAAAAACAGCAGGGAAAACCGCGGAAAACGGGGGCAACAAAGGCAACTAAATTATCGAGGAAGTTATCGCATAAAATGAACGATAAAAAGCTCGTCAAGTTTCAGGGAAGGCTGGTTTTCGTCGGTTTCGGTTCCATCGGTCAAGGCACGCTCCCGCTGATACTGCGGCACATCGACATGCCGCGCGACCGCATCACCATCCTGACAGCCGACGATCGTGGACAGAAGGAAGCCGAGGAATACGGCGTCAAGTTCGTCATCAATCCGATCACGCGCGAGAACATCGACCAGGTTCTCAAGCCGATGCTGGGCAAGGGCGATTTTCTGCTCAACCTGTCGGTGGACGTTTCCAGCCCGGCGCTGATCGAGCACTGCCTGCAGAACGGCGTGCATTACCTCGATACCTGCATCGAGCCCTGGCACGGCATGTATACCGACGGCTCGCTGTCGCTCGCGGACCGTTCCAACTACGGCTTGCGGGAGCAGGCGCTCGCGATCGGCAGGAAATACCCCAAGGCGGCGACGGTCGTCCTCACGCACGGCGCGAACCCGGGCCTGATCTCGCACTGGGTCAAGCAGGGTATGGTCAACATCGCCCGCGACGTGCTGGGCGGTGACGTGAAGATCCCCAAGACGCGCGAGGAGTGGGGCCGCCTCGCGATGAAGCTCGGCATCAAGGCGATTCACTGCGCCGAGCGCGACACCCAGGTCGCCGAGCCGCGCAAGCAGCGGAACGAATTCGCCAACACCTGGTCGGTGGACGGCTTCGTCAGCGAGGGCAGGCAGCCCGCGGAGCTCGGCTGGGGTACGCACGAGAAGCATTTTCCGCACGACGGCAAGGAGCACGATTTCGGCTGCCGCTCGGCGATCTATCTCAAGCGGCCCGGAATGTCGACGAGGGTGCGCTCGTGGACGCCCGACGAAGGGTCGTATCACGGCTTCCTGATCACGCACGGCGAGGCGATCTCGATCGCGGATTATTTCACCGTGACGGAGAACGGCAAGGCGGTCTACCGCCCGACCTGCCATTACGCCTACCACCCGTGCGACGACGCGGTGTTGTCGAACCACGAGATGGGCGGCAAGAACTGGATCGCCCAGGACAAGTACCGCATCTTCATGGACGAGATCTTCGACGGCGTGGACGAGCTGGGCGCGCTGCTGATGGGCCACGCGAAGGGCGCCTACTGGTACGGCTCCCGGCTCACCATCCAGCAGGCGCGCAAGCTGGCGCCGCACAACAGCGCGACCAGCCTGCAGGTCGTGGTCGGCGTGCTGGGCGGCATGGTATGGGCGCTCGAAAACCCGGACCGCGGCGCGGTGGAGCCGGACGACATGGATTTCCGCCGCGTGCTCGAAATCGCCGATCCCTATCTCGGCGACGTCGTCGGCAAGTACTCGGACTGGACGCCGCTGAAGGACCGCGGCTGGCTGTTCGAGGAGGACGTGGACCGGTCGGATCCGTGGCAGTTCAAGAATTTTCGCGTGGATTGACCTCTCACCGCGGAGGACGCGG
>CAYSRR010000341.1:0-2925 GCA_964433375.1 uncultured Streptomycetaceae bacterium
TAGGAGGTCGTTCCGCGCTGTTGCGCGGGAGCCTTATCCCCTATCCCCTATCCCCTATCCCGCTTTTGGAACAATAGTGACTCGCGCCACTACCATGGCCTCTATTTCCGCCTCCGCGTAGCCCGCCTCGCGCAGTATCTCGATGCTGTGCTCGCCCAGCCGCGGCGCCGGTCGCACCGGCCCGGGCGGCATGCCCTCCCACGTCACCGGCGTCGCCATCAGCCGCAGCCGGCCTTCGGTGGGATGGTCGGTCATCGTGAAAAACCCGCTCTCCGCGAGGTGGGGATCGTCGATGATGTCGTCCACCGACTGTACGGGGGTAGCCGGTATGTCGGCACCGCGCAGCAGCTCGAGCCATTCCGCGCTGGTACGCGTTGCCATCTGCTCCGCCACGAAAGCGTAGACCTCGTTGATGTTGCGCGAGCGCGCCTCCTGGCTGGAAAAGCGCGGGTCGGCGTCGAACATCTCCTCACGGCCGACCAGCTTGAAGAAACTCTTCCAGTGCTTGTCGTTGTAGACCAGCACGCAGACGTAGCCGTCCTTCGTCGCATACGGCACGCGGTGCGGCGCCAGCATGCGCTCGTAGCGGCGCGGCTCGACCGGCGGCTCGAACGTGCGCCCGCACATATGGTCGCCGAGCATCATGTGGGCCACCGTTTCGTACATCGGCACCTCCACCGACTGCCCCTTGCCCGTGCGTTCTCGGCAGTACAACGCCGCGGTGACGGCGTTGACCGCGGCAAGCCCGGTGATGCGGTCCGAGATCGCGGTCGGGGCATACCGCGGCCGGTCGGCGCCGGCGACGTGCGTCGCCCACGGCAGGCCGGCCATGCCCTGGATGAGATCGTCGTAGGCGGGCTGCGCCGCGTAGCGGCCGCGCTGGCTGTAGCCGTACGCGCCGACGTAGATGATGCGCGGGTTGGCCGCGGCCACGTCCTCGTAGGCGAGCTTCAACCGCTTCATCGCCTGCGGCCGCACGTTGTAGATCAGCACGTCGGCGTCGCGGACGAGCCGGAGCAGCGCCTCGCGCCCGGCCGGCTGCTTCAGGTCGAGCACGATGGAGCGCTTGTTGCGGTTGTGATGCAGGAAGATATGGCCCATGCCGGGATGCCGCATGGGCGCGATGTTGCGCAGCACGTCGCCACCCGGCGCTTCGACCTTGACGACGTCGGCGCCGAGATCGGCGAGAATCTGCGTCGCGAACGGCCCCAGCACCACCGTGGTGAGGTCGATGATCCTGACGCCGGCCAGAGGGCCGGCTCGCCCGTTTCTCGTTTCTCGTTTCTCGTTGCTCGTTTCAGTCATTTCTTATTCCGGTTGTATACCGGCGGCCTTGATCACCTTCGCCCACTTGGCCGATTCCGACGCCCGGAACTTCGCCAGCTCCGCCGACGTCGTGGTCCAGGGCTCGATGCCGGTGGACTTGAAGAAGGTCCGCGCCGCGTCCCCCTTCGTCGCGCCGATGAAGAGTTCCCTCAGCCGCGCGGCGACGGCGGGCGGCGCCTTTGCCGGCAGGTACGCCGCGAACCAGAAAGTGAGCTCGTAGCCCGGCACGCCGGCCTCGGCGATCGTCGGCAGGTCGGGCACGTTGGGCAGGCGCTGCGGGCTGCTCACGCCCAGCGCGCGCACCTTGCCGGCCCGCACCTGCGGCAAACCGGTGACGACGTCGGTGATCATCATGTCGATGTGGCCGCCGACGAGGTCGGTGACGGCCATCGGGTTGCTCTTGTAAGGGACGTGCACGATCCTGATGCCGGCCATCTGCTGGAACAGCTCGCTGGCGACGCGGCTGGAGGAGCTGCCGCCGCCGAAAGTGAGCTTGCCCGGCCGGCGCTTCGCCAGCGCGATGAACTCCTTCACCGTCTTCACCGGCACGCCCGGATGCACGAGCATGACCTGACCGCCCCGCGCGAGCGTGGTGACGGGCGTGAAATCCCGCACCGGGTCGTACGGGATCTTCTTGTACAGGTGCTCGTTCGCCGCGTGCGTGGTGTTGGTCGCGATCAGCACCGAGTAGCCGTCGGCCGGCGTCCGGATGAACGCCTGGGTGGCGATGATGCCGTTCGCGCCCGGGCGGTTGTCGATCACCACGTTCTGCTTCGTCTCGGCGGTCACCCCCTGCCCCAGCGAGCGCGCCAGCGTATCGGTCGCGCTGCCCGCCGCGAACGGCACGTAGAACGTGATCGCCTTCGCCGGGTACTCCTGAGCCGGCGCGCCGGAAGCCATCGCGGCAGCCGCCAGCATCAGGAACTGAAAGATTCTTCGCATCGCCATCCTCTCCTGCGTGAGTCGTGATTCGTGAGTCGTGATTCGACCCGTTTTCCTCTGCGTCCGCCGCGTCCTCCGCGGTTAGAGTTTTACGCCCAGCATTTCGGCGGCATGCTTGCGCGTCGTGTCGGTGATCTTCACCCCGCCCAGCATCCGCGCGATCTCCTCCACGCGCTCGTCGCGATCCAGCGCCGTCACTTTCGACAGGACCTTGCCGTTCGCGGTGGCCTTGGTCACCTGCCATTGCTGGTCGGCCGTGGCCGCGACCTGCGGCAGGTGCGTGATGCACATGACCTGGTGCTTACGGCCCAACTGCCCCAGCATCCTGCCGACGATCTCGGCGACGCGGCCGCCGATGCCCGCGTCCACCTCGTCGAAGATCAGCGTCGGCACCTGCGCCACCTGGCTGGTCACGGTCTGGACCGCGAGCGAGAGGCGCGACAGCTCGCCGCCGGAAGCCACCTTGGCGAGCGGCTGCGGCGGCACGCCCTTGTGGGCGGCGACGAGAAACCCGACGCTTTCCAGGCCGTGCGCGGAGACCTCCTCCGCCGCGTCGAGCGCGACCTCGAACCGGCCGCCCGCCATGGCGAGCTCCTGCATGGAAGCCGTCACCTGCTCCGAGAGTTTCTTCGCCGCCTTCTTCCTGCCGGCCGAGAG
>CAYSRR010000342.1:0-2923 GCA_964433375.1 uncultured Streptomycetaceae bacterium
GGCCTGTTCGTGCAGTTCATCGCCCCGACCGTCATCGCGCCGCTGTTCAACAAGTTCTCGCCGATGGAAGACCCCGAACTGAAGGAACGGGTCGAGCGCCTGCTCGAGCGCTGCGGCTTCAAGGTGAAGGGCCTGATGAAGATGGACGGCTCGCGCCGCAGCAGCCACGGCAACGCCTATTTCACCGGCTTCGGCAACACGAAGCGCATCGTGTTCTTCGACACGCTGCTGCAGCAGCTCGGCCCGGCCGAGGTGGAGGCGGTGCTGGCGCACGAGCTGGGCCATTTCAGGCTGCGCCACATCGTCAAGCGCATGATCCTGTCCTCGGTGATGAGCCTGGGATTCTTCTGGCTGCTGGGCTACCTGCTGACGCAGGCGTGGTTCTACTCCGGCCTGGGCGTGTCGTCGCCGTCCCCGGCCATGGCGCTGGTGCTGTTCATGTTCGTCCTGCCCCCGTTCACCTTCCTGCTGCAGCCGCTCGGCGCCATGCTCTCGCGCAAGCACGAGTTCGAGGCCGACCAGTACGCCGCGCAGCACGCCTCGGCGCGGGACCTCGTCTCGGCACTCATCAAGCTCTACCGCGACAATGCATCCACGCTCACGCCGGACCCCCTGCACTCGGCGTTCTACGATTCCCATCCGCCTGCAATCGCAAGAATCGCGCGATTGCAGAAAGCGTGACCCGCGACTCGTGACCCGCGACTGACAACCGGAACAGACAACATGGCCAGGACCATATCTGACCTCGCTTCCGGCAAGTGCAAGCCGTGCGAAGGCGGCGTCGAGCCGCTGACGGAGCAGGAGATCCGCAACCTGCTGGGGCAGATCGACGGCTGGGCTTACGCGAACGGCCGCATCGGCAAGACCTACGAGTTCAAGGATCATTACCAGGCGATGGCCTTCGCGAACGCCGCCGCCTGGATCTCCCACCGCGAGGACCACCACCCCGACCTGACGGTGGGCTACAACCGCTGCCGGGTCGAATACGTCACCCACGCCATCAACGGCCTCAGCGAGAACGATTTCATCTGCGCCGCCAAGCTCGACCGGCTGTTCGACCTCTGAACCTGGAAAAGCAATTTGCCACAGAGAATTCTTTTCAATACCCCCTTGAGGGGTACACAGAGTTCACAGAGAACAATCAAGAACGTATGTCATTTACAAACCTCGCCTATCTGGTGAGTGCGACGTGCCGGCTCAACCTTTTGGGAATCTCTCTGTGTTCTCTGTGATCTCTGTGGCTGAATCGCAGTTTTTAAGCTGAAGTTATCCGTGAAACGACGTCCGCACGGAAGCAAGTCGAATCACGAGTCACGAACCCCCTCCCAACCCTCCCCCTTCCCAAGGGGGAGGGACAGGGTGGGGGTCACGAATCACGCTTCATTGCTCGACGGCCGGATCGTCGCCAGCTTCGGCCGCAGCTACCAGGTCGAGCTTGCCGACCGCTCCCTGGTCGATTGCGTCACGCGCGGCAAGCGCGGGGCGCTGGCGTGCGGCGATCGCGTGAGCATCGCGATGACTTCCGCCGGCCAGGGCGTGATCGAGTCGCTCGCGCCGCGCGCGACGCTGCTCTACCGTTCCGACCGGGCGCGCCAGAAGCTGGTCGCCGCCAACGTGACGCAGATCGTGATCGTGGTGGCGCCGTTGCCCGTTCTGCACGAGGACCTGCTGAACCGCTGCCTCGCCGCCGCCGGGCACGGCGGCATGACGGCGCTGATCGCCCTCAACAAGTCGGACCTGCCGCAGGCGGCCGAAACGCTGGCCGCGCTCGAGCCGTACCGCCGGCTGGGCTATCGCGTCGTGCCGCTGTCGGCCAAGCGCGACCTCGCCCCGCTGATGCCGTACCTGGCGGGACTGACCAGCGTGCTGGTGGGCCAGTCGGGGGTGGGAAAGTCCACGCTCATCAACGCCCTCGTCCCGGACGCGCGGGTGCGCGTCGCGACGCTCTCGACGGGGCGCGATTCGGGGCGGCACACCACCACTCACGCCCGCCTCCACCGGCTCGAGCCCTCGGGCAGTCTCATCGATTCACCCGGCCTGCAGGAATTCGGCCTGCACCACCTGGGCCAGGACGGACTGGAGCAGGCCTTCATCGAGTTCCGGCCGTTCCTGGGGCAATGCCGCTTTCGCGACTGCCGGCACATGTCCGAGCCCGGCTGCGCCATCACCGCCGCGTGCGAGCGCGGGGAGATCAGCGAGAAGCGGCTCGCCTCATACCGAGGACTCGTCCGCGAATCAGGAATCTAAGGCACGAACCCCTGCCTGACGGGTTCACCCCTTCTGCCTTCTGCCTTCTGCCTTCTGCCTTCTGCCTTACGTCAGCCAAGCGCATGCGCGAGGCTGACGAGCAGTATCAGGAACATCCACAAAACGAGCGCCCGCCAGATGAGGCCGGCGGCGAATTGCATGTGGTCCGCATTCGCCTCGTCGCCCAGTCCCATTTCCGGACGGTAGCGCAGGCCGTCATGCTGGTGCAACGTGTCGCCCAGCCGCACCCCGAGCGCGCCGGCGCCCGCCGCGAGCAGGATGCCGTGCGGCTGCGCGGCCCAGGCGGCGGCCTGCGTGCGCCAGCAGTAGACGGCGTCCTCGAAGTCGCCGACGATGGCGAAGCTCGTGGCGGTCAGGCGCGCCGGCAGCCAGTCGATCCAGTAGAACGCGCAGACGGCGAAGCGGCCGAATTCGGCGGATTCCCTCTCCGCGCGGGCGCCCCATATCTCCGCGAGCGCGGCGGCCACGTAATAGAGTGCGGCGCCCGCCGGCCCCAGCGCCACGAACCAGAACAGCGTGCCGAACACGTGGCGATGGGAGGAGAGCAGCCCCTGCTCGATCGCCACGCGCGCGAGCTCGCCCGCGCCCCATTCCTGCGGGGGCTCGCCGCGCCACCGGCCGAGCAGGTCCCGGGCCCGCGCGAGCTCGCCCGCGC
>CAYSRR010000343.1:0-2878 GCA_964433375.1 uncultured Streptomycetaceae bacterium
CGGCTTCGCGCTGATCGTCCTGGCGATCGCCGCGCTCTGAGCGTCAGCCGCCAGCGGTCAGCCACCAGTCACTGTTTCCTGGCGACGATGAGGCGGCCGCCGGCGCCGGTGATGGCCAGGGCGCCGTCGGGGCGGATATCGTGGGCGGTCACGCCGCCAAGGATTTCGAGGAACGCCGCTTCCTGGCGCATCAGCGGCCCGGGGCAGGCCATCCGCGTGGCGGCGATGGCGCCGTTGATGCGCAGCCCTTCGCCGGTCACCGCGTAACCCGTGGTGTAGCTGTTGCAGAACGCGCGCCCGCCCAGGCGGCCGTCGGGCCGGAATTCGAGCGTGGCGCGGGCTTGTTCCGCGACCGCCATGCCGTCGACGGATTCGACCGTCCATGCGCCGTGGAGCAGCGACTCCGGCGCGCCGCCGCAGCCGGCGAGGGGGCGCTCATCGTCGACGATCACCGCCACGATGTCGGGGTACGGCACGCCGGTCATGGTGTCGCGGCAGACCTGCCGTTTCACGTGCACGCGTACCGCGTGCGCTTCCGTGCGGACAGCGTAGCGATAGCTGGCCCCGCCGGCGAGGACCTGTTTCCCGGGCAGCGGCGCGACGATTTTCCGCGCGCCGTAGCCGGTCGTCAGCGTGAGGCGGTCCGCGCCGGTATCGAGCCGCCAGCCGGGCTCGTTGCCCCGCGCCGTGTACGTATAGGTACTACCCGGCTGCGGGGCGCCATCGCCACCGGTCGCCGCGCAGCCGGCCAGGAGCAGCGCCAGTGACGCAGTGACGCAAGGTCGGGTCATCCTTCCGCTTTCATTCTTGCGGCGAGCAGCGCCTTGATGCGCGGCTCGGGTTTCCAGTAATTCGGACCCTTGAGGAATTTGCCGTTGGCGTCGTAGATCGGCTTGCCGTCGGCGCCGAGCTTGCTCTCGTTGCTGTCCATGATGACTTCGAGCACGTCCTCCAGCGGCAGCCCGTACTTGAGCGCCTCGGAGCGGCAGTAGACGACGATGTCGCCCAGCAGGTCGGCGATGGCGACCGCGACGTCGACCGGGTCGGCGCCGCCCCGCGAGAGCTTCACGATCTCGTCGATCTCGTGCACCTCGTCCATCAGGGTCGCCTTGAATTTCACCAGGCGCTCCGCGACGTCGGCGGGCAGCGTCGGCCGGCCGTTGGCCGGAAGCTTGTACATCGCGTTCATGGCGGAGATGCGTTGAGCGAAGGATTTCGTCATGGCGGGCCCGTTCATCGGCATTGTTTCATCGGGTATAGTCTCGTCGATTCGTTCCGCGATTTCAATCGGAGGCCCGGTGCGCCTGGTGCTGGACACCAATGTCTGGCTGGATTGGCTGGTGTTCAACGAGCCGGCGGTGGCGCCGATGAAGGCGGCGGTCGCGGCGGGCAGGGCGGAGATCGTCGCCGACGACGCGGCGGAGGCGGAACTCGCCCGCGTGCTCGCCTATCCGTTCGGCGCCCGGTCGCTCGACGCGCGGGCGCAAGCCGCGGCGCTTGGGCAATGCCTTGCCATTGCCCGTAAGCATGAAGGCGGAAGGAGTGAGCCAGGGTTTCGAAGAACGTGCCTGCGCACGTTCGAGCTGGCGAACGCCAGCCGCGATGCAACGCGGTTGGCACGGGATGACCTGGCTGCGCTGCCGCGGTGCGACGACCCGGACGACCAGAAATTCCTGGAGCTGGCGCTTGCCTGCGGCGCGCAGTACCTCGTGACCCGCGATGCCGCGCTGCTGGATCTGGCGCGGCACAAGACGCGGCCGCTACCTTTCTCGATCGTGACGCCGGCGCAGCTGGCGGCGATTCTCGACGGCACTGCCGGCTGAAGGCAAAAGGCAAAAGGAGCCGGTAACGAGCAACGAGAAACGAGCCACCTCTTTTGCCTTCGGCGCGCCGCGCCGGCGGGTGTAAACTCACCCCCCTTTCCTATCTTTCATCGCGGGGTTCGGGCAATGACGACGGACGTGCTGGCCGCACACGACATCGAGATCGAGGACATCGAGTACCTGCGCCACGGCGACAAGCCGCTGCTCGCGCGCCTGTTCAAGCCGCGCGGCCCGGGGCCGTTTCCCATGGTAGTGGAAGTGCACGGCGGCGCCTGGTGCCGGGGCACGCGGCTGAACAACAAGGTGATCCACGAAACGCTGGCGCGCAGCGGCGTGGTGGTGGCCGCGGTGGATTTCCGCATGCCGCCCGATGCCGCTTATCCGGGATCGATCGCCGACGTGAACTACGCGGTGCGCTGGTTCAAGGCGCGCGCGGCGGACCTGAAGAGCCGTCCCAATCGCGTCGGGCTGCTGGGCACCTCGAGCGGCGGGCACATCGCCATGCTGGTGGCGATGAAGCCGCACGACCCGCGCTACGCCGGGCTGCCGATGACCGGCACGCTGGCGACGGCCGACGCATCGGTACGCTGCGTCGTCATCGGCTGGCCCGTCATCGACCCGCTGGGCCGCTACCACCACGCCCTCGGGCTGAAGGCGCAGGGCGACTCCGGTCTCGCCGACCACGTGGCGAACGACCATCTCAAGTACTGGGGCACGGAGGAAGCGATGGCCGAGGGCAGCACCACGATCGCGCTCGAGCGCGGCGACCCGGTGCTGACGCCGCCGGTGCTGTACCTGCAGGGCGTGCAGGACTACAACCATCCCCGCGCCGACCTCGACCGTTTCGTCGCCGGCTACCGCAAGGCGGGCGGGCGGGTGGAACTGCACCTCTACGAGGGCGAGAAGCAGCTCTTCATCCCGCAGCGGCCGGACTCACCGGCGTCGATCGACGCGCTGGGGAAAATGGTGGAGTTCGTTCAGCGCGAAACGCGGTGAACGAGTGTCGGGTGTCGAGTGTCGGGTGTCGAGTGTCGGGTGTCGAGTGTCGGGTGTCG
>CAYSRR010000344.1:0-2833 GCA_964433375.1 uncultured Streptomycetaceae bacterium
GGTTTCGCCTAGCCTTTCCCTCCGTTTTCCCCGACTCCCGATTTCCCAACCTGCCATCGCCACCCGGAGGACCGCCATGAACGACATGATCCGCGAGGACCTGCTGGCCCTCGTCACCAACCGAGAAACGCTGACCCGCCGCGATTTCGTGGCCGGCACGCTCGCCACCGGTTTCGCGCTGGCGGTGCAGCCGGTCTGCGCCCAGACCATGATCGTGACCGACGCCGCCGGCCTCACCGCCGGGGAGGTCAGGATTCCCGTCGGCGGGGAGCACATCCCCGCCTACAGGGCGATGCCGGCGCGAGGCAAGGCCTTCCCGACCATCCTGGTGGTGCAGGAAATCTTCGGCGTGCACGAGCACATCAAGGACGTCTGCCGCCGCTTCGCCAAGGAGGGCTATCTCGCCATCGCGCCCGAGATGTACTACCGGCAGGGCGACGTGACGAAGCTGAAGAACAACAAGGAAATCTTCGCCCAGGTCGTGAGCAAGGTGCCCGACGCACAGGTCATGGGCGACCTCGACGCCGCCGTGGCGTGGGCGAAGGAATCGGGTTTCGGCAACACGGCGAAGCTCGGCATCACCGGCTTCTGCTGGGGCGGCCGCATCACCTGGCTCTACGCCGCGCACAACCCGAACGTGAAGGCGGGGGTGGCCTGGTATGGCCGGCTGGTGGGCGACAAGAACGCGATGACGCCTGCGCAGCCGATCGACCTGGTCGCGCGCATCAACGCGCCGGTGCTGGGCCTCTACGGCGGGGCGGACGCGGGCATACCGAACGACACCGTCGAGCAGATGAACGCCGCGCTCAAGCAAGCCGGCAAGCCGTCGATGATCCATCTCTATCCCGATACGCCGCATGCCTTTCACGCCGACTACCGTCCGAGCTATCGCAAGGAACAGGCCGCCGATGGCTGGAAGCGGGCGACGGAATGGTTCAAGCGTCACCTCGGCTAAGGCGTGAATCGTGATTCGTGAATCGTGAATCGGGAAGCGCGCTGCAGCAAACGGCGGGCTTCGGCCCGCCGTTTGCTTTTTGACGTACCATTCCCCGATGCAACGAACCGCGCGCCTGGCGAAGCGGATGGCGGACATCGAGCCGTTCCACGTGATGGCGCTGCTCGCCCGCGCGCGCGAGCTGGAGGCGCAGGGCCGCTCGATCATCCACATGGAGATCGGCGAGCCGGATTTTCCGGCGCCGGAGCCGGTCGTCCGCGCCGGCATCCGGGCGCTGGAGCAGGGCGCGCACCATTACACGCCGGCGCCCGGCCTGCCGCAGCTGCGTGAGGCGATCGCCGGCTACTACCGGTCGCGTCACGGCGTCGAGGTTCCCGCTTCCCGCATTCTCGTCACGACCGGCTCGTCCGCGGCGCTGATGCTCGCCTGCGCCGTGCTCGTGGACCCGGGCGACGAAGTGCTGCTCGCCGACCCCGGCTATCCCGCCAACCGCCATTTCGTGCGCATCGTGGAGGGCGTGCCGCGCGGGGTGCCGGTGGACGCCGCGAGCGGCTACCAGCTCGCGCCGGATCATCTCGAGCGCAACTGGGGATCGCGCACCGTGGCGGCGCTCGTCGCCTCGCCGTCGAATCCCACCGGCACGCTGGTATCGGCCGAGAAGCTTGCCGCGATGGCCGCGATCGCGCGCGCGAAGGGCGGCGCGCTGATCGTGGACGAGATCTACCACGGGCTGGTGTATGAGGGCGACACCACGACGGCCCTGTCGCTCGCCGATGATGTGTTCGTCATCAACAGCTTTTCCAAGTACTTCGGCATGACCGGCTGGCGCCTAGGCTGGATGGTGGCGCCGGAACCGTACGTGCGCGAGCTCGACAAGCTCGCGCAGAACCTCTACCTCGCCGCGCCCACGCCGTCGCAGCACGCCGCGCTCGCCGCGTTCGAGCCGGAGACGCTGGCGATACTGGACGAGCGCGCGCGGCAGTTCAGGGCGCGGCGCGATTACCTGGTGCCGGCCCTGCGCAAGCTGGGTTTCGACATTCCCGTCATGCCGCAGGGCGCGTTCTACGTCTACGCCGGCTGCGGCAGGCTCGCGAAAGACAGTTTCGGCTTCGCGCAGGATCTGCTCGAGCAGGCGGGCGTGGCGATCACGCCGGGGAAGGATTTCGGCGCGAACGCGCCGGAGCGGCACGTGCGCTTCGCGTACACGAACTCGATCGAGCGGCTGCAGGAAGGCGTGGCTCGCATCGCCGGATTCCTGAACCGGCAATAGCCGCCAAGGCGTCAGGAACAACATTACTTAGCCGCCAAGGCGCCAAGACGCCAAGAAGAACGATAATGAAACCGCCGATGAACGCCGATGGACGCCGATCGAAACCGTGGCAACGCTACGCGGGATTCCTGGTCTTGATGCTGGCTGCGCAGATGCAGGCGGCCGGGCAGGCGCCGCCGGCGCTCAATGCCGCCGCAACGGTGGTGTTCGAGCGCGTCAACGCGCCGGCGCTGACGGTGGTCTACTTCGCCGACGGACGCGAGTGCACCGGCCGCAGGCCGCTCCCGATGAAGGACGGCGCGGTGCGCGAGGGCGAACCGGTGCCGATCGACGCCGGCCGCGAGGTCGCTTTCTGGCTGCGACAGGCACAGGGCGTGCAGAGCTACGGGCCGCTGAACGTCGGGGAGGTATGCGATGTCATCGTGTCGTTCACGCCCGCGGCCGGCGCGCGCTACAGGCTGACCTACCGGGTCAGCCCGGACGGGAAGCAGTGCGGGGCGGCGCTGGTTCGCCTGGAGCGGACGGAGAGCGGAACGCGCGCGTTGAAAGAACCGACGTTCAGGAACCGCACGGCGCTGATCCCGGCGCTGGAAGACCGGCCGGCATGC
>CAYSRR010000345.1:0-2817 GCA_964433375.1 uncultured Streptomycetaceae bacterium
CGCGGAACACTTCCTGCATCGCCGGCGCCTGGCCGAGGATTTCGGGCGTCGCTCCCGTTTCCTCGGCGACGCTTTCCTGGCGCATGCTCTCTTCCATCGCGCGCCGGATCAGCTCCACCGCGTGGTCGACGTCGAACGGCTTGGGCAGATATTCGTAGGCGCCGCCCTGGAACGCGGTGACCGCGCTCTCCAGGTCGGAATAGGCGGTCATGATGATCACCGGCAGGTTGGGATGCAGCGCCTTGGCCCGCTGCAGCAGCTCGAGCCCCGATTCCCCGGGCATGCGGATGTCGCTCACCACCACCTGCGGCGTCTCGGTGTCGAGGACGGCCAGCGCCTCCTGCGCCGACGGGAACGTCCTGAACGCGATGTTCTCGCGCGTCAGCGCCTTCTCGAACACCCAGCGGATCGAGCGGTCGTCGTCGATGATCCACACCGGCTTCATTTTTCGTCTTCCTGCACGGGCAGCAATATCGTGAAGTTGGTGTTGCCGGGAACGCTCTCGAAGGAAACCAGGCCGTGGTGCCGGTTGACGAAGTTCTGCGCGAGCGTGAGTCCCAGGCCGCTGCCGCCGTCGCGGCCCGAAATCAGGGGATAGAAGATGCGCTCCTGCAGTTCCTGCGGGATGCCGGGACCGTCGTCGATGATCTCGACCGCGATGGCCAGGCGATGGCGGCGGCGCGCCAGCGTGATCTGCCGCACGACGCGGGTGCGCAGCCGGATTTTCCCGCGCTTGCCGCTGGCGACGGCGGCCTGCGCCGCGTTGCGCACGATGTTGAGCACCGCCTGGATCAGCTGCTCGCGGTCGCCTTTGAGCAGCGGCAGGCTGACGTCGTAATCGCGGCGGATGGCGATGTCCCGCGGGTACTCGGCGAGGATCAGGCTTCTCACCCGCTCCAGCACCTCGTGCATGTTGAGCAGGGTGGGCTGCGGCAGGCGGTGCGGCGTCAGCAACCGGTCCATCAGCAGCTGCAGCCGGTCGGCCTCCTTCATGATCACCTGCGTGTACTCGTGCAGGTTGGGCCGCTCGAGCTCGCGGTCGAGGAGCTGCGCCGCGCCGCGGATGCCGCCGAGCGGGTTCTTGATTTCGTGGGCGAGGTTGCGGATCAGCTCGCGGTTGGCCTCGCTCTGGTCGAGCATGCGTTCCTCGCGCGCGATCCTCAGCTGCTGCTCGATGTGGCGAAACTCGAGCAGCAGTTCCCCGTTGCGCGCGTCGTCGGCCGACAGGTCCACCGGGGTGACCGTGCACGACAGGTGCAGCCGCGCGCGGCCGCCCACGCCCAGCTCGAGGTCGTGCTCGGTATAGCTGCAGTTGCGCGCGCGCGCGTGCTCGATCGCGGCTTCGAGCACCGCGGTCCCGGTAAACAACTCCTTCAGCGGTTGTCCCGCCACGTTCTTGCTGCTCATCTCGAACAGATTCTCGGCCGATGGGTTCATGTAGTGCACCGCGAGTCCCGCATCCACCATCACCACCGCGGTCGCCAGCAGGTCGAGGCCGGAAGTAGCGGCGGGTGTCATGTCACGGGTCCGGGTACCAGGTCCGAGCAAGAACCGCGCCAAGGACGGCGCGGGGCGTGGCCGGTTTACTTGATGCCGGCCAGCTCTCGCCTCAGGCTGGCGACGTTGTCTTCGTGCAGCTTGACCTTCTTCTTGTACGGCTCGAGCCGGTCCAGCACGCGCTGGTAGTTGCGCTCGCTGCCGAGCCGCATCGACTCCTGTTCCGCCAGGTCCTTGCGCGCCTGGTCCAGCAGCTTCTGCTCGTTGGCCAGTTCCTGGTCGAGTATCCTGCGGCGATCATTGTCCCGCTGCTTCTGGGTATCGCCGTCCACCTTGGGAAAATCCGCGGGCCGCGGAGCTGCCTTGGCCGCTGCCTTGGCCCGCCCCTTGGCGGGCGGTGGCGCAACGACGTTGGGTGCCGACACGGCGAGCAGCTTGCAGCCCCCGGCCTCGGACTGGATGTTGGTGAAGCGCTTGTTGCCGCTGTCGTCCACGCATTCCCAGATATCCGCGGCCGCCTGCGGGGCGGCCAGCGCGAGCAACAGGACCCCTAGCCGGCGGTTAGGCATCATGCGTTCCAGTCTCCTTGTTCCGATAACGCGGCACAGGCCCCTTACATTGACCGCCTGACGCTGATTCAATCGCCTAAGTCTATGTCAACAAAACATTATTTGCAACGCACCTAAATGGTGCCAAAAGAAATACGCCGCCTTGTCGGCGGCGTATTTCTTATCGAAACAAACCTTGGAAAGCGCTCTCGGTTACGAATGCGCCCCGCCCCATCCTAGAGGCTGTAATACATCTGGAACTCGAGCGGGTGGGTGGTCACGCGGAAGGCGGTGAGCTCTTCGTACTTCAGCGCCATGTAAGCCTCCAGCATGTCCTTCGAAAACACGCCGCCGCGCGTCAGGAACTCGTGATCCTTCTCGAGCTCTTCCAGCGCCTGGTCGAGCGAATGGCACACCTTCGGAACCTTCGCGGCGACCTCCGGCGGCAGGTCGTAGAGGTTCTTGTCGATCGGGTCGCCCGGCTTGATCTTGTTCTGGATGCCGTCCAGCCCCGCCATCAGCATCGCGGTAAACGCGAGGTACGGGTTGGCGGTCGGGTCCGGGAAACGCACTTCGATGCGGCGCCCTTTCGGGTTGGAGACGAGCGGCACGCGCACGGAAGCCGAGCGGTTGCGCGAGGAGTACGCCAGGTTGATCGGCGCCTCGAAGCCCGGCACCAGGCGCTTGTAGGAATTGGTGCCCGGGTTGGTGAGAGCGTTCAGCACCTTCGCGTGCTTGAGGATGCCGCCGATGTAGTGCAGCGCCAGGTCGG
>CAYSRR010000346.1:0-2803 GCA_964433375.1 uncultured Streptomycetaceae bacterium
CAGTGCATAGCTTCTCAGGATCTGGGCATCGCCGGGCTTGAGGGCGAGCGCCTGGTCGAGCGATTGCAGTGCCGGCTCGGGCCGATCTAGCTCGGCGAGCGTCAGGCCCAGGTTCACGTGCGCGCCGACCAGCGCCGGGTCCGCGCGCGCCGCCGCCGCAAAGGCGTTGGCGGCGCCCTCGCGATCGCTCAGCGCAGCCTGGGCGAGCCCCAGTTCCAGCCACGCGTACGCGGGCCGGGGAGCCAGCACGGCGCAGCGGGAGAGTATGTCTTTCGCTTCCTCGGTCCGCCCGGCGTTGCGCAGGAGGATGCCGAGCCCGAGCATCGCCTCGACCAGGTCGGAACGGGCGGCCAGCGCCTGGCGGTAGAGATCTTCCGCTTCCGGCAGGCGGCCGCGCTCGTGCGCCGCGCAAGCGCGGTCGAGCAGGGATTGCGCATCTTCAATCGCCACGCGTCATGTCCTTTTCACGCCGTCAGGCCTGCCACGGCCGCAGGAACGCCATGCGATCCATGGAGCGCACCGTCAGCTGTTTCACCGTGCGCTTGTGCAGCACGTGCAGAACGACCGGCGACCCGGCCTCCCCGCTCGACCAGAGCCGCTGGTAGAACTCGCTCTGGCGCCCGACCGCTTCGCCCCCCACGCCGAGGATGATGTCGCCGCGAGCGAGGCCCGCCAGCGCCGCGGGCGACTCGGGCAGCACGCGCGTGACCACCACGTGTCCCTGGATCTCCTCGGAATAGACGCCGAGCCAGGGCCGCGCCGGCTCGCGGCTGCGGCCGGTTACAAGCAGGTCGTCGAGCCTCGGCTTGAGCAGGTCGATGGGAACGAACATGTTGCCGGGAAAGGCGGCGCCGGTCTCCAGCGCGTCGCTTACCCAGAGAGAGCCGATGCCGACCAGCCTGCCGTCGGCGTCGAGCAATCCCGCGCCGCTGTGCTCGAAACGCGGCGGTGAGGTGAAGATCCCGCCCTCGATCATGTATTCCCACCAGCCGGTGAAGCGGCGCCGCGACACCACGCAGGCGCGCGAGGCGCCGCCGGCGCCGCCGTGCGCGGCGACCAGCACCGTCGCCAGTTCGCGCACGCCGGCCGAGTTGCCCAGTTCCAGCGGGCGGCAATCGAGACCGGCGCGCAGCACCCCGAAGCCCGTGGCGTGGTCGTAGCCGATCACGGTCGCGGGGTAGACGCGCCCGTCGCCCGCCACGATCAGGATGGAATCCGCCTCCAGGATGAGGTAGCCGATGGTGAGTATCAGGCCCTTGTCGCCGAACACGACCCCCGTGCCTTCGCGCTCGGCGCCCAGGTTGTCGGCAGTCCGGGCGTTCGGCACCGCCTTGATGGAGAGCTTGACCACGGCGTCCCGCGGGATGCCGTCGTCGCGCAGCTCGGGCACGGCAAGGTGCGAGGCGCGCCAGGAGGAAAGGGCGGCTGCGAAGAGGGAAACGGTCACGGGCGGATGACGGGGTTCAAAGCCCCAAGGCAAATCAGTCGCAATCATGTTATCGGGGCGCATGGCACCCGGCAACCGCGACGGCCGACATAAAAAAAAGGGGGCGATGCCCCCTTTTTTTAACGGATAGTTCCCACCCGCCTGGTTATCCTGCTCAGGCGGGCGCCCGGTAACGCACGCCGATGATCTCGATCTCGGCCTCGCCGGAAGGCGTGGCGAGCGTCACGATGTCGCCGGAACGCCGCTTCATCAATGCCCTGGCGATCGGCGAAAGCCAGCTGACCTGCCCGCGCTTCACGTCCACCTCGTCCACGCCGACGATGGTGACGGTGCGCTCGTCCTTCCCGCCCCGGACATAGGCATAAGTCACGGTCGCGCCAAAATAGATCTGGTCGGATTCGCCGCGCTTCGCCGGGTCCACCACCTCGGCATCGTCGAGGCGCTTGTTGAGGTAGTGGATGCGCCGGTCGATCTCGCGCAGGCGCTTCTTGCCGTAGATGTAGTCCCCGTTCTCCGAGCGGTCGCCGTTGGAGGCGGCCCAGGAGATGGTCTTTACCAGGTCGGGGCGCTCGACGTCGTGCAGCTTCAGCAGTTCGGCCTTGAGGCGCGCGTAACCCTGCGGCGTGATGTAGTTTTTTACTTCCTGCGCCGCGTGTTCCGCCGTCGCCGGGCCACGGCCGCTGCCGTTGCGGCCATGACCGTTGCCATTGCGACCGTTTCCGTTGCCATTACGGCCATTGCCATTGCCGTTACGACCGTGACCATTACGGCCATTACCGTTACGGCTGCGTGCGAGTAATGCTGTCTTTGTCATGATCCGTACCATGCAAATCAAGCGGAGGAGCCTCATATTATAGCAAAAACAATGTATTACCCGCTATACCTGTGATGCGGCGCGAATAACGGCCTCGGAACCGCCATTTTCGGTTGTCGCTGCCGATTTCAGCATATAAAATCGGTCACCAAACCCCAAGCCCCCCGCCGTGGCACAAAACGCAGCCAAGTCGTCGATCCAGGTCATCGAGCGCATGATGAGCCTCCTCGATGCCCTTGCCCGCCACGCCACTCCGGTCAACCTGAAGCAGCTCGCCACCGAGACGCATCTCCACCCGTCCACGGCGCACCGCATCCTGTCGGTCATGGTCGACAACCGGCTGGTGGACCGCATCGAGCCCGGCACCTACCGGCTTGGCATCCGGCTGCTGGAGCTGGGCAGCCTGGTCAAGTCGCGCATCAGCGTGCGCCAGGAAGCCCTGCCCCACATGCAACAGCTGCAGCAGTCGCTGGGCGAACCCGTCAACCTGTCGGTGCGCCATGACGACGAGGTCGTCTACATCGAGCGCACCTCGGGCAACA
>CAYSRR010000347.1:0-2796 GCA_964433375.1 uncultured Streptomycetaceae bacterium
GCGCGCGCGGTCGAAGAGGCCTTGCGCGACGGGCGATCGGGCCTGAAGCCGTGCGATTTCGAGACCGTCGCGCTCGATACCTGCATCGGGCGCGTTGCGGACCTGGAGTCGCTGCCGGTGCGGCACGATCTCGCTGACTACGACTGCCGCAACAACCGCCTCGCCCAGTTGGGCCTCGAGCAGGATGGATTCGCCGGCGCCGTCGCCGCCGCGGGCAGGCGTTACGGGGCAGAGCGCATCGGCGTGTTCGTGGGCACCAGCACTTCCGGGATCCTGCAGGCGGAACTGGCCTATCGCCGGCGCGATCCCGCGACCGGCGCGCTGCCCGCGGATTTCCACTATGCCGAGACGCAGAACACCGGCTCGCTCGCGGATTTCACGCGGCGCTACCTTGGCCTGCGGGGCCCGGCTTTCGTCGTGTCCTCGGCCTGTTCCTCGAGCGCCAAGGTGTTCGGCAACGCGGCGCGCATGATCGCCGCCGGCGTGTGCGACGCCGCGGTGGTGGGCGGCGTGGACACGCTGTGCCTCACCACGCTCTACGGCTTTCACTCGCTGCAGTTGACGTCGAAGAGTCCGTGCCGGCCGTACGACGCGGAGCGCGACGGCATTTCCATCGGCGAGGGTGCCGGCTTCGCGCTGCTCGAACGTGCCCCGCAGGCCGGCGCCGGCAGCGTCCAGTTGCTTGGGGTGGGGGAGAGTTGCGATGCCCACCACATGTCCTCGCCGCATCCGGAAGGCCAGGGCGCGAAGCTGGCCATGCAGGGCGCGCTCGACAGCGCCGGGCTCGGCCCCGCCGACATCGATTACATCAACCTGCACGGCACCGCGACCAGGGCCAACGACGCGGCCGAAGACCGGGCGGTGTGCGAGCTGTTCGGTACCGGCACGCCGTGCAGTTCCACCAAGGGCGCGACCGGCCACCTGCTCGGCGCCGCCGGCATCACGGAAGCGGTCATCTCCCTTCTCGCGATCGAGCGGGGCCTGATGCCGGCCGGCGCGAACACGCGCCGGCTCGATCCCGCGTTGCGCGGCCACTACCTGCTCGACAGCCGCGCAGCGCGCGTGCGCCGGGTGCTCACCAACTCATTCGGGTTCGGGGGCAGCAACTGCAGCCTCGTGCTGGGGGCGGCCGGCTGATGCGTGCCTGGGTCGAAGGGGTGGGGCTGTGCGGGCCCGGCCTCGGCGGCTGGGCGGCGAGCCGGGATACGCTGAGCGGCGCCGTGCCCTACCACTCCGCGCCCACCGCCATCGCGGCGAGCGAGCTGCTGCCCGCCACCGAGCGCCGGCGCGTCGGAGTGCCGGTCAAGCTGGCGCTGGCGGTGGGCCAGGAAGCGTTCGCGCATGCCGGGCGCGATGTCGCCGCGACGGCGACCGTGTTCGCGTCCTCGAGCGGCGATTGTGACAACGTGCACCACATGCTCGAAGCGCTTGCCACCCCGGCACGGCAGATCTCGCCGACCCGTTTTCACAATTCCGTGCATAACGCCGCAGCCGGGTACTGGAGCATTGCGACGCGGTGCCGGGCTCCGTCCACCAGCCTCGTCTGTCGCGACGCGAGCTTTGCCGCGGGCCTGCTGGAGGCCGCGTGCCAGGTAGCGGGCGACGGCGCGGCGGTCGCGCTGATCGCCTATGATCACCCGTACCCCGAGCCTTTGCACGCCGTGCGGACTATCTCCGCGGCTTTCGGTATCGCGCTGGTGCTGGCCCCGAGCGCGACGGACTGCAGCATTGCCGCTTTAGACATCGCATTCGTTGCCCAGGAGGCGGCCGCGACCCCGGTGGCGGTTCCCGGGCTCGAAGCGCTTAGAAGCGGCGTTCCGGCGGCGCGCAGCCTGCCGCTGCTGACCGTGCTGGCGCGTGGCGCCCCCGAGACGGCGGTCCCCGGAACGTATCCGAGGACGCACCTGCGCGTGGCGGTGACGCCATGCTCCTGAACCGCGTGGAGATCGCCGGGCTGATTCCCCACGCCGGGGCCATGTGCCTGCTGGACGGGGTCGTGAGCTGGGACGGGAACCGGATACGCTGCGTGAGCGGAAGCCATCGCGACACCGCCAACCCGCTGCGCGCCGGCGGGCGGTTGCCGGCGGTGTGCGGTATCGAATACGCTGCGCAGGCGATGGCCGTGCATGGCGGTCTCGCCGGGAAAGACCGGGAGCGGCCGCGCGCGGGATTCCTGGCCAGCGTGCGCGACGTGGTCTGCCGGCGCGAGCGGCTCGACGATCTCGACGGCAGCCTGTTCGTCGAGGCGGTGCGGGTGCTGGGGGACGAGGCGCGCGTGATCTACGAATTCAGATTGTGGGTGGGCGAGATGGAAATACTGAGCGGGCGGGCGGCGGTCGTGCTCGACGTCGATTCCACGAAGCCGCCGATGAACGGCGATCGATCAATTTCAAACCCATGAAACCGCCGATGAACGCCGATACACGCCGATCAAGAACCGAACAAAGCTTCGACGCAGAGAACACAAGAGCGATCATTTTGAAAACCAGCGGCATAGCTTCGTTACTGCCGACGCGCATACATTTGTCCTGTATCTATCGGCGTTCATCGGCGTTCATCGGCGGTTGCTTCAAAGGACTGAAATGAAACGCGCGCTCGTCACTGGCGGCAGCGGCGGTATCGGCGCGGCGATCTGCCGCCGGCTCGCCGCCGACGGCCTGCACGTCGTCGTGCACGCGAACCGGCGTCTGCAGGAGGCGGAGCGGCTGGCCGGCGAGATCGCCGCCACTGGCGGCTCCGCACAGGCCGTGGCGTTCGACGTGACCGACCGCGCGCAGACCGGCGCCGCGCTGGAAA
>CAYSRR010000348.1:0-2795 GCA_964433375.1 uncultured Streptomycetaceae bacterium
GGCCCGCTTCACGCGCGGCTTCCGCCAGCGCCTTGACCCGGCCGTGATATTTGTAGCCGGCGCGGTCGAAAGCGACCGCCTCGATGCCGAGCTTCTTCGCGCGCTCCGCGATGCGCCGGCCGACCTCGGCCGCCGCCTTGACGTTGCCGCCGGCCTTCTGGCCGCCGCGCAGTTCCTTCTCGACCGAGGAAGCGGACGCGATCACCTTGCCGCCGCCCGCATCGATCACCTGCGCGTAGATATGGCTGTTGGAGCGGTGCACGGTCAGGCGCACGGCCGCCAGCCCGGAGATCCTGGCGCGGGTCTGGCGCGCCCGGCGCAAACGTTGATGGTTTTTGTCGAACATGGTCTTCCCCGTTACTTCTTCTTGGTTTCCTTGATCACGACCTGCTCGTTGGAATAGCGCACGCCCTTGCCCTTGTACGGCTCGGGGCTGCGATAGGCGCGCACTTCCGCCGCCACCTGGCCGACCTGCTGCCGGTCCATGCCCTTGATCACGATCTCGGTCTGCGTCGGCGTCTCCACCTTGACGCCCTTGGGCATCGGGTGCGCCACCGGGTGCGAAAATCCGAGCGTGAGGTTCAGCTTGTCGCCGGCCGCCTGGGCGCGATAGCCGACGCCCACGAGCGTCAGCCGCTTCTCGAAGCCCTTGGTGACGCCGGTCACCATGTTGGCGACCAGCGCCCGCACCGTTCCCGACATGGCGTTGGCCTGGCGCGAGTTGCCCGCGGCCTTGACCTCGAGGTGGTTCTCCACCTTCTCGATTTTCACTTCGGGCGTCAGCCGCTGGGAGAGCGTCCCGAGCGGGCCTTTCACCGAAATCTCGGCCGGCGTGATCGCCACTTCGACCTTCTCGGGCAGCGGGATGGGGAAACTTCCGATTCTCGACATGGCTTGCGCTCCTTTACGCCACGACGCACAGCACTTCGCCGCCGACGCCCAGGCCGCGCGCCTTGCGGTCGGTCATGACCCCGCGCGAGGTCGAGACGATGGCCACGCCGAGGCCGTTCATCACCTTGGGCAGGTCGTCCTTCGGCTTGTAAATGCGCAGCCCGGGGCGGCTCACCCGCTCGATCTTCTCGATCACCGGCTTGCCGGCGTAATACTTGAGGCTGATCTCGAGCGTGGGCTTGCCTTCGAGCTCGCGCACCGCGAAGCCGTCGACATAGCCTTCGTCCTTCAGCACCTGCGCGATGGCCGCTTTTACCTTGCTCGCGGGCATCGCCACCGACAGCTTCTCCGCGCTCTGGGCGTTGCGGATGCGCGTCAACATGTCGGCGATGGGATCGTTCATGCTCATGGTTGAAGTCCTCTCCTCGCCTACCAGCTCGCCTTGATCACGCCCGGTATCTCGCCGTGCAGCGCGATGATGCGCAGCTTGCCGCGTGCGAGCCCGAATTTGCGGTAAACACCGCGCGGCCGCCCGGTCAGCGAACAGCGGTTCCTGAGCCTCACCGGGGAAGCGTCGCGCGGGAGCTTCTGCAGCTTCTCGCGCGCGGCGTAGCGCTCTTCCGGCGAGAGTCTCTGGTTGCCCGCAAGCTCCAGCAACGCCTTGCGCTTTTCCGCGTATTTCTTGACCATCTCGCGGCGCTTCTTGTCGCGGTTGACCACGGAAGTTTTTGCCATAAATGTTCGCCTCGGCTCCTGCCCTGTTTCGTCTCAGTTTCTGAACGGAAAGCGGAAGGCCGCGAGCAGCGCCTTCGCTTCGTTGTCGGATTTTGCTGTGGTGGCAATGGTGATGTTCATGCCCCGGACAGCGTCGATCTTGTCGTACTCGATCTCCGGGAAAATGATCTGTTCCTTGACGCCCATGTTGTAGTTGCCGCGGCCGTCGAAGGCCCGGCCCGAGATGCCGCGGAAATCCCGTATGCGCGGCATCGCGATGCTGACCAGGCGGTCGAGGAATTCGTACATGCGACGGCCGCGCAGCGTGACCTTGCAGCCGACCGGGTAGCCCTCGCGGACCTTGAACACGGCGATCGACTTGCGCGCGGCGGTAATCAGCGGCTTCTGGCCCGCGATCTTGGTCATGTCGGCGACCGCGTTGTCCATGATCTTCTTGTCGGCGACCGCCTCGCCCACGCCCATGTTGAGCACGATCTTCTCGATGCGCGGCACCTGCATCGAGGTCTTGTAGCCGAACTGGTCCATCAGCTGCTTCACCACGGCGTCGCGATAAAGGATCTGGAGGCGCGGAACCGGCGCGGGCCGCTCGGGCCGCTTTTCCTTCGGCTCCGTCTGCTCCGGGGCTTCCTTCGCCTCCCTGGATGCCTTCGGCTGCCTGGCTTCCTTGGGCGCGCGCGCTTGCTGGCCCTTGTTTTCCTTGCCGGCGTCTTTCGGGCCCTTGCCCTTGTTTTCCTTGCCGGCGTCCTTGCTCTTGGCTGCGCTCATGCGTCGATCACTTCGCCGTTGGACTTGAAATAGCGTACGCGGCGGCCGTCCTCGAGCACGCGGATGCCGATGCGGTCGGCCTTCTTGGTGCCGGGGTTGTAGAGCGCCACGTTCGAGACGTGCAGCGGCATTTCCTTGTCGGTGATGCCGCCGGTGATGCCTTTCATCGGGATCGGGCGCTGATGCTTTTTCACCCGGTTCGCGCCTTCAACCAGCACGTGCTCCGCGTCCACGATGCGCAGCACCGTGCCGCGCTTGCCGCGATCGCGGCCGGTGGTCACGATAACGTCATCGCCTTTTCGGATCTTTTGCATGCCTGGCCCCCTTACAGCACTTCCGGCGCGAGCGAAACGATCTTCATGAAGCGCTCGGTGCGCAGTTCGCGCGTCACCGGCCCGAAGATG
>CAYSRR010000349.1:0-2774 GCA_964433375.1 uncultured Streptomycetaceae bacterium
GCACGCCGAGCGTACCCATCGACCCGGCCATCAGGCGCGAGACGTCGTACCCGGCGACGTTCTTCATCACCTGGCCGCCGAAGCGCAGATCATCGCCCTTGCCGTCGAGGATGCGCACGCCCAGCACGAAATCCCGTGCCGCGCCGGCGTAGGGGCGGCGCGGGCCGGACAGTCCAGCGGCGATGCAGCCACCGAGGGTCGTCTCGCTACTAAAATGAGGAGGTTCGAACGCGAGCATCTGGCCCTTTTCACGCAGCGCGGTTTCGATGTCAGCCAGCGGTGTGCCGGCGCGAGCGGTGAGGACGAGTTCCGTCGGCTCGTAGGACACGATGCCACGATAGCCCGTCACGTCGAGCGGCTCGCCAGTAAGCGGTTCGCCGTAAAAATCCTTGCTCCCGCCGCCACGGATGCGGAGCGGGCGCTTATGCGCGGCCGCGTCGCGGATCGCTTCGCTCAGTTGTTGAACGGCGTTATCCATGAATTAGCCGCAAAGACGCAGAGGCGCAGAGAAAACAATATAGAAAGACAGGAACGACAACCTAGATCACTTCCGGCGACCAGACTAATGCGCGAGCCATCTGCCAAGACGGATCCTGGTTGTCTCGTGAGGAACGGCGCCTTCCGTGTCGACACGCTCGAGACCCCGCTTCACTTTTTCGAGCACATACAAGTGGTACTGGATGTCCTCGTAAGTTGCGTCATCTGGCAGATTCTTGAGGAGTGTAGCTACCTCGTCTTTGGGATTTTCCATTATGCCTCCGAAGCGATTACGAGATAGTCAGGTATGAACGGACTCAGCGTGGATTTCTGGAAACCAGGTGAGCCCTTGAGGGTCAGACTCGACTTTCCATCAGAGTATTTCTGTCAATTCGGTCAATTGCCGAGAAAGTCGAGTCTGACCCTCAAGGAGTTGTAAGGCTGGGGGTTAGGTTTCTTTGAGGCGTACATAGAGGTGTACATTAGGTGAACCATCACCTGCGGGGACGGACTTTACTTCCAAGAACGGCTGCCCTCTTACGAGCCCGCCAAGTTTTGGGAATCCGTAGTTTCGTGGATCAAAAGATGGACTAGCCTTTACTAGAAGAGAGCCTACGGCGGACAGAGCGGCCCACCCATCCTCGCGAGCTGCAGCGTTGACCGCGGTCGTGAGTCCGGGTCGCAGAGGCTCCTGCGGTGAAGGCGGATCTGTCGAATTGATTGCCGCCGGCCGAAGAATCTCGGTGAACACAAACTTGTCGCATGCAGCGACAAACGGCTTTGGCGTCTTCTTCTCGCCAAAACCATACACTGCAAGACCTGCCTCACGAATCCGCGTCGCAAGGCGCGTGAAGTCGCTATCCGATGAAACCAAACAAAATCCATCCACCGTTCCTCCGTGGAGGAGGTCCATGGCGTCAATAATCAATGCAGAGTCTGTCGCGTTCTTTCCTACTGTGAACCGGAACTGCTGAATGGGCTGTATGGCGAGGTTGTGAAGGGCTTCCTTCCAACTGGAAAGATTCGGGGTTGTCCAATCATCGTATGCACGCTTTACTGTCGCCGTGCCGTAGCTGGAAACCTCGGCGAGAAGCTCGCTCGCAATAGATGCCTGTGCGTTATCCGCGTCGATCAGCACAGCCAAATTGTCAGTGGAAGAGGGCATGGAGAAGTTGAGGTGACCTAACCTGATTGGTTAATTTATTGACTGACACTTAATTTCCTGCTTTCTTGGCAGTCTTGGCGGTTCAATTCTGTTTTTTTGATCGGCGTTTATCGGCGTTCATCGGCGGCTAATTAAAAGCGGGGCAGGTCAGGGAATTTCTGCGACGCGGAATGCACGTGCATCCTTCCGAACTCCGCGCACCGCTGCAGCGTCGGCACCGCCTTGCCGGGATTGAGCAGCCCATGCTCGTCGAACGCGCGCTTGATGGCATGGAAGGTTTCCAGTTCCGCCGGCGCGAACTGGACGCACATCTGGTTGATCTTCTCCACGCCCACGCCGTGCTCGCCGGTGATGGTGCCGCCGACCTTGAGGCACAGCTCGAGGATCTCCGCGCCGAAGGCCTCGGTGCGGGCAAGCTCGTCGGCCTTGTTGGCGTCGTAGAGGATGAGGGGGTGGAGATTGCCGTCGCCGGCGTGGAACACGTTGGCGCAGCGCAGGCCGTGCTTCTTTTCCATCTCCGTGATCGCGCGCAGCACCGGGCCCAGCTGCTTCTTGGGGATGGTGCCGTCCATGCAGTAATAATCGGGCGAGATGCTGCCGACGGCGGGGAAGGCCGCCTTGCGTCCCGCCCAGAAGCGCAGGCGCTCGGCCTCGTCGCGGGAGGCCTGGGTGGTCACGGCGCCGCTCTGTTCCATGACGGCCTGTACTCGACCGATCTCGTCGGCGACTTCCTCGCGCGTGCCGTCCGACTCGCACAGCAGGATGGTGGCGACGTCGGTGCGGTAGCCGGCGTGCACGAAGGCTTCCACGGCGCGGGTCGCGGCCTGGTCCATCATCTCCATGCCCGCCGGGATGATGCCGGCGGCGATGACGTTGGCCACCGCGTTGCCGGCCTTCTCGACGTCGTCGAATGCGGCCATCACTACCTGCGCGTGCTCGGGTTTCGGCAGCAGCTTGACGGTGACCTCGGTGACTACGCCGAGCAGCCCTTCGGAGCCGGTCATCAGCGCGAGCAGGTCGTAGCCCGCGGCATCGAGCGCCTCGCTGCCGATCTCGACGATCTCGCCCTCGATCGTGGCGACGCGCAGCTTCAGGATGTTGTGCACGGTGAGGCCGTACTTGAGGCAGTGCA
>CAYSRR010000350.1:0-2767 GCA_964433375.1 uncultured Streptomycetaceae bacterium
ACAGAGGAGGAAAAGACGCTCAGGTTGGACGGCATACCGTCAACGATACCGTCAGGAAAAACCGGATGCAACCGAAACTCTCCGTAATCCCTCGTAATGATTTTCCAGAGAAACCAGCAATTTATTGCAGGGAGTCGGAACTACTCGGCCATCCTCAAAACCCGATCCACATAGCGCGCCAGTATATCCACTTCCAGGTTGACCTTCCCGCCCGCGCGCAGTTCACCGAGGTTCGTGCCCGCCAGCGTGTGCGGGATCAGGTTGACCGCGAACTCGGCGCCCCTGACCGCGTTGACCGTCAGGCTCACGCCGTTGACCGTGACCGAGCCCTTGCGCGCGAGGTACTTCGCGAGCGCCGCCGGCGCCCTCACCGTCAGCACGCGGTTGTCGCCCGCCGCCCGCACCCGCTTCACCACGCCCACGCCGTCGACGTGGCCGCTCACCAGGTGACCGCCCAGGCGGTCCGAAAGCCGCATCGCTTTCTCCAGGTTGACGCGGTTGCCGGCGGCCAGGCCGGCGGTGCATGCCAGCGTCTCGGGCGACACGTCCGCCTCGAATCCGCGTGCGCGCTTCGCCACCACGGTCAGGCAGACGCCGTTCACCGCGACGCTGTCCCCGATCGCGACATCGCGTAGCCCGAGGCCGCCCGCATCGACGAGCAGGCGCTTGCCGCCGCGCGCCGCTTTTGCGCCGCGCACCTTGCCCACCGCGGTGACGATCCCCGTAAACACTATTTGAACCTCGCCAGGACCCGGATATCCGGGCCGATCATGCTCACGTCGCGCACTTCCAGCTCCCGCCGCCCGGCCAGTTCCGCCAGCTCGGGCAGATTGAACATGCCGACCGCCTTGTCGCCGAGCAGCGCGGGCGCGAGGTAAACCAGCAACTCGTCCACCTGCCCCTCGCGCACCAGCGACCCGTTCAGCCGCGACCCGGCCTCGACGTGCACCTCGTTCATACCGCGGCGCGCCAACTCCCGGAACAGATCGGGGAGCTCGACCTTGCCGGCGGCGTTCGGCAGCACGATCACTTCCGCGCCGCGCGCCCGCAACGCGGCGACCCTCGGCCCGTCCTCGCGCGCCGCTGCCACCAGCACTCCGCCGCCCTCGAGCAGCTTCGCCGTGGGCGGCGTCTCCAGCTTGCTGTCCACCACCACGCGCAGCGGCTGCCGCGAAGTGGGCACGTCGCGCACCGTCAGCCGCGGATCGTCCTCGCGCACCGTGCCGCCGCCGGTCAGGACCGCGCAGGCGCGCGCGCGCCAGTGATGGCCGTCGCGCCGCGCCCCCGGCCCGGTGATCCACTGGCTCCTGCCGTTGTTGAGCGCGGTCTTGCCGTCGAGGCTCGCCGCAACCTTGAGCCGCACCCAGGGGCGATCGCGCGTCATGCGCGAGACGAAGCCGATGTTGAGCTCGCGCGCCTCCTGCTCCATCAACCCGGCAGCCGTGGAAAGGCCTGCGCGTTTCAACTCGTCCAGGCCGCCGCCGTTCACCTGCGGGTTAGGGTCACGCAGCGCCGCCACCACGCGCGCGACGCCGGCCTCGATCAGCGCCGTCGTGCACGGGCCGGTGCGGCCCTGGTGCACGCACGGTTCGAGCGACACGTAAGCGGTCGCGCCGCGCGCGGCCGCACCGGCGGCGGCCAGCGCGTTCACCTCGGCATGCGGCCCGCCCGCGCGCTCGTGCCAGCCCTCGCCCGCGACCTCTCCGCCCTTGACGATCACGCACCCCACGCGCGGGTTCGGCGTGGTCGTGTAGAGCCCGCGCTCCGCCAGCTCCAGCGCGCGAGCCATGTAACGTTGATCTTCGGAAGAAAACATAAATTAGCCGCAAAGGCGCCAAGGCGCAAAGAAAACAAAAATAAAATCCGTCTTGCCTGCCAGCCCTGGCAGTTCAACCTGCTTTGACCGTATATGTCTTTCTCTGCGCCTTGGCGTCTCTGCGGCTAATTCAGGGTTCCTCGGCGTCTTGGCGGCTAATTTCAGGTTCTCTTCGCGCCTTGGCGTCTCTGCGGCTATTTGTCCTTGGCAGACGGGCGCTGCACTTCCTTGATCGCGTCCTGGAAGTCGTCCACGCCCTCGAAGCTCTTGTAGACCGAGGCGAAGCGGATGTAGGCGACCTGGTCGAGCTTGCGCAGCTCGCGCATCACCATCTCGCCGACGCGGCGCGAATCGATCTCGCGCTCGCCCATCGCCAGCACGTCCTGCGCGATGGTGGCGATGGCCTCGTCCACCCGCTGCGTCGGCACCGGGCGCTTGTGCAGGGCGCGCATGAAGCCGGTGCGCAGCTTGTCGAGATCGAACTCGGCGCGGCTGCCGTCCTGCTTCACCACCTGCGGCATGCGCAGCTCCACGGTCTCGTAGGTCGTGAAGCGCTTGGCACAGGCCGTGCACTTGCGCCGGCGCCGGATCGAGTCGCCCTGGTCGCTCACCCGCGAGTCGATGACTTGCGTATCCGGCGAGTTGCAGAAGGGGCACTTCATAAAAATTTCCCGTTTACGCCTGGTAAACGGGAAATTTTTTACACAATTCTCCCACCGCGGCCGTGACTCTCGCCGCGGCCTTGCCCTCGCCGCGGGCATCGAGCACGTCGGCGATGAGGTGGGCGAGCTGCTCGGCCTCGATCTCGCGGAAGCCGCGCGTGGTCATCGCCGGCGAGCCGATGCGGATGCCGCTCGTCACCATCGGCTTCTGCGGGTCCCTGGGCACGGCGTTCTTGTTGACCGTGATGTTGACGCCGCCGAGGATCTGCTCCGCTTCCTTGCCGGTCAG
>CAYSRR010000351.1:0-2759 GCA_964433375.1 uncultured Streptomycetaceae bacterium
CGTCGAGCGCGAGCTGCGCAAGCGCTGCAGGATCCCGGTATTCCACGATGACCAGCACGGCACCGCGATCACGGTCAGCGCGGCGTTTATCAACGGCCTGAAGGTGGTCGGCAAGGACATCGGCGATATCAGGCTGGTGGTTTCGGGCGCGGGCGCCGCGGCACTGGCCTGTCTCGACCTGCTGGTGTCGTTGGGCCTGAAGCAGGAAAACATCACCGTCACCGACATCGTCGGCGTGGTCTACAAGGGCCGCACCGAGTTGATGGACGACGAGAAGGCGCGTTACGCGGTCGATACCAGGGCGCGCAAGCTGGCCGATGTGATCGCCGGCGCCGATGCCTTTCTCGGGTTGTCGGCCGGCAAGGTGCTCACGCCGGAGATGGTCAAGCAGATGGCCGAGCGGCCGCTGATTTTCGCGCTGGCCAATCCCGAGCCGGAAATCCTGCCGGAGCTGGTCAAGGCGGTGCGGCCGGACGCGGTCATGGGCACCGGCCGTTCGGACTACCCGAACCAGGTCAATAACATCCTGTGCTTCCCGTTCATCTTCCGCGGCGCGCTCGACGTGGGCGCGACCACCATCACGCGCGAAATGGAGGTGGCGGCGGTCAAGGCCATCGCGGAACTGGCGCAGGCTGAGCAGTCGGACATCGTCGCCATGGCCTACGGCGACCAGAACGTGAGCTTCGGGCCCGAGTACCTCATTCCGCGGCCGTTCGACCCTCGCCTGATCGCGAAGATCGCGCCGGCGGTCGCGCGCGCGGCGATGGACAGCGGCGTCGCGACGCGGCCGATCGACGACTTCGTTGCCTACACGGAGCGCATGAGCCAGTTCGTCTACCAGTCCGGGCTGATCATGAAGCCGATCTTCGCGGCGGCGAAAGCGTCGCCCAAGCGCGTGGTTTACTGCGAAGGCGAGGACGAGCGCGTGCTGCGGGCGGTCCAGGTCGTGGTGGACGAAGGCATCGCGCGCCCGACGCTCGTGGGGCGGCGCGAAATCGTGGCGATGCGCATCGAGCGCCTCGGCCTGCGGCTCAGGGCGGAAGCGGACTTCGACCTGGTCGATCCCAACAACGACTCGCGCCACCGCGAGTATTCCACGGCTTATCACCGGCTGGCCGAGCGCAAGGGCGTCACGCCCCAGATCGCGCGCCTGGAGATGCGCCGGCGCACTTCCCTGATCGGCGCCATGCTCATGTCCATGCAGGAGGTGGACGCGATGCTGTGCGGCGTCGTCGGGCGTTACGACAGCCATCTGCGCTTCGTCGACCACGTCATCGGCATGCGCCCGGGAGTGAAGACTTACGCCGCGATGAACGCGCTGCTGCTGCCCAGGCGCACCGTGTTCATCTGCGACACCTACGTCAACTACGACCCCACCGCCGAGCAGATCGTGGAGATGACGGTGCTCGCGGCGGAGGAAATCCGGCGCTTCGGCATTACGCCCAAGGTGGCGCTGCTGTCGCACTCCAGCTTCGGCGCGGCCGCCACGCCCACCGCCGTCAAGATGCGCCGGGCGCTCGAGCTGATCGGGGAACTTGCCCCCGGTCTCGAGGTCGAGGGCGAGATGCAGGGCGACGCGGCGCTGTCGGAGGATATCCGGGAGCGGGTTTTCCCCAATGCGCGGCTGAAGGGGGGCGCCAACCTGCTGATGATGCCGACGCTGGACGCGGCCAACATCGCCTTCAACCTGCTGAAGACGGCGGCCGGCGACGGCATCACGGTCGGCCCCATCCTGCTCGGCGTCGCGCGGCCCGTGCACATCCTGACCCCGTCGGCGACCGTGCGCCGCATCGTCAACATGACCGCGCTCACCGTGGTCGACGCCGGCGCGCAGCGCGGCGAGCAGCGGCCTTTGCTGTAAACCTCTAACCGCGGAGGACGCAGGGGACGCGGAGGAAAGTCTGGAGAGAACGAATCAGAAAAACTCTCACCGCGGAAGAAGAGCGAAGAGAAACGACCCCGCACTTTGCTGACAAAGGTTCTGCCATGATCAATCTTGATGTTCTATTTGAGTTGTTTCCCTCTGCGTCCCCTGCGTCCTCTGCGGTGAGAGGTTGATTATGGCAAAGAAAGTGCGGATCGAACGCGACACGATGGGACCGGTAGCGGTGCCGGCCGAGCGGCTGTGGGGCGCGCAGACGCAGAGGAGTCTCCACCACTTCCATTTTCCCGGCGAGACCATGCCGGTCGAGGTCGTGCGCGCGCAGGTGCTGGTGAAGAAGGCCGCCGCGCTGACCAACGTGGCGCTCGGCGTGCTGGAGCGGAAGAAGGGCGAGGCGATCGTCAAGGCGGCCGACGAGGCGCTGCGCGGGCGGCACGACGGCGAGTTCCCGCTGGTGGTGTGGCAGACCGGCTCCGGCACCCAGACCAACATGAACGTGAACGAGGTGCTGGCCAACCGCGCGTCCGAGATGCTCGGCGGCGCGCGTGGGGAGGACCGGAACGGGCGGCGCCTCGTCCATCCCAACGACGACGTCAACAAGGGACAGTCCTCCAACGACACGTTCCCGACCGCGATGCACGTCGCGGCGGTGGTCGCGGTCGAGCGCGAGCTGAAGCCCGCGGTGAAGAAACTGCGCGACACGCTCGCCCGGAAGGCGAGGGCGTTCGTGAAGATCGTGAAGATCGGCCGCACCCACCTGCAGGACGCGACCCCGCTCACGCTCGGGCAGGAATTCTCGGGCTACGTATCGCAGCTCGACCACGGGCTCGCGCATCTCGATGCGGCGCGTCCGCACCTGTGCGAGCTGGCGCTGGGC
>CAYSRR010000352.1:0-2758 GCA_964433375.1 uncultured Streptomycetaceae bacterium
GTGCCCATACCGATCTCGACCGCTACGCGTTTCAGCATGTTCCGTGATCTTTCCTGACTATGACCGTCCAGCGGCAGGATAAACCACAATGCCTGACCGCTCCAGAGCGCCCTACGAGTGACGAGATTCCCGCGCAGCGGAGCCACTCCTCTCGCCTCTCGCATTGCCCCTCGCCGAGTTACCGCCCCCCAGTCGCCGCAACAAGCAAGGCGCAAGCAGATTCAAAAGCTGTTTAGTAGCGTTCTTTGCCTTCTGCCTTCTGCCTTCTGCCTTCAGACACGCCGCCTGGCGTGGCTCAGGCCAGATGATGGACGTTGGCATCCGGCCGGCTGGGCACTAGTATTGATGCTTCAACTGGAGGAAAGCTCATGGCCCAAGGCATGCTCGTGCTCGACCCGCTCGCCCCAGTGGGCAAGGAACCGGAAAAACAGCGCGTCGCGCTCGACGAGTTGCGCGGCAAGGTAATCGGCTTCATCGACAACGCCAAGCCGAACTTCCATCACCTGGTGGATGATCTCGCCGAGCTGCTGGTGCGTGACTACGGCGCCGCAGGCGTCGTGAAGCACCGCAAGCGCGGCCAGGTCCCCGCCGGCGACGAGGTGATGGCGAAGTTCTCGGGCGAGTGCGATGTCGTCATCGCGGGCTCCGGGGACTGAGGGTCCTGCACGTCGTGGAGTGTCCACGACAGTGTCGAGGCGGTGAAGCGGGGGCTCGCCGCTGTGACGATCTGCTCGACCGCCTTCATCACGCTCGGCGGCAAGCAGGCGAAGGGGCTCGGCTACCCTGACTTGCCCATCGCGGTCATCCCGCACCCGTTCGGCACGCGCACGCGCGACGAGATTCGCGAGATGGCAAAAACCTGCGCCGCCGACATCGCGCGGCTCGTCTGTGAGCCCGTGAGCAGGCCGACTGCCGACGCGAGCGCCGCGCGCCGGGCAGCCACCATCGAAGTGTCCGGTGAACTCGACGAAGTGAACCGCTTCTTCTTCGAGCAGAAATGGGGCGACGGCCTGCCGATCGTCCCTCCCACGGCGGAGCGCGTCGAAAAAATGCTGCGCGGCACCCGGCGCGACCCGCTTGAGGTCATCTCGGCCATCGCGCCCGCTTTCGGCGCCGCGACGGTCGAGCGCATTGCGATCAACGCAGTGATGGCCGGCTGCCGCCCGGAGTATCTGCCAGTGCTGCTTGCGGCAACGGAAGCGATCGCCGCGCCGAAGTTCAACCTCCAGGGCATCCAGTCCACCACCAACCCGGTCACAGTGTGGCTCATCCTGAACGGCCCCCTGGTGAAGCAACTCGGCGTGAACAGCGGCGGCAACTGCCTTGGACCCGGCGCGTGGGCCAACGCGACGCTGGGCCGCGCGATGCGGTTGATCCTGCAAAACATCGGTGGCGGCCTCCCCGGCGAGATGGACCGCGCCACGCATGGTCAGCCGGCCAAATACACTTTCTGCTGCGCGGAGAACGAGGAAGCCAGCCCGTGGGAGCCGCTCCACGTCGAGCGCGGCTTCGCGAAAGACGCGAGCACCGTCACGGTGGCCGGCGCCTCGGGGACGTGGAACATGAACACCCATGCGAAGGACGCCGGCGATCTCCTGCGCGTCATCGCCGACACGATGACCTTCCCCTGCGGCAGCGACTTCACCTTCGGCGGCTCGCCGACGCTCGTCGTCGGGCCGGAGCACGCGCAGGTGCTCAAGCGCGACGGCCTCGGCAAGGCCGACGTGAAGCGCCGCCTGTGGGAGCTGGCCCGTCTCTCGGCGAGCCGGTTGTCGAAGAAAGATTTCGCGCGGGTCCAGGACGGCCGCCGCGCCGAACTCGGCGAGATCACGCCCGAGACGATGCTAACGATCTCCCTGAAACCCGAAGACATCAACATCCTGGTAGCAGGCGGGCCAGGAACGCACTCGGTTTACGTCCCCGTATCCGGCCATGTCCGGCAAGTCACCCTCGAGATCAAAGGATAAATATGAACGTGAATAGTAAAAGACTCATGAGAAACCTGGTCATGCTGATCGCCGCGATCGCAGCGGCCTCGTCGCCTGTGGCGAACGCGCAGACGTGGAAGCCCTCGACGAACGTTGAAATCATCGTCGGCAACACCCCCGGCGGCGGTCTGGACCGCACCGCGCGGGTCATCCAGAAGGTGCTACAGGAGCAAAAACTGGTGGGCACCGGCGTGCTGGTCGCGAACAAGCCGGGCGGCGGCGGCGCCATTGCGCAGAACTATCTCCACCAGGCCCCACCCGACGGGGCGCATGTTTACGTCGCGCCGACGGCGATCCTGACCAACGAAATCCTGGGCAAGGCAAAGCTCGGCTACCGCGACTTCACGCCGCTCACCATGCTCTACGACGAGTTTCTGGGCTTCGCGGTACATCCGGACTCGTCAATCAAGAACGCGAAGGACCTGCTGACAGCTTTCAGAACGCGGCCCGAGTCGCTCTCGATCGCCTTCGCGGCGAGCATGGGCAATACGAACCACATTGCTGCCGGCATGGCGGCCAAGGCCGCCGGCGGTGACGCCAGGAAGCTCAAGATCGTCATATTCAGCTCGAACGGCGAGGCGCTGACCGCCCTCCTCGGCGGCCACGTGGACATGGTTGTCTTTCCCGCCGGCAACCTGGTCTCCTCCTTGAACAGCGGCAAGGTCAATGTCATCGCCATCGCCGCACCGAAGCGCGTGGGCGGCGCGCTCGCCAACGTGCCCACTTGGAAGGAAGCCGGCGCGGACGTGCGGGCCTGGTGCTGCAGGATC
>CAYSRR010000353.1:0-2757 GCA_964433375.1 uncultured Streptomycetaceae bacterium
CACCCAGGTCTACGATATGAAGCGCATCGTGCGCGCCGTCGTCGACAAGGACTCGCTGTTCGAGATCAAGCCGCGCTTCGGCAAGAGCGTCGTCGTCGGCCTCGCGCGCTTGGGCGGTAAATCGGTGGGCATCGTCGCCAACAACCCGCTGCACCGCGGCGGCGCGCTCGACGCCGACGCCTGCCGCAAGATCGTGGACTTCCTGGTGCTGTGCGATTCCTTCAACGTGCCGGTCGTGCTGCTGGTGGACACGCCGGGCTTCCAGATCGGCACCGAGGCCGAGCGCGCCGGCGCGCCGGGCAAGATCATGAACTTCATGAACGCGATGACGCTGGTGACCGTGCCGCACCTGTCGGTAATCATCCGCAAGAGCTACGGCCGCGCCTACGTGTGCATGGGCGGTGGGCGCCACTCGGACGACGTCGCGGCCTGGCCGACGGCGGAAGTGAGCTTCATGAGCCCCGAGTTCGCCACCAAGATCGTGCATGGGGTGGGGGTCGGCGAGCCGGGCTTCGAGGACAAGCTGGAGAACATCCGCAAGGGCGCCGACGTGTGGGGGCTGGCCGAGGTCTACGCCGCCCAGGCCGTGATCCGGCCGCAGGAAACCCGCGACTACCTGATACGCATGCTCGAAGTCTACCGGCTGAGAATGTCGAAGGGGGTCGGGCAGCACCTGATGCGCAACTGGCCCACCAGCTACTGAAAATCAATTGAAACCGCCGATGAACGCCGATACACGCCGATAAGATCAGAATCGATCCCGAAAAGGGTTCCTGACACCCTTTTTCTATTAATAAAATAAATAATAATCAATCAGTTACTAGCATAAAAACGGTGTCAGGAACCCTTTATCGTCTCCAGGTGCGCCTTACCACTCACCACTCACTAATCACGCTTTTCTCATGTTTAACAAGGTGTTAGTTGCCAACCGGGGGGCGGTCGCGGCGCGGGTGCTGAGGGCGTTGAACGCCATGGGCATCCGTTCGGTGGCGGTCTATTCCGAGGCGGACGCCGGGGCGCCGTACCTGGAGATGGCCAGCGAGACCCATGCCATCGGCCCGGCGCCGGCGCGGGAGAGCTATCTCAATATGGATGCGTTACTGGACGTCATGCGCCAATCGCATGCGGACGGGCTGCATCCCGGCTACGGCTTTCTCTCCGAGAACGCGGTGTTCGCGCAGAAAGTGACGGACGCCGGCGCGCGCTTCGTCGGGCCGTCGCCGCGCTGGATCGAGGCGATGGGGCACAAAACCCGGGCGCGCGAGCTCGCGGCCGCCCACGGCATGCCGATGTCGAAAGGCTCCGGCGTGCTGCCCGCGGATGCGGACGCGGTGCTCGCCGCGGCGCGCGCCATCGGCTTTCCGGTGCTGGTGAAGCCGGCGGGCGGCGGCGGCGGCATCGGCATGCTGCCGGCGAAGGACGAAGCGGCGCTCGCCGCCGCGGTCGAGCGTTCGCGCTCGATGGCCGACCGCGGCTTCGGCAACGCCGAGGTCTATCTCGAGCAACTGATCGAGCGCCCGCGCCACGTCGAGTTCCAGGTGCTGGGCGATACGCACGGCGGCGCGGCGCACCTGTTCGAGCGCGACTGCTCGACGCAGCGGCGCAACCAGAAAGTGATCGAGGAGGCGCCGGCGCCGGCGGTTTCGCGCGAGGCGGTCACGCGGGTGGCGGAGCAGGTCGCCGGCATCATGCGCAAGCTGGGCTACGACAACATCGGCACCGTCGAGATGCTGCTCGGCGCCGACGGCTCGTTCGGCTTTCTCGAGATGAACACGCGGCTGCAGGTCGAACACGGCGTGACCGAGGAGGTGACCGGCGTCGATCTCGTCCGCGCGCAGATCCGCTCCGCCGCCGGGGAAAAACTGGCCGACATCCTGCCAGCGAAGATCGAGGTAAAGGGACACGCCATCCAGGCGCGGGTGTATGCCGAGGACCCGAAGAACTTCTTTCCCTCGCCCGGCCATCTCAAGGTGTTCCGCCCGCCGCGGGATGCCGCGGTGCGCGTCGACACCGGCTACGCGGAAGGCCGCGACGTGACGCCGCACTATGACCCGATGGTCGCCAAGGTGATCGTGCGCGCGGACACGCGCGAGAAGGCAGTCGACCGGCTGATCGATGCGCTGGAGGCGTTCGACATCCAGGGCATCAAGCACAATATCCCGGCGGTGCTGGCGGTGCTGCGCTCGGAGCCGTTCCGCGCGGGGCGGGTGCATACGGGGTTGATTCCGGAAGTGCTTGCAACCAGGAAATAGCCGCAAAGACGCAAAGTCGCAAAGAAACTCGAAATAAAACCTGTGCAATATATAAGCTTCCTTTGCGTCTCTGCGTCTCTGCGTCTTTGCGGCTAATTTAGGTTTTTATGTCCGCATCCAAAGAGATTACCGAAGCAAGAAAGCAGGGGCGCGCCGCGCTCGACGAGCAGGCGGGTAAGCAATTGCTCGCGGCTTTCGGCGTCGCCGTTCCAAAATCGATCGTCGTTCAGGATGCCGCAGGCGCGGCGAAAGCATGCGCTGAATTGCGTCCGCCGCTGGCGCTGAAGGTGGTCTCGCCCGACATCCTGCACAAGTCGGAGGCGCGCGCGGTGCGAATCAACCTGGCGTCCGCGGATGAGGTCGCCGCCGCGTGCGAAGACATACTTTCGAGCGCGCGCGCCTACAAGAAGGACGCACGCATAGAGGGTTTCCTGCTCGAGGAAATGGCGCCCGCCGGCCAGGAGATCGTGATCGGGGGGCTGCGCGATCCCCAGTTCGGCCCGCT
>CAYSRR010000354.1:0-2753 GCA_964433375.1 uncultured Streptomycetaceae bacterium
CCGTCGGCGGGCAGCCGGGAACGTAGATGTCCACCGGCACGATGCGGTCGCAGCCGCGCACCACCGAGTACGAGTAGTGGTAATAGCCGCCGCCGTTGGCGCAGGACCCCATCGAGATCACCCAGCGCGGCTCCGCCATCTGGTCGTAGACCTTGCGCAGCGCCGGCGCCATCTTGTTGCACAGCGTGCCGGCGACGATCATCACGTCGGACTGGCGCGGGCTCGGGCGGAACACGATACCGAAGCGGTCGAGGTCGTAGCGCGAAGCGCCGGCGTGCATCATTTCCACCGCGCAACAGGCGAGACCGAAGGTCATCGGCCACAGCGAACCGGTGCGCGTCCAGTTGATGAGCGCGTCCGCGGTGGTGGTGACGAAGCCTCTTTCGGTGATGGTTTCGATGGCGCCCATAACGGTCTCCCCTAGAGAGCGGTCACTCCCACTCGAGAGCCCCCTTCTTCCACTCGTAGATGAAGCCGACGACGAGGATACCGAGGAACACCATCATCGCCATGAAGCCGAAGAAGCCGATTTCCTGCAGCACCACGGCCCACGGGAAGAGAAACGCGATCTCGAGGTCGAACAGGATGAACAGGATCGCCACCAGGTAGTAGCGCACGTCGAACTTCATGCGCGCGTCCTCGAACGCCTCGAAGCCGCACTCGTAGGGCGAGAGCTTCTCGGGGTCCGGGCGGTGCACGCCGACCAGCCGGCTGACGACGGTGCCGGCCAGCACCGGGCCGACGCCGACGGCGATGCCGACGAAGATGAACATCAGGATCGGGAAATAGTTTTCGAGCATGCGCTTAAGCGAGGGGCCAGGGACTTGGGGCTAGGGGCCAGGCCCCTACCGAATGTCTTCTAGTCCCTGATCCCTGGTCCCTAACCCCTGTTTGTTGGTGCCGACGGAGAGATTCGAACTCTCACGGCTTTCGCCGCCACCCCCTCAAGATGGTGTGTCTACCAATTCCACCACGTCGGCTGCTTAAATCGGTGAGGCGTGAGGAGCAAGGAGTGAGGAAAAACCCGGCTGCATTTCCACCTCACACTTCACTCCTCACTCCTCACTCCTCACTCCTCACGCTTTCATCATTTCGGCACGTCCTGCGCCTTCGAGCCCGGATCGGCGGCGGGCGCGCTCTGCCCAGCCGGTGCGCTCTGCCCGGCAGGCGCCGTGGGCGGGATCTGCGCCGGCAGCGACTGGTCCTGGCTCACCGGCGGCTTGGCCATCAAGCCCCTGTTCTCGGTGTTGCGACCCGAAAAATAAGTCAGCCCGAGGCTGGTCAGGAAAAAGACCGTCGCCGTGACCGCCGTGGCGCGGCTCAGGAAGTTCGCCGACCCCGAGGAGCCGAACACGCTGCCGGCGGACCCGCTGCCGAAAGCGGCGCCGGCATCGGCGCCCTTGCCATGCTGCAGCAGCACCAGGCCGATGATCGTCAGCCCCGCGATTATGTGCACCACCAGTATCAGAGTATCCATTCAGACCTTTATCGTTTCCTGTGCGCCCTGCGCGGCACGGCAGATCGCCACGAATTCGTCGGCCACCAGGGATGCCCCCCCGATCAGCCCTCCATCCACGTCCGGCATCGCGAACAACTGCGCCGCGTTGCCCGCCTTCACGCTGCCCCCGTAGAGCACCGTCAACCCGTCTGCGAGCCGCCGGTCCGCGGCCGCAACGCGCCCGCGGATGAAGGCATGCACGTCCTGCGCCTGCTGCGGCGTCGCCGTCCTGCCGGTGCCGATCGCCCAGACCGGCTCGTAGGCGACGACGCCCTGCGCGAGCAACTGCAGCCCGCAACCTTGAATCACCGCGTCGAGCTGGCGCGCCACCACCGCCTCGGTCACGCCCGCTTCGCGCTCGGCCAGGGTCTCACCCAGGCACAGGATCGGAACGAGGCCGTGCTTGAGTGCCTGGCCGTACTTCAGCGCGACCACTTCGTCCGTCTCGCCGAACACGCCGCGACGCTCGGAATGGCCGACGATGACGTAGCGGCAACCGCAATCCGCCAGCATCGCACCCGAAACCCCGCCGGTATACGCGCCGTCATCGAACTGACACAGATCCTGCGCGCCGAGCGCCACGCTCGACCCGCCCAGGGTCTGCCCGACCGCCGCGAGATACGGGTACGGCGCGCAAACCGCGTAGCGCGCGTGTTTCAGTGCAGCGAGCGGCGGCAGGATGGCCTTGAGCAACGCCCGCCCCGAGGCCAGGTTGCCGTTCATCTTCCAGTTGCCCGCTACCAGCTTGACGCGCATTTCCCGCTAGGCTCACCTAAACCATTGAATTTTACAGGTGATTGGGCAAGAGGGTCAACGAAAGCCCCATGAACTGTGGCGCTGCAGCATATTGAATCAAAAAGAAAACGCCGGGCATCTGCCCGGCGTTTTCTTATATCCGACGAAATCGGGGTTCTCGACCGCGCTCAATACACCGCCGGCACGTAAATGTCCTGCGGCAAGGGGCCGCGGAGGTAATCGGGATTGTGCACGCGCGCGGGCAGCGCCACGGGCTCGTGCCGGATCTCCCGGTAAGGAATCTGGCCCAGCAGGTGATGGATGCAGTTCAGGCGGGCGCGCTTCTTGTCCACGGCCTCCACCACCCACCAGCGGGCTTCCGGGATGTGGGTGCGCTCGATCATCGTTTCCTTGGCCTTGGTGTACTGCTCCCAGCGGCGGCGGGACTCGAGGTCCATGGGGGAGAGCTTCCACTGCTTGAGCGGGTCGTGGATGCGCATCTTGAACCGCAGGTGCTGCT
>CAYSRR010000355.1:0-2717 GCA_964433375.1 uncultured Streptomycetaceae bacterium
GCAGGCAGCCGCCTCCGCCTGCTCGGGATTGCGATTGCCGGGAGGACGGCATTTCACGACGTTGGCGATGTACACGTTCCGGCCGCGCTTGAGCTTGATCGCGGCCAGCATGCTGTCGAGCAGGCGCCCGGCCTGACCGACGAACGGCTCGCCCTGCGCGTCCTCGTCCGCGCCCGGCCCCTCGCCCACGAACAGCCAGTCGGCGTTCTCGTCGCCGACGCCGAACACGGTCTTGTTGCGCTTCGCGTGCAGCGGGCACGCGGTGCACGACGCGACCGCCTCCTTCAGCGCCGGCCATTCCATGCGCATGATGGCGGAGCGGCGGTCACCATCGCCCGTGTCGAGTGTCGAGTGTCGAGTGACGGGGGCCGGCTTCACCTGCTCGCGGACCGGAGCTTGCGGCTCAGCGACAGCCGCCGGCGTCTCCACCAAAGGCGTCGCCTCGACCGGCGCCTTGTCGCGCAGACGCCAGACAGGCGTCAGGCCCATCTCCTCCAGAATCATCTCTCGACGGTTTTTCACGGTTTATAAACAGGACGAGTAACGAGAAACGAGCAACGAGTCACTTCTTGCTGTCCAGCCCGAGCTGCATGACCACCGCATCCTCCCGCCCGCCGCCGGCGGGATAGTAGCCGCGGCGCACCGCGATCTCGGAGAAGCCGACGGCGGCGTAGAGCGCGATCGCCGCCGTGTTGGAGGGCCGCACCTCCAGAAGCATCTTCGTCGCTCCGTAATCGCGCGCCAGCCTGGCGGCGAAACCGAGCGTCTCGCGCCCGATGCCCCGGCGCTGCCACGACGCCGCCACGCTCAGGTTGAGCAGGTGCGCCTCGCCCGCCGCGATCATGACCACCGCGTAGCCCGCCATCCCGCCGGCGCACTCGATGACCCAGCAGTGATAGCCCGCCGCGAGCGAGTCGGCGAAGTTGCCGCGCGTCCAGGGATGCGGGTAGATCGCATCCTCGATCGCGATGACCGCGTCGAGATCATCGGCCACCATGCGCCGGTAGCGCGGCATCAGGTCCAGTTGGGCGCTCATCGCTCGCTCGTCTTCAACGCCACCTTGTCACGGATGTACAGCGGCACCGCCTGCTCGGGCGCCATCGCCCGACCCGCCGCGAATTCCGCCGCCGCGAGCCGCGCGATGTCCCGCGCATGCGGGAACACGTCCGGCATGATAGCCGAGAGCCGGCCCGCGTAGCGCTGCTCCAGCACCGCCCCGTGCGCGGCGAATCCGCTGCCGCAGCCGATCCAGTCGCCCGCCGGCGGCACCGGCGCGTCCGCAGGGGCATAGAGCCCCGGGGCCTGCACCGTTTCCGCCCCGTTCCCGGCATAGGCGGCGTGGTAGACCTCCCCCATGCGCGCATCGAGGCAACAGACCACGCGCCCTGCGCCCGTGGCCTGCGCCATCGCGGCCAGCGTGACGACGCCCACCACCCCGATGCCGGCGCCGAAAGCGAGGCCCTGCACGACACCGCAGGCAATGCGCAGCCCGGTGAACGAGCCCGGGCCGCAGCCGTACGCAATGCCGTCGAGAGACTCGATCGCGAGACCGTGGCGGCCGAGCAGCTCGTCCACCATCGGCAACAGCAACTGCGAATGACGCTGCCCGGCGATCACCTCGCGCGCGTCCACCTCGCCGTCCTGCCACAGCGCGACGGAGCAATACTCGGTGGACGTGTCGAGGGCGAGAATTTTCATAAGATCGCGAATTCTATCGCGCCGCCGCCCCAGCGTATAATCACGCACTTTGCGTGAATCGTGAATCGTCAAACGGAAATCGTAGATACAAAGCCCTGCGCACGATTCACGATTTACATTTCACGATTAACGACCAACGGAATCCCAGAATGCGTGAATACAAGATAGCGGCCATCCCCGGCGACGGCATCGGCATCGAGGTCATCGCGGCCGGACTGAAGGCGCTGGAAGTGCTCGGCCAGCGCGACCGCGGCTTCCGCCTGAAGGTGGAACACTTCCCGTGGAGCAGCGATTACTACAAGAAGCACGGGCATTACATCCCCGAGGGCGGTCTCGAGCGGCTGAAGCAGTTCGACGCCATTTTTTTCGGCGCGGTCGGCGCGCCCGACGTGCCCGACCACGTCTCGCTGTGGGGGCTGCGGCTGCCGATCTGCCAGGGCTTCGACCAGTACGCCAACGTGCGGCCGGCGCGCGTGCTGCCCGGCATCACCAGCCCGCTCGCCAACGGCAAGGCGATCGACTGGGTGATCATCCGCGAGAATTCCGAGGGCGAATATTCCGGCAGCGGCGGGCGCGCGCACCGCGGCCTGCCGGAGGAAGTGGCGACCGAAACCTCCGTCTTCACGCGCACCGGCGTCGAGCGCATCCACCGCTTCGCGTTCAGGCTGGCGCAGGGCCGCCCGCGCAAGCACCTGACCCTCGTCACCAAGTCCAACGCGCAACGCCACGGCATGGTGATGTGGGACGAGATCTTCTACGAGGTGGCGAAGGACTACCCGGGCGTCGAGACGCAGCGGGTGCTGGTCGACGCGATGACCACGCTGATGGTGCTGAAGCCGCAGACGCTGGACACCGTCGTCGCCACCAACCTCCATGCCGACGTCCTGTCCGACCTCGCCGCGGCGCTCTCGGGCAGTCTCGGCATCGCGCCCACGGCGAACCTGAACCCGGAGCGCAAGTACCCCTCGATGTTCGAGCCGATCCACGGCTCCGCCTTCGACATCACCGGCAAGGGCATC
>CAYSRR010000356.1:0-2713 GCA_964433375.1 uncultured Streptomycetaceae bacterium
GGACGTCGGCGACGGTGACCCGCTCCACGTTCTTCACGAAATCCTCCAGGTAGGAGAGCGACAGGCCGTAGAAGCCGATGAGCGCGAGGTAGTCGTGGATCTTGCGATTGCTGTCGATGCGCAGCGGAAAGCCGCCGATGATGTTCTGTTTCGCGGCTTTCAGCTCGGCCTCGGTCGGACCGGACGCGACGAACTCGCGCAGCGTGCGGCGCGCGACCTCGAGCGCTTCGCCCGCCTGGTCGCGTTGCGTCTGCATCCCGATCACGAACGGGCCCTGCTGCTGCAGCGGCGAAAAGTAGCTGTAGGCCGAGTAAGCCAGGCCGCGCTTCTGGCGCACTTCCTCGGTGATGCGCGACACGAAGCCGCCGCCGCCGAGCACGTAGTTGCCGACGAACAGCGGGAAATAATCCGGGTCGTCGCGGCGGATGCCGGGCGCGCCGATCAGGATGTGCGCCTGGGAAGCGTGGTGGCCAATCATGCGCGTCTGGCCGGCCGGCAGTTCGGCGACCGGCGGCAGCTGGGGCGCCGCACCGGATGCCTGGGGCAGGCCGCGCGTCAGCTGGTCGGCGATCGCTTCGGCCTCGGCGCGGGTCACGTCCCCCATCATCGCCACCACCGCGTACGGCGCGGCGTAATGACGCCGGTGAAAGGCGGACAGGTCCTCGCGCGTGATTCGCCCGATCGTCTCCGGCTCGCCCGACGCGCGCAGGCCATACGGGTGATCGCGGTAAACCAGGCGGTAAAAATTGCGCGAAGCGATGGTCGCGGGCTGCGTATCGGCCTCCTTGAGCGAGCTGATGAGACGGGCCTTTTCGCGCTCCAGGATCGCCTGCGGGAAACCCGGGGCGGAGAGGACCTGGGTCATGATCTCGAGCGCCTGGCGGCGCTCGCGGGCCGCGGATAGCGTGCGCAGGCCGAGACCGGCGCGGTCGGTGTCGAAGCGGCCGCCGAACTGGGCGCCGACGTCGGCCATGCGCCGCGAAATCTCGTCTTCGTTCATGCCGGCGGCGCCCGCGGCAAGCAGCCGGTTGGTCATGGCCGCGGCCCCGGCTTTCTCCGCGGTGTCGTAACCCGCCCCGGCCGGGAACTCCACGCTCACGTCGAGCATCGGCAGGTCGCGGTTCTCGACGAAATAGACGCGCGCGCCGCTGGCGGTCTGCCAGTGCTGTATCGGCAGGATCGCCCACGCCGGCGCCGCCGCCAACATCAAGAAGAATGCAACCGCCGATGAACGCCGATACACGCCGATAAAAAACCTTCGACGCAACATTTCAGTGACGCGAAGCACTGTCGTAGACGCTTCGAACTCGCGTCCAGCATCCCACCCGGAGCACCCGGAGACAGGCGTATCGATCTGGATCTTATCGGCGTTCATCGGCGTTTATCGGCGGTTTCCGGGGTTTTACTGTGCGTGCCGCAGGCCCGCGGGCGCCGCCGCCGGCCGCTTGCCGGTAAGGGGCTGGGGATCGAGATGCGCGATGGTCAACGCGTCCTCCTGGAAATATTTCCGCGCGACTTCGCGCACCTGCTCCGGCGTGACTTCCCGCAGCTTCTTCAACTGCAGGTCCACCGAGCGGTGCGACAGGCCGGCCATCTCGAGAACGCCGATCACGCGCGCCTGGAAGAACATCGAGTCGCGCTGGTAGACCTCGGCGGCGATGGCCTGCGCTTTCACCCGGTCGAGCTCCTCCGCGGTGACGCCCTCTTCGATGACCCGGGTCATCTCCCGCCGCAGGCCTTCCTCCGCGTCCGCGGCGCTCTTGCCGGCGGTCGGCGTTGCGCTCAGATAGAAGAAATCCGGTCCGCGCGCGATGCCGTCGTAGCTCGCGCCCGCCGAGATCGCCAGCCGCTGCTCGCGCACCAGGTTGCGGTTCAGCCTTGCCGAGGAATGGCCGCTCAGCACCGCCGCCAGCATTTTCAGCGCGTACGGTTCCCAGTCGCGCTCGGGATCGCGCAGCACCGGCACGCGAAACGCCATCATCACGTACGGCAGCTCGGCGGGCGCCTTGACCGTGATGCGCTTCACGCCCAGTTGCGGCGGCTCGTCCTGCGGCTTGCGCACGGGCAGCGGGCGCTGCGGAATGACGCCGAAATACTTCTCGGCGAGCGCGAACACCTCGCCGGGCTCGACGTCGCCCACCACCACCAGCACCGTGTTGTTGGGCGTGTACCATTGCCGGTAGAAGTCGAGCGTGTCCTCGACCCGCATGTTCTCCAGGTCGTTCATCCAGCCGATGATGGGGTTACGGTAGGGATGCGCGGTAAGCGCGGTGGCCATCAACTGCTCGTACACCAGCGAGCGCGGCCGGTCGTCGGTGCGCAGCCGGCGCTCCTCCATCACCACCTTGATCTCCTTGGCGAACTCCTCCGGCGAGAGCGTCAGGTTCGCCATGCGGTCGGCCTCGAGCCTCAGCGCGAGCTCGAGTTGGGACTTCTGCAGCATGGCGAAATAACCGGTGAAATCGTTGCTGGTGAACGCGTTGTCGCGCCCACCCGCGGCGGCGATGAGCCGGGAATACTCCCCGGCCGGCGTGGCGGCGGTGCCCTTGAACATCATGTGCTCGAGGACGTGCGCGACGCCCGTCTGGCCGTTCACTTCGTCGATGCTGCCGACGCGATACCACGCCATGACCACCGCCACCGGCGCGCGCCGGTCCGGCTTCACGATGACGCGCAGGCCGTTGGCGAGCTCGCGCTCGACGGTATCCTCGGC
>CAYSRR010000357.1:0-2709 GCA_964433375.1 uncultured Streptomycetaceae bacterium
CGCCGCGCTCCTCCCCCGCCGCCACCAGTTCCTTCAGGGGCTCCACGCCCGTGCGCGACGCTTTCCAGCGCTTCGCCGCCACCAGCGACCGGCGGCCTGCCTTCTCCAGCTCGAAGTCGGCCGCGCCGTCGACGCGTTTCACGGTATAGCCCTTCCGCTGGTAGCCCTGCTCCAGCTCGCGGGCGAACGCCTCCCACGGCATCTCGCGCAGCGCGTCGATCGCCGCGTCGAGCCGCGCGCCGCGCGGCACGCCGCGCTGCTTCCAGAAGGCCACCGCGGCGATCACGAGGAACGGCAGCGCGGCGAAGAAGGCAAAGCCCGCGTCCAGGAAGGGCCGCACCACGCCGAAGGCCGCCGCCGCGGCCAGCACGCTCACCCACCACCGCGAACGCAGCAGGATGGAGAAAAGAGTGTTTTCGGGAAGGCGGAAGTCCATGGGCGAATGATACTAAGGATGAGGGGTGAGGAGCGATCTCAAGGCGGAAGGGCCTCTAATGCCAATAAAAAAAGAAAAGCGTCGCAGATGCTACGTCTCAGATACTACGTCGCAGATAGAGCGCGCCTCACCTGAGACGCATTACCTGCGACGCCTTACCTGCGACGCCTCATCTGCAACGCCTCATCTGCGACGCCTCATCTGCGACGCTTCACCTGCGACGCTTCACCTGAGACGCCTCATCCGGCGCCGCAAGCGATCAGGCGCCGAAGGTGTAGCGGCTGCCGACGTTCGAGTAGACCACCTTCTCCGGCATTTTCTCCTTCAGCATCGCGATGAAGGCCTCGCCGGTGCAGTGCATCGGCACGATCACGTCGGGGTTGATGCGCTTCATCTCGTCCAGGGTGTGCTGGAGGTAGTCCTGCGGCGAGGTGCCGAGGTGGAAGCCGCCGATGACGGCGTGGACCTTGTCGACGCTGGCGGCGGCCATCGCGCTCTTCACGGTGTTGATGATGCCGGCGTGGCCGCAGGAGGAGATCACCACCAGGCCGCGGCCCTTCACGATGTAGCAGGTGGCGTGCTCGTCCGGGTGGCTGTCGCGCACGAGCCTGCCCTTGCGCTCGGCCTCGCTGTAGTGGTCGTCCTCCACCCACGAGCCGCCGGTGACTTCCTCGAACGAGGTGCGCTCGATGTAGCCGGAGGTGAACGCGCCCTCGAGCGCGCGCGGCGCCGGGCAGCAAACGGCGGGGACCTTCTTTTCCTGCAGCGCGTCGCGGTCCACGGCGCCCCACAGCACCGTCTCGCCGCCCTCCTTGATCCACTTCGGGCGGAAAATGGTTTCGCCGCCGACGTAGAGCGCGAGGTCGTCGCGCATCTCGCCGCGGTGCTGCTTCACGAAGCCGTCGAGCCCGCCGAAGTGATCGCGATGCCCATGGCTGAGGATGAGGCCGTTGATCTTGCCCGGCTCGATGCCGAGCAGCTCGAAGTTGCGGTTGATGATCTCCGGCGTGTAGCCGAAGTCGAGCACGTACTGCGCCTTCGCGCCTTCCTTCTCCGACGCCAGGTGCAGCGACAGCCCCCACTCCGCGGCGAAGGTCATGTCCGGCCGCCCGGGGATGCGCCCGATGTGCTCGATGCGCACCAGCGGGTGCTGCGCCCTGGACAGGAAGCGCTCGTAGCGCGAATCCACCACGACGCGGACGGAGAGTGCATCGACGACGGGGGCGGTGAACGTCATGGTCATGGCTCCTTAAGACGGAACTTGGGACTTGTAACTTGCAACTACCGCGCAGTCACGGCGCGGACACCAGCGGCTGTACGCCCAGCTTGCGTGCCTGCCTGATCAGCGCCTCGTCGAAGGTCGCGAACCGTTCCGCCTTGCCGCTCAGAACGAGATGCAGCGCATCGGCGAGGTCCATGCCCTCGGCGGCCCAGCGCAGCGCCTGGAAAACGAGATCGGCATTCTGCGGCCGCACGTTTCGCAGCGACAGCAGCTCGCGCAGCTTCCCGATCACGATCACGCGCGGCGAATCGGATTTGCGCAGCACCCAGGCCAGCTCCAGCACCACGCTGACCGGGATCCAGTACTCCGTCTTCGCGTCGGCCAGCAGGCGCCGCGCGGTCCGCGCCTGGGCCGGCTCGTCGTCGAGCAGGTAGCGCGCCAGGATATTGGTGTCGAGCGCGATCAACGGCGTCCCCGTCGCGCGCGGCGCGCGTAGGCCCGGACCCGCCCGTCGTCCTCCTTCGCCGCAAGCGCTATCGCCTCGTCGTCGGTCAGCCCCGCATAACGCCCGGGCCTGCCGCGGCGCGCGAGCGAGCCGGCGAGCTTCGCGACCTGGGCCGCGTGGTCCGCAGCCCGGATGGTGACCTTGAAGCCCTCGCCGGGCAGTAATTCCACGTTGAGCTCGGTGCCGCTGCGGATGTCCAGCGCCTCGCGGATCGTCTTGGGTATGACAATCTGCCCCTTGCTCGATGCCCGTATGGTGTCCACTCGAAACCCCTGGTAAGACGGCGAGGTAAGACGATACGCCGGGCGCGGCGGGCGGTCAACGTTCAGCCGCAGCCTGAAGGCGGAAACCGGAACCCCGGCGTTCGCCGGCGATTCCCGCTCGTCAGGCGTCGCTCGCGCCGCCCTTGGGGCGCCAGCCGAAGATCTTCTCGTAGCGCTGCGCGAACTTGTCCCACGCGCCGGGGTTGATGAGCCGCGGCGGGCGCTCGCCGCGCAGGATCTGCGCGACCTGGTCCGCGTTCCAGTCCGCCATCTTGACGCGCGA
>CAYSRR010000358.1:0-2701 GCA_964433375.1 uncultured Streptomycetaceae bacterium
GGTACGCAAGGGCATATACGATGCCATCGTCAACGCCGCGCCGCCGGACACCATCGAGCTGTTTCACGGCTACACCTACTCCGGCCACCCGCTGGCGACGGCCGCTGCCGAGGCGAGCCTCGACCTGTTCGAGGAGGAGCGGCTGTTCGAGCGCGGCCAGGCCCTGGCGCCCTACTTCCAGGAAGCGGTGCACTCGCTGCGCGAAATGCCGCACGTCATCGACATCCGCAACATGGGCATGGTCGCGGCGATCGAGCTCGAGGCGAAGCCCGGCAAGCCGTCCGCGCGCGCCTTCCAGGCTTTCCTGAAATGCTACGAAAAAGGCGTGCTGATCCGCACCACCGGCGACATCATCGCGCTCTCGCCCCCGCTCATCATCAGCAAGCAGCAGGTCGACGAGTTGATCGGCACGCTCGGCGCCGCCCTGCGTGAGCTAGGCCGGGATTAAGCCACACCGCAAAGGCGCGAAGGCGCAAAGATTGCGCAAAGCACCTTCGAAATTTTATTCCCGGTTACCCCGCGATTTCTCCGCGTCTTTGCGCCTTTGCGGCAAGGCCGGTAACACCGTTATACGCGCTGCATGTCGCGCGCGCCGAGCCGCACCAGGCAGTGGTCTATCCACTCGGCGGTCAGTTTTTCCTGCACCGAGTTCTGGCGCAACCGCGCGTCGAGTCCCGCCCAGTCCACGTGATCGAGGGGCTGATCCTGGTTGAAGCAGGAGAACACGTAGCTCACCTTGCCGGTCTGCGGGTCGATGTGCGGCTGCAGGCACTGCGCGCAGATCTCCTTCATCATGCACTGCATCGGCGAGTTGATCGAGCCGATGCCCTGGTGGCCGGGCTTGAGGAACGGTTTCAACTCGCCGTGGCGCGCGCGCGCCACGGCCGCCATCATGCGGTCCGAGCCGATGGCGATGATGCGGTCGGCGGCGCTGAGCGGGATCGTCTGCTCTCCGAGTCCGCCGCTCGCGTATTTCTGCATTGCCTGCACCACGTTGCCGACGAAGGTCCTATCCTGCGGGCGCTCGGGCGTGAAGCCCGGTTCCTCGTCGCAACACCACACCACGACGTCCGCCGCCGCCTCGATCTCCGGGATCTTGTAGCGATCGTTCATGTGCTTGTAAGCCGCGAAATAGAGCACGCGGCTGCCGGCGCGGCGCATGGCCTGGCCGATGGAAAACAGCACGGCGTTGCCGAGCCCGCCGCCGGCGAGCACCACGGTTTCGTCCGTCGGAATCTCGGTGGGCGTCCCGGTCGGCCCCATCACGACGACCGGGTCGCCCGGCTTCAGCAGCACGCACAAGTCGGAGGAACCGCCCATCTCGAGGGTGATCAGCGAGATCAGCCCGCGCTTGACATCCACCGAGGCGCCGGTCAGCGCGATGCCCTCCATCGCGAGGCGCGTGCCCTCGACCCGCTGCGCCAGCGTCTCGAAATTCTGCAGGCGGTAGAACTGCCCGGGCCGGAAGCGGCTGGCCGCCAGGGGCGCCTTGACCACCACTTCGACGATGAGCGGCGTCAGCCTCCTGACTTCATGCACGACGGCGCGCAGCTGCTCGTTCAACCGCGAGAAGAATTCGCCGTCGCTCGCCGCCGTCGCGGGGCGCACCTGCGCCAGCGCCTGGCTCACGACGGGATAGCCCTGCTTCGCGCTGCCCATCGCCTTGACCACGTTGCCGAAATAGGACGGGTGCACGTCGCCGAAATAGCTGATGAAGCGCCCGTCGCTGCCACGCGACATCAGGACCCGCGCCTGCGTCGGTTTCGAGATCGATTTCTCCACGGCCACCGGCGCGCCGCTCTCGTCGCAGGCCCGGAAATAGCGGCCATCGAGCTTGAAACGGTCGGGCTCCTCGCGCGCCAGCACGGTGTTGGGCTGGGTGCCGGCCGCGATCAGGATGGTCCTCGCCGGGAGCTCGGCCCTTCCCGCCTCCCCCCATTGCCCGTCGTCGCCCCGGCGCTGGATGGAAACTTTCAGCGCACGGGCATGGTTCGTCCCGTCGACCTCGATGGCGAGGGGCGTCAGGCCCTCGGCAAAACGGATGCCCTCTTCGAGCGCCTTGTGTACCTCTTCGTGGTTGAGCGTGTAGGAAGGGCTGTCGACCAGGCGCCGGCGATAGGCGATGGTCACCCCGCCCCACGACTGCAGCAGCTCCAGGACGCGCGGCTCGCGGTCTTCCGCGACGGCGTGCATGCGTTCGCCACGGATGGCGCGGGCGTGGGCGAGCCACTCGTCCGCGATGTCGCGCTCTTCCTCGTTCCACGCGACGCGCGCGGCGGTCTCGCCGTGCTCGCGTGCGAGCTGCTCGTAGCGCAGCAGGAATTTCTCCACCTGCAAAGGGTAGTAAGCCAGCGACTCGGTCGCGGTGTCGATGGCGGTCAGGCCGCCGCCGATCACCACCACCGGCAACCTCAGTTGCATGTTGGCGATGGAATCCGCCTTCGCGGCGCCGGTCAGTTGCAGCGCCATCAGGAAATCCGACGCGGCGCGCACGCCGCGGGCAAGGCCGTTGGGCAGGTCGAGCACCGTCGGCCGCCCGGCGCCGATCGCGAGGGCGACGTGATCGAAGCCCATGGCGAAGGCGTCGTCCGCCGTGATCGTGCCGCCGAAACGCACGCCGCCGTGCAGCGAGAATTCCCGCCGGCGTTCGAGCAGCAGGCGCACCACCTTGAGCAGGTTCTTGTCCCAGCGCACCGTGATG
>CAYSRR010000359.1:0-2686 GCA_964433375.1 uncultured Streptomycetaceae bacterium
GCCACGCCGGGCGTGTAAGCCAGCCCCAGGTCGCGCTGGTTGACCAGCCCCTTGGTGGGCGTGACCGAGATCTTGCCTGGGGTCGGCAGCCGGTGGTAATCGAGCGCTGCCTTGCGCAGTTGGTCGTCCATAGGGGAAGAAAAATAGTTGCCGCGGACCGCCGGTCTGACCGCGCTTGAAATTAGAATTCCGACTGTGGACGGCATTATACCGCACGGATTTCCCAAGGCTTTCCTTCGCTGCCCGGGCTCGACGCGCGCCTGCGTGACCGTGCTGCTCTGCGCCGCGCTCTGTACAGCGCTCCCCGCTGGCGCACAAACGGGTGCGCAAACGGGCGTACAAACGGTCGGCGCCCCGGCCGAGGAAGATCAGCGGCTCCAGTTTCGCATCGAAATCGACGCCCCCGAGGAGCTGCACGGCCTGCTGCAGAAAGGCCTGGACCTGACGCACTGGCAGCGCGACGAGCGCATGACCCAGGATGCCCTGCAACGGCTGGTCGCCGAAGCGCGGGCCGAAACGGCGCAGGCGGCGGCGGCGGAAGGCTATTTCACCGCTACCGTGCGCAGCACCATCGAACGGGGAGAGGCGGTCGCGGTCGTCCGTATCTCGGTCGAGCCGGGCCCGCGCACAACGGTCTCCGCGGTCGACATCCAGTTCAGCGGCGCTATCGCGGACGGCAGCCCCGCGAACGACCGGCGCATCGAGGCCATACGCCACGCCTGGCTGCTGCAGGCCGGGCGGCCCTTTCGCCAGGCCGACTGGGAGGCCGCGAAGCGCGCCGCGGTCGACGATATCGCGCACGAACTGTATGCGGGGAGCCGACTCGTAAAGAGCGAGGCGCGGGTGGACCCGGGGAGCCATACGGCCGCGCTGCGCGTGGAACTCGACAGCGGGCCGCCGTTCCGCTTCGGCGCGCTGGAGGTAACCGGCACGCGGCGCTACGACCCCAATGTCGTCAGGAACATGTACCCCATCCGGGCGGGAGAGCCGTACGAGGCATCACGCCTCGCCGCCTTTCAGCGACGCCTGCTCGAAACCGGATACTTCGCCACCGCGCAGATCGAGATCGATCGCGACGTCGCGCACGCGGACGCCGCCACGGTGCACGTGACCGTCGCCGATGCCCGCTCGCAGCGCATCGATACCGGCGTCTACGTCAGCACCGACACTGCACTGGGAGCGCAGCTCGACTACAGCAACCAGGACCTGTTCGGCAGCGCGCTGCGGCTGCGGTCCCGCGCCAAATGGGACAGCAAGACCCAGGTGATCGACAACGCCGTGGACACGCCGCCGCGCGCGGGCGGGGTCTGGAACACGATCAGCGCGCGCTACGAGGGGACCGACATCCAGAACCAGCGCACCGACGGCGCCATGGTCGGCGCTTCCTACAACTGGGGCGAGGAAAGTACGCCCTCGCATATCTCGCTGTCGGCGTACCACGAGCGACAGGTCGTCGTGGGCTCGACGACCGAGCGCAACGACGCCCTCTTCCTGAACTTTCGCAAGACGTTCAGCCGCACCGACGACCCGCTGCTGCCGCGCCGCGGCATACTCGGATCGGTCAATCTCGGTGCCAGCGTGCCGTCGCTGGGCACCCAGGACTTCGCCCGCGGGACGGCGAAGGCGACCCTGTTGCTGCCGCTCGGTCGGCAGTTCGACTTCACCGCCCGGGCGGAAGGCGGGATCGTGTTCGCCGATTCCCGCTTCGGCATACCGTCCACGTTCCTGTTCCGCACCGGCGGGGACCAGACGGTGCGCGGCTACTCGTACCAGTCGATCGGCGTGCCGCAGGGCAACGCCATCGTCGGCGGCCGCTATCTCGCGATCGTGAGCGCCGAGACCACCTACTGGTTCGCCGGCGACTGGGGGGCCGCCGCGTTCGTTGACGCGGGCGACGCGTTCGACAATCGAAACGTATTCGACCTCGCCGTCGGTTACGGCGTCGGCGTGCGCTGGCGCTCTCCCATCGGGCCGTTTCGCGCCGATATCGCGTACGGCGTGCGGTCGGAAAACGTGCGACTGCACTTCTCGGTGGGCTTCAGCTTCTGAGGAAGGATGACGTGAGCGAGCCCTCAACACAGCCCCGCCCCCGGCGCCGCACCCCCGCAAGCATCCTGCGCCCGCTCGCGATGGTCGCCCTGGTCGCCACGGTCATCCTCGGCTGTGCCACGGCATGGCTGCTGTACACCACCTCGGGCTTCGCGTGGGCGATCGCCCGCCTCGGCCACGCTGCAGGCGCCGCGCTGGTGCTGGAAGACGCGCGCGGAACGCTGGCCGGAGGGATGACCGTGCGCCTCGCGCGCTACTCGCTCGACGACGGCACGAAGATCGAGGCACGCGACGTCGCGCTGCGTCTTTCCCCCGCCTCGCTCCTGGCCATGGCGCCCCGCGTCCTCGAGCTCAAATGCGCCGAGGTAACGATAGCGCTCGTACCCGCCGCGACGCCGTCCAGGCCTCCCGTCACGCTGGCGCTGCCGGTGGAAATCCACGTCGCCAGGGCGCAGGTCGGCCGTCTTCGAATCGGCACCGCGGACGGCGCCGTCGAGCTGACAAACGTAGCGCTCGGATATTCGGCGGACGCCGGCGGCCACCGCCTGCGCGACGTGGGCTTCGAACTCTATGGCACCCGTGTTGCCGGCAGCGGCTCGGTAGGCGCGGCACAGCCCTTTCCCGTCGACGTATCCGT
>CAYSRR010000360.1:0-2673 GCA_964433375.1 uncultured Streptomycetaceae bacterium
TCGGGCAGGCCCGGCGTGTCGATCAGGTGCACGCGCGTGTCGCGGTGATGCAGGTGCACCACGGCGGCGTTGAGCGAATGACGGTATTGCTTTTCGAGGGGGTCGAAATCGCAGACCGTGGTGCCCTTGTCCACGCTGCCCGGTCCCGGGATCGCCCCGGCCTTCGCCAGCAGGGCTTCCGCCAGCGTGGTCTTGCCCGAACCGCCGTGGCCGGCGAGGGCAATGGTGCGAATCGCTTCAGGAGAGAACTTCGGCATGACGCTCCTCCTCTTCCTTTTGTGGAAGCCGTCCCTGTGAGCGCGCGCCGGGCGCGGACTCGCAGCAAGGGTTCGCAGGGGTCAAACCAGTATAGCCGCGCGCGCTTCGCGGGTTCAAGGTTAGCCCCGCGCGCCGCGCCGCGCCGTTTACAGGAAGAGGCATCGGTCGGATGCCCAACCTCAAGGAGAAAACCATGAAATTGAAGAAGTTTGCGGCCGCGGCGGCGCTGTGGGCCGCGGCCGGCGCTGCCGGGGCCGTGGGCGGCATCGCGGACGTGACGGTGTATGACCGCGCCCAGGGCCGCACCCTGCCCGTTTACCGCCACGACGGCCGCTACTACGTGGCCGGCCATCCCGGCAACGAGTATCAGATCCGGGTGCGCAACCGCACCGGCGCCGACATCCTCGCCGTGGTTTCGGTCGACGGCGTCAATGCGATCAGCGGCGAGACCGCTGACTGGAGCCAGACCGGCTACGTGCTGGGCCGCTACCAGGGTTACGACATCAAGGGCTGGCGAAAGAGCGAGCAGCGCGTCGCCGCGTTTTTCTTCACCGGGCACGCCAACTCGTACGCCGCCCGCACCGGACGCCCGGACAACGTCGGCGTGATCGGGGTCGCGTTGTTCCGCAAGAAGGCCGAGCCCCAGGCGCGCATCGAGCAGTACCGGCGCTGGCACGAGTCGTCGGCCCCGGGGCAGCACGATGAAGCCGCGCCCGCCGAGGCGGAAGATGCCTTGTCGGGCCACGGCAGCGCGCGCTCGGCGGAGAGCGCGGCCGGGCCGCGCCACGAGCCCTCGCCGCAGGCGCCGCAAAAATCGCCTTCACTCGGCACCGGGCACGGCCGCAGCGAGGCCTCGCACGTCACCTATACCGAGTTCGAGCGGGCGACCGAGCGTCCCGGGGAAGTGATCGCGATCCACTACGACACGCACGCCAACCTGGCGGCGATGGGCGTGATCCGTGCGCCGCGCATCGCGCTGCCGACCCCGTTCCCGGGGCAGTTCGTGCCCGATCCGCGTTGACCCGTGACTCGTGACCCGTGACTCGTGACCTGCGACGGGTGACCGCACGCAGGTTGCCCCTGTGCGCGGGCTTCCGCATACTCACAACCCGTCATGGCACGGGACGCGGAGAGCAGCGATGAGGAGCTCATGCTTCTTTATCGCGACGGCGAGGCGGGCGCGTTCGACGCGCTCTACTCGCGCCACAAGGGCGGCGTGTATCGTTACCTCCTGCGGCAATGCCGGGACGCGGCGGCGGCGGAGGAACTGTTCCAGGACGTGTGGATGAACCTCATCCGGGCACGGGGCGGTTACACGGTCCAGGCCAGGTTCACGACCTATCTCTACCGCCTCGCGCACAACCGGCTGATCGATCATTACCGCAAGCATGCCCATACCGTCGTGGCGTCCTTCGAAGAGGAGGAGAGCGAGACACTGGAGGCGCTGCCCGACGAACGCGAGCGGCCGGCGGCCGACGCGCTCGACACGAAGCGCCAGGCGGAGCGCCTGCTCGAGCTGATCGCCGCGCTGCCCGAAGCGCAGCGCGAGGCCTTGCTGCTGCAGCAGGAGGGCGGCATGAGCGTGGAAGAGATCGCGCAGGCGACCGGCGTGACGCGGGAGACCGCCAAGAGTCGGCTGCGCTACGCGTTGGCGAGGCTGAGGCAGGGCATGGAAGGATGGCGATGAGCGAGGACGACCGGAACGGCTTGCCGGGGAGCGCGGAGCGCGATCCCGAACTTGACCGTCTCTACCGCGCGGTCGGGCGCGACGAGCCGCCGGCGCGCCTCGATGCCGCCATAGTGGCCGCTGCGCACCGGGCGGTCGGCGCCCGTCCCCGGGCAGCGGCCTCCGTGCTGCGCCGGTGGCAGGTGCCCGTCTCGATCGCGGCAGTCGTCGTGCTGAGCGTGAGCCTGGTCACGGTGGTGCAAGAGGAGGGCGGTGAGCAACTCGTGCAGCCGGCGCCGCCGTCGCAGTCCGCGGCGCCACCCGCTTCCGATCTGGCGCGGACGGCCCCGGCTCCAGCCCCGGCCGAAATCGAGCGGCCTCGCCCGCCCGCGCCCGCACCGGCGCATCCGGGCGTCGAGCCTCGACGGGATGGCCCCGCCGGTGCACCGGCGGCTGCCACCGGCGGCCTGGCTGGCGATGCACAGGGAGAAGCCGCCGGCTCCCTGTCCGCCCAGCAGGGGGCAGGGGCGGCGGCGCAGCCGGACGAGACGAGCCGGCCGCAACCGCAGCCATTCCGGGATGCAGCCCCGTCCTCCTCCGAGCGGCGCGCCGCCGCGCCGCCGGCTTCGTACGTCGAGGATAGTGCGCCGGCCGCGGGCGAGCACAGTGCCGCCCCGGCAGCGCGCTCCAGGATCATGGCCGAAGCCCGCAAGCAGGCCGCTGCCGTGGATGCCGTGACGCCGGTCTGG
>CAYSRR010000361.1:0-2647 GCA_964433375.1 uncultured Streptomycetaceae bacterium
GGATCATGCTGATGCCCGCGGCGCGCTGGAACATCTCCGCCGAGAGATGGGGCGCCGAGCCCGCGCCGGGCGTGGCGAAGGTCAGCTCGCCGGGCTTTGCCTTGCCCATCGCGATCAGGTCCTTGACCGATTTCGCGGCGAACGAGGGATTCACGACGATGATGTTGGGCTGGTAGTTCAACTGCGTGACCGGCGTGAAATCCCTGAGCGGGTCGTACGGCAGCTTGGGGTGGAGGCCGGGATTGATCGCGAACGTGGTCGTGATCATGAGCAGGGTGTAGCCGTCCGCTACCGCCTTGGAGGCGATCTCGGTCCCGACGATGGTGCCGGCGCCGGGGCGCGAGTCCACCACGATGTTCTGCCCCCACTGCTCGGTCAGTTTCTGGCCGATCAGGCGGGTGCTGATGTCGAGACCGCCGCCCGGCGCGAACGGCACGATCACGCGGATCGGCTTGCTGGGGTAGGCGGCCGCCGCGTCCTGCGCGAGGGTGGGGGTGGCGAATGCCGCGGCTGAGGTCAGCAGCAGGACGGCAGCGGCGCCCGGCGCTCTTTGGGAGGTGGTTTTCATGGGCCGATTTTACTCGTGAATCGAAAATCGTGAAACGTGAATCGAAGGAAGCCGCTGCCTTCACGTTTTACGATTCCCGTTTCCCGATTCACGGGATTTCGGCCTTCAGAAAGAAGAGCCGGGTTCCTTCAGGAACTTCTTCTCCGCCGGCGTGGATTCCCGTCCCAGCACGGCGTTGCGGTGGGGAAAGCGCCTGAAGCGCTCGATGATGTCGCGGTGGCGCTGGGCGTAGTCGAGGTAGCCGTCGTATTCCTTGCGCCATTCCGGTGCGACGGTGCGCGCGAGACCGTCGAAGCAGCGCACCGAAAGGCGCTGCAGCTCGATGTCCTCGGCGTGCTCCAGCGGCAGGTAGAAGAAGCAGCGCTGGGCGGGAACGAGCTTGCGGTCCGCGCCGAGGTCGATTCCCTCGACGGCCAAGCGCCGCGCAGCGGGATCCTGCGCGAAAGCGGCGGGGGTGTCGCGGTGGATGTGGCGCGAGAACTGGTCGAGCACGACGATCAGCCCGAGGCGCCCGGCGGGCGTCGCGCGCCATTCCGGGGCGAGCTCGCCGCGCGACGCACGTTCGTGGAGCGCGCCGAAGCGCTCCCGGATCTCCGCGTCGTATTTGCGCCCGTCGCCGAACCACATCCGGCGCTTCGTCGGGTCGAGCGAGCCGTCGGCGCCGCAGGCGCCGAACCAGAAGTCGAGGACCTGTTCGATTTCGCTCAAGTCAACCTCTCACCGCAGGGGACGCCGGGGACGCAGAGGAAAGACAACAGGCTTCAATCACGATTCACGGTCCTTTCCGGGGTTCTGCTTCAGCAAAGCGCCGAGGCTTTCGAACGGTCGGTGGGTGGCCGCGCTTTCTTTCCCGTCGCCGCTGCCGGTGTTGTCGAGCAGCTTGCGGTGCTCGGCCTCGTGGCAGTAGGTGCACAGCAGTTCCCAGTTGCTGCCGTCGGGCGGGTTGTTGTCGTGGTTGCCGTCGCGGTGATGGACTTCGAGCAGTTGCAGGTTCGCGTGCGTGAACTCGCGTGCGCAGCGGCCGCAGATCCACGGGTACAGCTTGAGCGCCTGTCCGCGGTAGCCTTTTTCGCGCTCCGCGGCCGAGCGCCGGGCATCCGCGACAATGCGGTCGAGCCGGGCGGGGTCGGGGGATGCTTTCCGGGGCGCCATGAGAAGGCCGTGATTCGTGAGTCGTGATTCGATCCTGGCGGTTGCCGCCTCAGGGACGGAAGTGCTTGCCCAGAAAGCCGAAGAACGCCTGGTTGAACTCGGCGGGATTTTCGGCCCAAGGATAGTGGCCGGAGCCGGAGACGTTCGCGAACTCGCAGCCCTTGATCATGTCGGCGACGCGCTTCATGCCGGCGGGGTGGCCGACCTGGTCCACTTCGCCCGCCACCAGCAGCGTCGGCACGTCGATCGCGCGGAAACCCGCCACCGCGTCGGCTTCGGGGAAGGACTGCACCGCCTTCACCGCGGCTTTCACCGTGTCCGGCGGGGTGAGGGAAGCCCACTGGCGAACGAGGTCCACCTCGGGTCCTTTGGACGTCGGGCCGAGCATCGAGTCCACGACCATCCGGTTGGCGGTCACCGCATCGGTGCCGGGCGGCGGTGGCGCGGTGCGCTTGCGAACGAACTCTTCCTGCTCTTCCTTGGTGCGGTTGCCGAAATAGCCGATGGTCGAGGAGATCACGATGCCGTGGACGAGGCCCGGCGCCTTGAGGCGGATGCGCGGCGTGATCTGCCCGCCCATGCTGTGGCCGTGCACGACGTTGCGCTCGGTGCCCTGCGCCTGGATCAGCCGCGCGCCGGTGTCGGCGACGACCTCGAAGCCGAACGGATCGGGCAGGAGCGAGAGCCCGTAGCCCGGCGCGTCCCACGCCACCACGCGGTAGCCGCGCGCGACCAGCCGCTCGGTCTGCGGGCGCCAGTATTCCTTCGAGCCGTAGATGCCGTGGAGGAGAAAGACCGTGACCTTGCCGTCGCCGGTAACCTGGAAGTCGGGCATGCGCATGTCAAAACCTTTCAATTAGCCGCCGATAAACGCCGATGAACGCCGATCAAAAAGACAAAATCATCGCTTCTTGCGGCGATTGCCTT
>CAYSRR010000362.1:0-2631 GCA_964433375.1 uncultured Streptomycetaceae bacterium
AGTGTCGAGTGTCGAGTGTCGAGTGTCGAGGGGCTACGCGGCTTGCAGCGCGCGGCACATCTCGGCGACGTGGCGGTGGTCGGTGCCGCAGCAGCCGCCGGCGACGGACAGGCGAGGCAGGATTGTCTTGAGGGCGCGGTAGTGCGCGCCGAGGTCGACCGGGTCGCCGGCATCGAGCTCGGTCGCCTCGTCGAGCTCCTGGTGGCTGCGCTTCGATGCGTTCGCGCGGATGCCCCGGATGCGCTCCAGCCAGCCGCCGCCGGCCTCGATCACGCCGCGGAAGTGCGTCGGGTGCGCGCAATTGATCATGTAGTAGACCGCGTAGCTCCCGGTCGCGGCATCGGTCCGGGTGATGGCCTGTTCCAGCGATTCACCGGTAGGCAGCCGCCCGTCGGTCTCGACCGTGAACGCCACGGAGACCGGCATCGCCGCGGCGCGGGCGGCCTGCACGATGCCGATGCCTTCCTCGATGTAATTGATGGTGTAGGCGGCGACCATGTCGGCGTCGGTCTGCGCGAAGGTGTCGACCTGCGTCGCGTGGTAGGCACGCGCTTCTTCCGCGGTCATGCGGGCGCCGGGCTGGTAGCCGTCGCCGCGCGGGCCGACGATGCCGCAGGCGACCATCGGCGTTTCGGGTGTCTCGAACGCCTCGCGGACTTCCAGCAGCAGGCTGACCGACTTGCGGTGCACGTCGGCGAGCGCCACGGCGTCGTAGCCGAGCCGCCTGCCCCAATCGGGGTTCGCGCGCCAGGTGGGGGTCTCCAGCAGCAGTCCCATGCGGTTGGCGCGGGCCATTTCAGCATAAGTGGCAAAATAGCGGCGCAGGGCGGCCCAGCCCGCTTCGTCCTTCAGCAGGTCGAACGAGGCGAAGCAGGGCAGGTCCAGCCCCTCGTGGAAGATCAGCGTGGTTTCCATGCCGCCGTCGGTCATGAACGGGCGTTCTTTCTTCAGTTGCGGCAGGCGATTGCGATAACGGCTCATGGGTATCTCCGGTAACGGTGTTTTCAGGATGGCGAACGATACGCCCGGCGGGGCGCGCGCCGCTACGGCCGTTTCGGCAACAAACAGGACGAATAGGCCATGAATGAGCGGGGCGCCCCGGTGCGGGTCGCGATCCTGGCGTTTCCGGAGGCGACGGCGTCGGTCGTCTACGGTCTCTACGACCTGTTCCGGTCCGCCGGTCGCGACTGGGGCATGATCGTGGAGGGCCGCCCGGGCGCGGAGGCGATGCAGCCCCTCGTCGTATCCGCGCATGCGGGCCCGTTCGAAGCGGCCAACGGCGTGCGCATCACGCCCGACGCCGGGCTCGACAATCGGCCGGTGCCCGACATCGTGTGCGTGCCCGAGTTGTTCGTCGCGCCGGGCGAGCCGCTCGAGGGGCGCTTCACGGCGGAGATCGCGTGGCTGCAGCGCTGCTACGCGGCGGGCGCGACGCTGGCGGCCACCTGCTCGGGCGCGCTGATGCTGGCGGAGGCGGGATTGCTCGACGGCCACGACGCCACCACGCACTGGGCGTTCTGCGACGCGCTGGCGCGCCGTTATCCGAAAGTGCGGGTCCACACCCAGCGCGCGCTCGTCGTGTCGGGCGACGGCCAGCGGTTGGTGATGGCGGGCGGCGGGACGTCGTGGCTCGACCTCGCGCTCTATCTGATTGCGCGCACCGTCGGCGCCGAGACGGCGATGCAGGTCGCGCGCGTCAACCTCATCGACTGGCACAATATCGGCCAGCAGCCGTTCGCCCGGCTTGCCCGCACGCGCCAGGTCGAGGACGCCGTCATCGCCCGCTGCCAGACGTGGATCGCGGACAACTACCAGCAGGCGGCGCCGGTGACGGCGATGGTGCGGCTCTCGGGGCTCGCCGAGCGCTCGTTCAAGCGCCGCTTCCAGCAGGCGACCGGCATGACGCCGCTCGATTACGTGCACACGCTGCGGCTGGAGGAAGCCAAGCACATGCTGGAGACGGGGGATGCGCCGGTGGAGGCGATCGCCCGTGAAGTGGGCTACGAAGACGCCGGCTTTTTCAGCCGCCTGTTCCGGCGCCAGGTGCAACTGACGCCGGCACAGTACCGCAAGCGCTTCGGCGCGCTGCGACGGGCGGTCCAGTCCGGCGCGAGTGACGGGTGACGAGGGTCGAGGATAAACCCGAGTGTCGAGGGTCGAGTGTCGGGGGGGGGGCGAGTGATGAGGGAGAATGCCGGTGATTAAGTGATTGTGTAATTTAGTGATTGATGTATCGCGCGAAGCAAGGGCCGCTAATCACTCAATCCCTGAATCACTCAATCACCAGAGTTTCGTCACGGGTTTAACAGGAGAAGCAATGCTGGATCTCAAGAACAAGGTCGCGTTCGTCAGCGGCGCGGGCACGGTCGGGCCGGGCTGGGGCAACGGCAAGGCGACGGCGGTGCTGATGGCGCGCCAGGGCGCGAAGGTCTACGGCACGGATATCAACCTGGAAGCGGCGCAGGAAACGCAATCCATCATCGCGAAGGAGGGCGGCGATTGCACCGTGCAGCGCTGCGACATGACGGATACCGCCGCGGTGAAGTCCGCGGTGGACGCCTGCCTGAAGCAGTATGGCCGCATCGACATCCTGGTGAACAACGTCGGCGGCTCGGCGCCCGGCAGCCCGGT
>CAYSRR010000363.1:0-2569 GCA_964433375.1 uncultured Streptomycetaceae bacterium
CGGAAATCCTGTTCAACCTGTTCCCGGGCATGGGCGCCTACTCCTTCCTCGACCGGCGCATCGGCCAGCGCGGCGCGGAAGAACTGATCGCCAGCGGCAAGATCTACAGCGCCGAGCAGATGGCGGCGATGGGCGTTATCGACTCGGTCGTCGAGGACGGCCAGGGCAATGCCGGCGTCGCGGCCCTGATCAAGCAGCGCAGCCGCGGCCGCAACGGCCTGGCGGGGCTGGCCCAGGCGCGCCGCAAGGTGCATCGCCTTGATTTCAAGGAGTTGCTCGACGTGGTGGAAATCTGGGTGGACAGCGCCTTGCGCCTCACTCCGCGCGATCTCAAGCTCATGCAACGCCTGGTTTCGCGCCAGAACGGGCTGAACGAGTCCCACCAGATCCACTGAGGGGCGCCCCGGCCGCGGCGCCCCGCGGCCGGTCGCCAGTCCCCCGGACGCTCTGCTAGACTTATGAGCCGAATCAAGCACAAGAGGAGTCCGCGGCCAACAGCCGCGGCGGCCGGGCGGTCGGCGCCCAACAGGGGAGCGGAAGTGAGCAAGTCGGAAACGGAATACACCATCCAGCAGGTTTCCGAGATGCTGGCCATTCCGATCCAGAAGCTGCGCCGCTGGGACGAGCAGGGCGTGCTGGTCGCCGGGCGCACCCACGGCGGGCACCGCCGCTATTCCCGGGAAGTGATCGAGCGCCTGGCGGGCGCGGGCCTCAACACCGGGGCCGACAAGACCAACAAGGAACTGGCGACGATCCGCAAGTCGCTCGCCGAGAAACGCCGCATCATCCAGCTCCTGCTGGAAAGTGAAAACCGCTACCGCGACCTGGTCGAGACTTCGCACGACCTCATCTGGACCACAGACGCGCAGGGCCGCTTCACCTATCTCAACGCCGCCGCCAACGCCATTTTCGGCCTCGCGCCCAGGGACCTGATCGGGCGCTGCTTCTTCGATTTCGAGGCCGGCGCCTCGCATGTCTCCAACCGCCGCTTCCTGGCGACGCTGAAGCGCCACGGCGAGGTCAAGCACTTCATCACGCGCCTCGTCACCGCCAAGGGGCAGGACCGCTGGATCGGCATCAACGCGCGCGTGGTGCTCGACGACGCGAACGCCATGCTCGGCATCCGCGGCACCGCGCGCGACATCACCGAGGAGCACCTGGCGACGCAGCGCATCGAGCACCTCGCGCTGCACGACTCGCTCACGGACCTGCCCAACCGGCACAGCCTGCAGCGCCGCGTCGAGTCGGCCCTCAACGCGGACGGCGTCGGCGCCCTGCTCTTCCTCGACATCGACCATTTCAAGTACATCAACGACCACTTCGGTCATCGCACCGGCGACCAGCTGATCGTGGGCATCGGCAGCGTGCTGCGCGACATCGCGCGCGGCGTCGACGGCGAGCTGTTCCGCCTCGGCGGCGACGAGTTCGCGATTCACCTGCCCTCGGCGCTGCGCCGGGAAGCGATCGAGGTGGCGGAAAAGGCGCTCGACGCCGTGCGCCGCTACCGCTTCCTCGCCGCCGACGACAAGGTCGTCTCCAGCCTGGCGGCCTCGGCGGGCATCGCGCTCTATCCCTTCCACGGCGCCGACGTGCTGGCCCTGCTGTCGAACGTGGACATCGCGATGTACCAGGCGAAGGACCTCGGCCGCAACCGCCACGTGCTGTTCGACCAGCCGTCCGGGAACCTGCGCAGCACCCACCGGCGCATCCACTGGGCGAAGAAGCTGCGCGACGCGCTTGACGAGGACCGCCTGGTCCTGTTCCACCAGCCGGTCGTGCGCCTGAAGGACCGCAAGCCGGTGCACTACGAAATACTGGTGCGCATCCGCGACGAGGCCGGCGGCCACATCCTGCCCGGCAATTTCATCGAGCTGGCGGAGTCCCTCGGACTCATCCAGGAAATCGACATGCGGGTGGTGGAAAAGCTGCTCGCCTGGCTGCGCTCGAGCGGCCAGGCCAATCGCAAGCTGCGCTACTTCGTCAACCTGTCGCGGGTCTCGATCTCCGACCAGCACTGGATCCAGCGTTTCATGGCGATGCTGCGCGAGAGCGGCGTCAACCCCAACCAGCTGGTGTTCGAGATCACGGAAACGGCGGCGATGTCGGAAATCGACGTCACGCTCACCTTCATCAAGCGGCTGAAGGAGATGGGCTGCCGCTTCGCGCTCGACGATTTCGGGGCGGGCTTCAGCTCGTTCTACTACCTGAAGCGCTTCGACGTCGACTACCTCAAGATCGACGGCAGCTTCATCCGCGATCTCGCCACCGACGAGGGCAGCCGCATCTTCGTGCGCGCGCTGAACGACGTCGCGCGCGGGCTCGACAAGCAGGTCATCGCGGAATGGGTGGAAACCCCGGAAGTGCTGAACCTGCTGCTCGGCATGGGCACCCAGTTCGGCCAGGGCTACCTGTTCCAGCAACCGGCCGCGCTCGAGCGCCCCGCGAAGCCGGCGCTCGACGGCCGCGCGGCCAGCGCCGCCTGACCCCCTCCCTAGCCCTCCCCCTTAACAAGGGGGAGGGTCCTACCCAATCCCCTCCCCCTTGTTAAGGGGGAGGGCTAGGGAGGGGG
>CAYSRR010000364.1:0-2566 GCA_964433375.1 uncultured Streptomycetaceae bacterium
ATCGCGCTCACGATCGGCATGGCGATCGACGCCAACGTGCTGATCAACGAGCGCGATGCCCGCCATGCCGGGCAGCGTCAGCGTCGCCTGCAGCATCGAGAGCAAGGCCACCAGGAACAGCACGTTGGCGCCGAGCGCGACGACCGAGAACACGCCGAACATCGAATAATAGACGACCATGAATATCGAGATCGCGAGAAACCCGTAGAACGCCGAGTTGAATCCGAGGCGGATGTTCTCGGCGCCCAGCGACGGTCCCACCGTGCGCTCCTCGACGATCTCCATCGGCGCGGCGAGCGCCCCGGCGCGCAGCAACAGCGAGACGTCGCGCGCCTCCTGCGTCGTCATGCGGCCGCTGATCTGGACGCGCCCGCCCCCGATCTCGGTGCGGATCACCGGCGCGGTCACTACCTCTCCCTTGCCTTTCTCGAACAGCAGGATGGCCATGCGCCGGCCGACGTTCTCGCGCGTGACCTGGTGAAAAATGCGCGCCCCGGCGCCGTCGAGGCCGATGTGCACCGCCGGCTCGCCGGTCGTGCCGTCGAAGCCCGGCTGCGCGTCGTTGATGCGATCGCCGGTCAGCACGACCTGCTTTTTCACCAGGATCGGACGGCCGTCGCGCTCGACGAAGAAATCGGTGCCAAAGGGCACCTGGCCGGACGCCGCGGCCTGCAGCACCGCCGGGTTGCCGGAGGCGTCGTCGTCCACCATCCGCACTTCCAGCGTCGCGGTGCGGCCGAGTATGTCCTTCGCCTTGGCGGTATCCTGCACGCCCGGCAACTGCACCACCACGCGGTCGGCCCCCTGCTGCTGGATGATCGGCTCGGCCACGCCCAGCTCGTTGACCCGGTTGCGCAGCGTGGTGATGTTCTGCTGGATCGCGTAATCCTGGGTTTGCCGCTGCGCCTCGGGTTTCAGCGAAGCGACGAGGCGGAACTCCCCGGCATCGTCCACCTCCCTCAGCTCGAGGTCGCTCGTGGTCCGCGAAATCTCGGCCAGGCCCTTGTCGCGCATCGCCCGGTCGCGGAAGCGCACCGTGACCGTCTGGCCGTTGCGCGTCACGCCGGAGTACTGAATCCGCTTCTCGCGCAGCCCGGTGCGGATGTCGTTGGTAAAGGACTCCAGCTTCTTGGCGATGGCCGCGCGCATGTCCACCTGCAGCAGGAAGTACACCCCGCCGCGCAGGTCGAGGCCGAGATACATCGGCAGCGCCCCGATCGAGGCGAGCCAGCGCGGGCTGTTGGACAGCAGGTTCAGCGCGACGACGTGGTCCTGGCCCAGCTCGGCCTGCAGCAGGTCCTTCGCCTTCAACTGGGTGTCGGTATCGGCGAAGCGGGCCTTGACGCTGGTTGCATCGACGAACACCCCGCTGGTGGCGATGCCGCCCTTCTTCAGCGTCTCCTCGACGCGCTCCATCAGCGTCGCGTCGACCTGCTGCGGTCGACGCAGCAGGTCGACACCTGCACCGCCGGCACCTCGCCGTAGAGATTGGGCAGCGTGTAGAGCAAGCCGATCGCCAGCGCGGCCGCGATGAGCAGGTATTGCCAGAGGGAGTAGCGATTCATTTGCTTCGCGTGAGGAGTGAGGGGTCAGGAGTGAGGTGAACGAGAATTGCCGTTGTGCTCCTCACACCTCACCCCTTACGCCTCACTAGATGTTCTTGATGGTGCCCTTCGGCAGCACGATCTCCACCGCGGTGCGCCGCAACTGCACTTCGACGCTGTTCGCGATTTCCATCGTCACGTAGTTCTCGTTCAGCCTGGTGATGCGGCCGAGCATACCGCCGGCGGCGACCACCTCGTCGCCTTTCTGCAGCGCTTCGATCATGGCTTTATGCTCTTTCGCGCGCTTCATCTGCGGCCGGATCATCAGAAAATAAAGCACCCCGAACATGAGCACGATCAGGATCATGCTCTCGAAGCCACCGCCCGGCGCAGCGCCGCCGGGCGCCTGGGCCCAGGCCGGATTGATCAGCATAGCGGACATACCGTCTCGTCTCCGAAGCTTAAAAAACGTTGAATATTAACACGATTCTGCCTGCTGCCGCTCGAATCCGGAGACAAAATCCGCCAGCCGGCCGGCCTCGATCGCGCCGCGCAAGCCGCGCATCAATTCCTGGTAATAATGAAGGTTGTGCAACGTATTGAGTCGCGCGCCCAGTATTTCGTTCGCGCGCTGCAGGTGGTGCAGGTAGGCGCGCGTGAAGTGGCGGCAGGTATAGCAAGCGCAGGCTTCATCGAGCGGTTTGACCTCGTCGCGGTACTGCGCGTTCCGCAGCTTGACGATGCCGTTGCGCGTGTAGACCCAGCCGTTGCGCGCGTTGCGGGTCGGCAGCACGCAGTCGAACATGTCGACGCCCGCGCCCACCGCCGCCACCAGGTCGTGCGGCGTGCCCACCCCCATCAGATAGCGCGGGCGCTCCGCGGGCAATTGCGGCGCCGTGTGACGGAGGATGCGCGCCATTTCCTCCCTGGTCTCGCCCACCGACAGCCCGCCGATGGCGTAGCCGTCGAAGTCGATGCTCCGCAGCCCGGCGAGCGACTCGTCGCGCAGCGACTCGTGCATG
>CAYSRR010000365.1:0-2566 GCA_964433375.1 uncultured Streptomycetaceae bacterium
CGAGACCCACGGCCGCCACGACCCGTGCGTCGGCATCCGCGCGACGCCGATCTGCGAGTCGATGATGGCGCTGACGCTGATGGACCATGCGCTGCGCCACCGCGCGCAGAACGCGGACGTCGCCTGCGAGACGCCGCGCATACCCGCCCAGGCGCCGGACGACGTGATCGAGAAGCTGCGCGCCGCCGCCGCGGTCGAGAACCCCGACCCCGACGAGGCGTAAGTGATGCAACCGCGGATGAACGCGGATACACGCGGATAGCATCGGAAAACCATCAGCCACAGAGAGAGCGCGGAGAACGCGAGTGGGCGCTGCGGACGAAATTCTGAGGCTCAAGGTCACGCTGGTCGGCTGCAAGCCTCCCGTATGGCGCGAGGTCGAGGTCGCGTCTGCCATGGCGCTCACCGCGATGCATGATGTGCTGCAGGTGTTGATGGGGTGGGAGGACTACCACCTCTGGTCATTTGAATTTGGCGATCGTCGGTTCGAGTTGCCCAGTGCAGACGGCATGAGCTTCGCCAGGACGCCGCCGGAGGATGCCGCGCGGGTAGCGCTTGGAGACCTGCTCACGAAGAAAGGTCAGAAGCTCGCTTACAACTACGACTTCGGCGACGATTGGTGGGTTGATATCAAGGTCGTGGCGATCGAAAAACCCCAGCCGAAGATCCGTTATCCCCGGTGCGTGGCGGGAGAGCGGGCGGGACCGCCGGAGGACTGCGGCGGACCACCGGGATTCGAGGAATTGCTGGCGGCTCGCAAGAACTCCAGGAGCAAGCACGCCAAGGAACTGCTCGAATGGGCCGGGCCGGACTGGGACCCGGCGGCATTCGATCTTGCCACGACCAACAAGGCGCTCTTCGCATTGCCTGCTCCGCGCCGGTTGCACTAACCAACAACGGCACACGCCATGCAGAACGTGCCGTACCGGCAGCTTGCCGGTTTCTATTTCTTCTACTTTGCCTACATCGGCGCGTTCGCGCCGTTCTTCGGCGTCTACCTAGCCGACGCGGGCCTCAACCCGGTCGAGATCGGCGTGGTGATGGCGCTGCCTCACTTCACCCGCATCGTCGCGCCGCATTTGTGGGGGTGGGTCGCCGACGCGGGCGGCCGGCAGATCGGCCTGGTGCGCGCGACCGCGCTGGCGGGGGCGTTGTGCTGGCTGGGCATGTTCGCGTCGGCTTCGTTCCTGTGGATCTGCGCGGTGGTCCTGGCGATGGGTTTTTTCCTGAGCGCGGCGTTACCGCTGGTGGAGGCCGTCACGCTGACCCATCTCGGCGAGCACACCGGCCGTTACGGCGCGATCCGGCTGTGGGGATCGGTCGGCTACATCGCCGCGGTGATCGGCGTGGGCTATGCGCTGGATCTTTTCTCCCCGGCCGCGCTGCTCTGGGTCGTGGCGGCATCGCTCGCGGGCACGCTCGCGTTTGCCTGGCTGATCCCGGAGGCGGAACAGCCGCGGCACGCCGCCGACCAGCAGCCCATCGGGCGCGTGCTGAGGCGCCCGGAAGTGATCGCGCTGATCGCGGCCTGCACCCTGATGGCGGTGGCGCACAGCCCGTACTACACGTTCTACTCCATCCATCTCGTGGATCACGGCTACAGCAAGGGGGTGACCGGCTGGCTGTGGGCGCTCGGCGTCATCTGCGAGATCGCGATCTTCCTGTGGCTGCCGCGCCTGTACGCCGCCTGCTCGCTGCGCGCCATCCTCATCGCGAGCTTCGCGCTGGCGGTGGCGCGCTTCCTGCTGATCGGCTGGGGCGCCGGCAGCCTGGCGCTGCTGCTCATCGCCCAGTCGCTCCACGCGGCGACTTTCGGCTCCTTTCATGCCGCGGCGATCGGCATCGTGCACCGGCTCTTCCGCGGCCGGCACCAGGCGCGCGGCCAGGCGATCTACGGCAGCCTGACCTTCGGCGCCGGCGGCGTTGCGGGCAGTCTCGCGAGCGGCTACGCGTGGGAACCGCTCGGCGCGGCGCTCACGTTCTCGGCCGCCTCGGCCTGCGCACTCGCCGGCATGCTGATCATCATATGGAAACTGAAATTGCCGGAGCACGACTGATGTTGTTCCGGCTCCGCCGGCTGTGTGATAATTCAAGGTTTCCATAGGGTTACGTTATCCAGGGGTTGGATCATCCATGACCGCTCGAACGCTCTACGACAAACTGTGGGACAGCCACGTCGCGCTCCAGCGCAAGGACGGCACGGTACTGCTGTACATCGACCGTCACCTCGTGCACGAGGTGACCAGCCCGCAGGCGTACGAGGGCCTGAAGCTCGCGGGCCGCAAGCCGTGGCGCGTGGACTCCGTCGTCGCGACCGCCGATCACAACACCCCGACCCGCAACTGGGAGAAGGGCCTCGACGGCATCGTCGACGAGGTGTCGCGCCTGCAGGTCGAGACCCTCGACCAGAACATGAAGGAGTTCGGCGCGAAGGTCTATTTCCCGTTCCTCGACCGCAAGCAGGGCATCGTGCACGTCATCGGGCCGGAGCAGGGCGCGACCCTGCCGGGCATGACCGTGGTCTGCGGTGACTCGCACACCAGCACGCACGGCGCGTTCGCCTGCC
>CAYSRR010000366.1:0-2539 GCA_964433375.1 uncultured Streptomycetaceae bacterium
TCCTGCGCGTGGGCCGCGCCGGCGGCGAGGCAGCCGGCCGCCATCGCGCAGATGAGTCGGATACGCATGTTTATCCTCCGTGTCTGGACGCTGCAGCATATCGTACATGCTATCCTTCGCGGAAACTTCGTACCTACGAGGACAGGGCATCCGGCATGAGCACCGCAAAACAGGCCACAGGGCAGACGAAGACCGCGGGCGCGGTCAAGGGCGGCGACGGGCAGTTCATCTTTCCGCTCGAGCAGATGGGCAAGATCGAGGCCGGCGTCGGCTACTCGACCGGCGTGGGGCCGGTGGTGGAGGGCGAGCGCATGCAGTGCGCGCTGGTCACCAAGGAACGGGGCACCGGGTCGAACCCGCACCATCATCCCAACGAGCAGTGGAACTTCATCGTCAAAGGCACGTTGCGCGTGAAAGTCGGCGACGCCCCCGAGCAGTTGTGCGGGCCCGGCACGCTGCTCTACTTTCCGGCCAACATCGTCCACTACACCATCGCCACCGAGGACGAGGACGTCGTGTTCTTCGCCGTGAAGGACCTCTCGCACGGCATCAACGGCATCCCGGTCGACCCGGCCAGGGGCGTCTATACCGGCCGCCAGGGCCGGTGAAAGGCGTCGCAGATGAGGCGTCGCAGATACTACGTCGCAGATAAGGCGTCGTGAAGAAGCTGGATGCCTTTCCGGCACGCACCATCTGAGACGCTTTACCTGCGACGCATTTTTATATGACAACTTATTCTCCCGCCTCAATCGGCATGTCCCTCGCGGAAGTGGACACGCCCTCGCTGATCCTCGACCTCGACGCGTTCGAGCGCAACCTCGACCGCATGGATGCCTCGCTCGCGGGGAAGAACATCCGGATCCGTCCGCACGCCAAGAGCCACAAGTGCCCCGAGATCGCGCTGCGGCAGATGAAGCGCGGCGCGGTGGGCGTGTGCTGCCAGAAGGTGAGCGAGGCCGCGGCGATGATCGAGGGCGGCGTGCCCGACGTGCTGATCGCGAACGAAGTGGTCGGCGCGGCCAAGCTGAGGCACCTGGCCGCGCTGGCGAAGCGCGCGCGGGTCGCGGTGTGCGCGGACGACGCGGGCAACGTCGCGGCGCTCGACGAGGCCGCGCGGGCGGGCGGGGTGAAGCTCGACGTGCTGGTGGAGGTGAATGTCGGCGCCAACCGCTGCGGCGTGGAGCCGGGTGCGCCCGCCGCCGCGCTCGCAAAAGCGATCGCGGAATGCAGGAACCTGCGTTTCGCCGGGCTGCAGGCTTACCAGGGCGGCGCGCAGCACCTGCGCAAGGTGGAAGAGCGGCGCGCGGCGATCGAGGCCGCTTGCGCGAAGGTGCGGCAGACGACGGACCTGCTCGCGCAAGCGGGGATCGCCTGCGAGCGGGTGACCGGCGCCGGCACCGGCACCTACCTGTTCGAGGCGGCGAGCGGCGTCTACCACGAGCTGCAGGCGGGATCGTACATCTTCATGGACGTCGATTACGCGAAGAACGACTGGACCGAGAGCGGCATCCCGCGCTTCGAGCACAGCCTGTTCGTGTGGGCGACGGTGATGAGCAAGGCGTCGGCGACGCACGCCGTGGTCGACGCGGGACTCAAGGCATCCAGCGTGGATTCCGGCCTGCCGAGCGTGGCGGACGCCGCGGGCGCGGAGTACGTAAGGGCTTCCGACGAGCATGGCGTGCTGAAGCTCGACGCTACCGCGCGCCTCGCGGTCGGCGACAAGCTCAGGCTCATTCCCGGCCACTGCGACCCGACGGTCAACCTGTACGACCAGTACGTGTGCGTGCGTGGCGGCAAAGTCGAGGCGCTCTGGCCCATCACGGCGCGAGGCGCCGTGTGGTAAAGAGCGTGAATCGTGATTCGAGTTTTGTTCTCTATTTTAGTTCTCTCCCTGATTTTTACGAAGAGGGTTGGGGTGAAAGGGCCGATTCACAAATCACGATTCACGAATCACGCTTTTCCATTGAAGAATCAGGAGACCTGAAAGATGGCACAAGAACAGCAGAAAACGAAGGTGGTGATGGCCACGGCGACGCCGGGCGGCGGGTTTCCCGCCTACGGCTGGCCGTACGCCGAGGTGCTGAACGCGACCGACCCGACGCTCGCGATCGAGCCGATCAATACCAAGGGCAGCAACGAGAACGTGGTGTCGCTCGAGGAGGGCAAGGTCGACCTGGGCCTCGTCACCGGCGAGGTGACCTACGAGGCGATCAGCGGCCTGGGGCGGCCGAAGGCGAACAACCTGCGCATCATCAACGCCACCTATTCGCAGGCGGGCATGTTCATGGTGAAGGCGGACAGCCCGTACCAGACGATTTCCGATCTCAAGGGCAAGCCGATCGCGTGGGGCGCGGCGAGCTCGGGCTTCATCGTGCTGGCGCGCTACGTGCTGGACGGCCTCGGGCTCGACATGAAGAAGGATTTCGAGGCGCACCTGCTGGAGAAGGCGGGCGACGGCCCCCCCATGGTGCTCGACGGGCGCGCCGCGGCGATGTGGGGCGGCGGCGTCGGCTGGCCGCCGTTCATGAACATCGCGAAG
>CAYSRR010000367.1:0-2536 GCA_964433375.1 uncultured Streptomycetaceae bacterium
CGGGTTCGAGCGGACGAACGGTCCGCCGCTCAACCCGCGCGCATGAAATGCCCTTGTGGGGATTAGCATGAAGTTCCTGAAAGCGGTACGCCTCGACGATTCCGACGCCCGCCTCCTCGCGGAAGCGGGGGGTGCAGCCGAGGACGGCGAGTGGGTGGTCTCGGGCGGCTACGCGGCCTGCGACCTGGCGCGCGGCCATCGTACGTCGCACTGCCGCTGCGATACGACCTTCGTCGCTGCCGGATCGGGCCGCCGTTGCACGATTGCCGAGATCGCCGAGATCGACGAGACCGCGTACCGGCAGGTACGGGAGGCGCTGCTGCGCCATTTCCTCGAGGACCTCGGAGCCCCCACTGCCGAAGCGGCGGCCACCGCCGCGGACGACGAATGCGCATACACCGCCGAGTTGGCCGGGGGGTTTCCTGCCGAGGCCTGGATCACCGTCCGGCGCGAGCCGACCGAGGACGGCGTGGGCGAACGCTACACCGTGTTCAAGCGCCTGATGATCGGGTCGCACAAGCTCTGACGGTGCGCATCACTCCGGATCGACCAGGAACTCGACCCGGATCGCGCCGCCCGCCTTGACCCCGGCGAGCCGCCGCGGGTCGCCCTCGATCTTGCCGAGCACGTTGCAGCGGGTCACCAGCCGGCATTCGTCACCCTTCGAAGCCGGCGTCGGGCCGAAGGGCAGCGCGAGCGCGCTGCCCTCCACCCAGAAGCACACCGCGCCCGGTTCGACCACCTGCAGGGCGTCGGCTTCCAGCGTGATTTTGACGGGCAGCTCGAAGTAAACTTCGTCGCCCCAGGTGCAGGCGCTCGCCTCGCAGGGCAATGCTGCAACCAGTTGTTTTACCGAGGGAGTTTCCCGTAAGTTAGCGATCACTTCACCGCCCTTCCAGGCGATCCGGATACGCGGCATTGCCGGAAGGGGTCGCTCAGTCGAGCGGCAGGGCGAAGGGGTTGCTCTGGCGCAAGGCCGCCGTCCTCATCGGCGCGGCAGGCGCCGCCGGGCGCGCGGGCTGGGAGACGACCTGCTGCAACCGCTGCTTCACGCCCAGGACCTTGTTGGTGTACTGGTCCTCGGTATCGCTGAGGGCGCCGTTGTACATCTGCAACGCGCTGCCGAGGTGGCCAGTGGTACGGATGTATTCCCTGAGAATTTTCGCGCCCACCAGGATATTGGCCGCCGGGTCGAAAACCGCGTCCGGGCCGCCGAATTCATTCAGCTTGTCGCCGTGATACTTCGGGATGATCTGCATCAGGCCCTTGGCCCCGGCCACGCTTTCGGCAATCGGGTTGAAGCTGGACTCGACCGAGATGATGGCGATGATCAGCAGGGGATCGAGCTGGAACTCCCGGCCCGCCTTGTGCGCCACGGCCACGAGGTCGAAAGCGACCTGCTGGGACACCCGGTAGCGCCTGGCCACGTACTCGGCGAGGGCGCGATAGCGGCCTTCCTCGGCCGGGCTGAGGACGTTTACCGCTCCCGGGGCGGGTGTCGTCTCCGCCGACTGAGCAGCAAGCGGCGGCTGGGCGGGCTCGCCGAACACGAGCTGGCCATACTGGCTCTCGACGATGAGGGCCAGCGCAACCACGCTGGCGACCAGCACCAGGATGGAGACCAGACGACGGGACCACAGGGCAACGGGACCCATCCCCATGCCCGGCAAACTGCCCGAGTTGATGTTGCCTATGCGCACGATGACTGCCTTTCCCTTGTTCCGGCACTTGAGCAGCGCCGGCCCGGTGTTGGATCGCCGTGGCAGCAACACCCCTCGTCGTTGAACAGGTCCAGTTCCAACCACTATAAGTTGTGGTGCTCGTTAGGAAGCTGGCTAATTCTAGTGGCTCAGATACGCGCCTGCAACGGTTCCGTCACGTCCGGCGACTGACCTGAACCCCTGCTTCGAGGAGTTTGCTGCACTGCAGCAAATCTAATCCTGCCAATCTACCGTTGTTTTGTCAACGGTATTTGTTCATTGTCATAACTGTTTGCTGCTACGCAGTATACGCCCGGCTTAACTGATGGATGATTGGACAAGGCTATCAGCCTGGCGTTCCGTAAATTTCAATTAATTCATTAAATAACAATAGCTTATCTTGTTTATTCGGATTCATCCGTAGCCGGATCCAGGCTTGCCCCGGGATGGCGTTCCAGCCAGGCCGCCAGCGCTTCCCGGTAACGCTCCAGGGCTTCAGAGTAACGGTCGAAAACGCAGGGCTCGCAGCCCCCTCCGCAGCACTCTTCCAACAGCGGTTCCCGGGGAGGCAGCGGGCGCGGGTCGCTGCCCGATGTCACTGGTCGCCCCCGGGCACGGCACTGCCCGTTTTCTCTGGCGGCAAGGGGTGGCCTGGGAACCGGCGCCGGTACTCGGCCAGCATGGCGTCGGCGTCGGCCACGCGCCCCTGGCGCCTCAGCTCATCGATCCGCTCGAGCCATTTCCGGGGGGGCTCCTTGTCGAACCCCTGCCAGACCGGCGTCACAGCATCCATGGCAGCAGCCTCCTTGCGGGCTTCGGCCGTCACCATGAGCACG
>CAYSRR010000368.1:0-2533 GCA_964433375.1 uncultured Streptomycetaceae bacterium
CGAAAATCACGACCTTGCCTTCTTCCAGGTAGCGCATCGCCTTGCCCCGGATGTAGGGCTCGACCACCTGCTCGATGTTGAGCGCGGATTGCACGCGGCCGGCCAGGCTGACGTGCCGCATCGCGTCCTGCAACGCCAGTGCGTTCATGACCGTCGCGAGCATGCCCATGTAATCCGCGGTGGCCCGGTCCATGTGCGAGGCGCCGGGCGCCAGGCCGCGAAAGATGTTGCCGCCGCCGATCACCACCGCCACTTCCACTCCGAGGTTCACCACCTCGGCGATTTCGCCGACGATGCGGTCGACGGTCTCCCGGTTGATGCCGTAACGGTCATCCCCCATGAGCGCCTCTCCGCTCAGCTTGAGCAGGATGCGCTTGTAGGCCGGCGTCTGCGGCATGGATCCCTCCGGTTATGCGGCTGTTGCGGGCGCGTGCGGCGGCGGGTTTCTCACCCCGCCTGGCCGGCCTGCGCCATGACTTCGGCCACAAAATCGTCCTTTTTCTTCTCCAGCCCCTCGCCCACCACGTAGAGGGCGAAGGCGGCCACCGAGGCGCCCTTCGACTTGAGCAGCTGCTCCACGCTCTGCTTGTCGTTCTTGACGAACGGCTGGCCGAGCAGCGTGACTTCCTTCAGGAATTTCTGGACCGAGCCTTCTACCATCTTCTCGACGATGTTGGCGGGCTTGCCCGACTCCGCCGCCTTGGCGGCCGCGATCGAGCGCTCTTTCTGCACGACCTCGGCCGGAACCTGCGCCACCGACAGAGCCACCGGCTTGCTGGCCGCGATGTGCATGGCCAGGTCCTTCGCCAGACTCTCGTCGCCGCCGGCGACGTCCACCAGCACGCCGATCTTCGAGCCGCCGTGGATGTAGCTCGCCAGCCGCCCCTGCGCCGTCATGCGCGCGAAGCGGCGTATCGTCATGTTCTCGCCGATCTTGCCCACCAGCGCGGTGCGCGACTCTTCCACCGTCGCCCCCTTCAGCGGGAGCCGGGACAGGGCCGCGACATCCGCCGGCTTCTGCGTGGCCGCGATCTCGGCCAGCGTCGCCGCAAAAACCAGGAAATCGTCGTTCTTGGCCACGAAATCGGTTTCGCAATTGAGCTCGACGAGCGCGCCGTTCCTGCCGTCGGGCGCGATATGGACCGCGACCACGCCTTCGGCCGCGACCCGCGACGCCGCCTTGCTGGCCTTGTTGCCGAGCTTGATACGCAGTATCTCCTCGGCCTTCGCCATGTCGCCGTTGGCCTCGGCCAGGGCCTTCTTGCACTCCATCATCGGCGCATCGGTCTTTTCACGCAGTTCCTTGACCATGCCCGCGGTAATTTCCGCCATTACTGTCCTCTACCGTGCTCGCTGGTTAAAAAAAAGGGGCTCGCGCCCCCCCCCAAGCGATTCCGTGGAACCGCTTCAATTCTCCTCGACCTCGACGAACTCGTCGCCGCCGCGGACGATTTCCTTGAGACTGTCCTGCTTGCCCTCGAGCACCGCGTCGGCCATGCCGCGCACGTAGAGGCGGATGGCGCGGCTCGAATCGTCGTTGCCCGGGATCACGTAGGCCACGCCCTCGGGCGTGTGGTTGGTGTCCACCACGCCGATGACCGGGATGCCCAGCTTCCTGGCCTCGGTGATCGCGCCTTTCTGGTAGCCGACATCGATGACGAACAGCGCATCCGGCAAGCCGTTCATGTCCTTGATGCCGCCCAGGCTGCGGTCGAGCTTGATGATCTCGCGCTGATACTGCAGCGCCTCCTTCTTCGGCAGCTTGTCCATGGAGCCGTCCTGCACCATGGACTCCATTTCCTTCAATCGCTTGATCGATTGCTTGACCGTCTTGTAGTTGGTCAGCATGCCTCCCAGCCAGCGGTAATCGACGTACGGCGAGCCGCAGCGCTGCGCTTCTTCCTTGATGATCTCGCGCGCCTGGCGCTTGGTGCCGACGAACAGCACCGTGCCCTTGTTGGTGGACAGCTGGCGCGCGAACTTGAGCGCCTCCTGGTACTTCTCCATCGTCTTCTCGAGGTTGACGATGTGAATCTTGTTGCGGTGCCCGAAAATATAGGGCGCCATCCGCGGGTTCCAGTAGCGGGTCTGATGTCCGAAGTGGACCCCCGCTTCCAGCATTTCACGCATCGTGACCGACATGCTTCATCTCCTGTAAGGGTTGAGCCTCCATCCGCCGAGAAGGCCGCTGAGTTCCATCAGCCGGCCACCCTCACTTGGGCGGATGTGCGTAGTTTCAGCCTGATTGCCCGGTTGGATGCCTTGAGCAATTAAGCTAACTTGCTAGTTTATCACGGAAAACGCGCCGTTCTCAAGGCGCGCATGGCCCGTGCACCGGGGGGCTTTCTGGACTAAAATCCGCTGTCCTTGGAAAACCAGGCACTTACTCTCCCGCCGCTGCCGCGCGGGCAGCGCTCAATGTCCGTCAGCATCAAGTCCCCGCAGGAAATCGAGAAAATGAGGGTGGCGGGCCGCCTCGCCGCCGAAGTCCTCGATTTCATTGCCCCCCACGTCAGGGCGGGCAAGACCACCG
>CAYSRR010000369.1:0-2522 GCA_964433375.1 uncultured Streptomycetaceae bacterium
GCCGGAACGACGGCTGGACGGGGTTCCGCGCGCACGGCCGGCGTCGGGCTGGCCGTCGAGCTGACAGCGCGGGCGGGCGGGAGTGATGTCGACCGCTGGGGCTCGTTCCGCACCTGCGGCCGCGGGCGGTTGCGCTCGCCGGTCGATGGCGGGGTCGGACGGACGGTTCGCTCACCGGCATCCGCCGCATTGCTCCGTGCGCGGGGCTGCGGGTCGCGGACATCGGGGCGTGGAGCGCGGGTTTCGGCCGCAGGCGCCGGTCGGCTGATTCCGCGATTGGCCGCGGGATCGGCGCGAACACCTGCCCGTTCCGTCACCGGGCGGTTTTGCGCGAGGTCGCGGCGCCCGTCGCGATCGGCGGATGGCCGATCCCGCGAAGCCGCGTTCCTGCGCTCCTCCAGGCTGCGCTGGCGCGCATCGGCCGTGCGGAAGCGGTCGGCGCGGTTCTGTGCGTGTCCCCGCCCGCCCCGGGCGACGTCGCGCCGCGCCTCGGTGTTCCTGGATTGCTCGTAGCGGCGATGCGCGTCGGCGTTGCGGAAGGGCACGCCGCGACGGTGCGCCGGGTCGTGCCTCCAGTGCGCATGTACCGGGCGCCCATGGACATGGTGCGCGTGCGTCACCCTGACGTGGCGGTGATGCCAGTCGAAGTGGCCGAAGAAGAAGCCGGCCGAGATCACGATGCCGCTGCCCCAGTAGAACCCCGGAGCGTACGCGGGCCACGCGTAGTAGCCCGGGGGCGGTCCCCAGTAGACCGGCGGGTACGCCGGCCACCACCAGGGCCCGTAGACGACGACGGGATTGTAGTAGGGAACGTAGACGATCTGGGGCGCGGGCGACTCGATGACGATGGCTTCTTCCTGCCGCACGACCCGCATCTGGTCGCTCGACCGGAGATTGCCCGCCGCCTCGGCGCGTTGGCGGAGCCCCTGCACCGTGTTCATGACGTCTTCCTGCTGGGCCAGGAAGGCTTCACCCAGCCGCTCGGTCCATTCGAGTTTCTCGTCCATCATCGCGAGGACCTGCGGGAACGCCGCGAGCGACTTGACGCTGGGATCCCAGTCCATGCGCTCGACCGCGTCCACGGCGTCCTGGCCTTTCAGGCCCGGGTTGGCCCTGGACCAGCGGGCGGCCTGCACGACTTCCAGCGGGTAGGTCGATGCCATCAGCATCTGCGACAGCAGGGAATCCGGATACAGCGCCACCGGCGCGAGCATCTGGTCGAGTTCCGCCTGCCGGAACGGCACGCGGTCCTGGGCGAGCGCGGCCGAGGCCACGAACAGCAGGGCGGCTGCCCTGACGATCCACGACTTCAAGAGCGTTCTCATGGTTGTCTCCTTGTTGCTGCCTGTTGCCTATTCGACGCCTTTTCGTTCCGGTCCGCACGTTACAAAGTGTAAGAGTCCGTAACGAGAGGGCCGGGGGCCGATCAAGCGGTTTTTTTGCCGCGCATGGCCGCGGCAGGGGCAACGACGGCTGCGGAAAATCGCCGGCGCGCGACAGGCTGAAGGGCGGGATGTCGCCGGTCGGCTACAGCGTTACGGCCTGGCACCCATCCCGGTCGCAGCGGAGGTAGCCGGCGCGGCCGTACCAATCGGTCAGCACCCAGCGCTCGCATGACTGGCCGTCCACCGTGTGCAGGTGGCGCGCGGGACGATGGGTGTGGCCGTGGATCAGGCGGGGGTAACCGTGCTCGCGCAGGGCCTGCTCCACGGCGGCGGGGGCGACGTCCATGATCCCGGCGTCCTTGCCCTGCTTGCTTTGCTCGCTTTGCGCGCGCCAGTCGAGCATCTGCTCGCGGCGCGCTTCCAGCGGCAGGGCGAGGAACCGGCGCTGGTTCTCCGGATCGTGCGCGTAGGCGCGGAATTTCTGGTAATCGGCGTCGCCGGTGCACAGCGTGTCGCCGTGCATCAGCAGCGTCCGCGTGCCGTGGAGGTCGAGCAGGGTGGGATCCGCGATCAGCCTCGCGCCGCAGCGCGCGGCGAACCCCTGGCCGGCCAGCACGTCGCGATTGCCCTGCATGAAGTAGAGCGGCACGCCTTTGCCGCTGACCGCGGCGAGCGCATCGGCGATCGAGGCATTGAACGGGTCGTCGAGATCATCGTCCCCGATCCAGTACTCGAACAGGTCGCCGAGCACGTAGAGCGCGCCGGCCTGCGGGGCGATGCGCGAGATGAAATCGAAGAACTGCTCGCTGGCGCGCGGCCGGTCGGGGGTGAGGTGGAGATCCGAAACGAAAATGCTGCGCATTTTCAGTGAGGAGAGAGGAGTGAGGGGTGAGGGGTTGCACTCATGGGGGGGTGTTACGCCTCACACCTCACGCCTCACGAACTCAAACGACTTCCGCTTTCTCGATGATCACGTCTTCCAGCGGCACGTCCTGGTGCATGCCTTTGCTGCCGGTCTTCACGCCCTTGATCTTGTCCACCACCTCGGTGCCTGCCGCCACGCGCCCGAACACGCAGTAGCCCCAGCCCTGCGGGGTGGGAGCGGTGTGGTCGAGGAAGCCGTTGTCGGCGACGTTG
>CAYSRR010000370.1:0-2517 GCA_964433375.1 uncultured Streptomycetaceae bacterium
AAGCCCAACGCCGGCGTGATCGTCGCCACGGTGCGCGCGCTGAAGCACCACGGCGGCGTCGGCAAGGACGACCTCAACAAGGAAAACCTGGCGGCGCTGGAGAAAGGGCTGGTCAACCTCGAGCGTCACGTGAAGAACGTGAAGGACGTCTACGGTATCCCGTGCGTGGTATCGATCAACCGCTTCATCGCCGACACCAAGGCGGAAATGGATCTCCTCACCGACCGCATCGGCAAGCTCGGCGCGAAGGTGGTGGTGGCGACGCACTGGGCGGACGGCGGCAAGGGCGCGGCGGACCTGGCGCGCATCGTCGTCGACCTGTGCGAACAGAAATCGAATCCGACCTTCGTCTACGAGGATGCCGATCCCCTGTGGGAGAAGATGAAAAAGATCGCCACGAAGGTTTACGGCGCGGCCGACATCACCGCCGACACCAAGGTGCGCGGGCGCATCAAGGAGCTGCAGGAAGGCGGCTACGGGCACTACCCGGTGTGCGTCGCGAAGACCCAGTCCTCTTTCTCGACCGACGCCAGCGTGCGCGGGGCGCCGTCCGGCCACATGGTCAACATCCGTGAAGTGCGGCTCGCGGCCGGCGCCGAGTTCATCGTGATGATCTGCGGCGACATCATGACCATGCCGGGGCTGCCGAAGGCGCCTTCGGCGGAGAAGATCGACCTCACCGACGACGGCAAGGTCGTGGGGTTGTTCTAGGTCTGCCGTCGCGCGAGGCCGCGTTATGGGTTGACGCGCGTAAAATGGGCGTGCTAAAACCCCCACCTGCGTTGCGGGCTTCAACCTGCAATGTCCCTCCAAAGGGGAGTAGCCACGGCGGTGCATATCTCTGGTGCCGCTGCGGCAGGGTCGTCAGCACGGGCAGGCCGCAGATTTTTGTGCCGCCCCGGCCCTGCCGGCAACCGCTCCGGTTGCCAGCGAGACCTTTGCCCGGATGGCCGCAGTTGCGTGCGGCGGCCTTTCGTGGTGAAGGTGGCTTGACGCCGCGTGCGCTGGACTAACTACACAAGGAATCGCAATGGAATTCGGTTCACCGGCATTCTGGGTGGCGGTGCTGCAGATCATCGCCATTGACATCGTCCTCGGGGGCGATAACGCGGTGGTGATTGCGCTCGCATCGCGGCGGTTGCCCGCACAGCAGCGCAACCGGGCGATCTTCTGGGGTGTGTTCGGGGCCATCGCGCTGCGGGTCGTCCTGATTTTCTTCGCCCTGCAGTTGCTGAAGGTGCCTTATCTGAAGATCGTGGGCGGGCTGTTGCTGCTCTGGATCGGCATCAAGCTGCTGACTCCCCACGGAGAAGACGGCCACGAGATCGACGCGAGCACCCATCTCATGGGAGCGATCAAGACGATCGTCGTGGCCGACGCGGTGATGAGCCTGGACAATGTGATCGCGATCGCGGCGGCATCGAAGGACAGCATCGTGCTGGTGGTCTTCGGGCTGGTGGTGAGCGTGCCGATCATCGTTTGGTGCAGCAAGCTCGTGCTCATGCTGATGGACCGCTTCCCGATCGTGATCGTGGGCGGGGCGGCGCTGCTCGGCTGGATCGCGGGCGACATGGCGGCCCACGACGTGGTGGTGACGGATTGGGTGGTCGCCAACGCGCCCTGGCTCAAGTACGGCGGGCCGGTGATGGGCGCGCTGCTGGTGGTGGCGGTCGGCAAGCTGCTGGTGGCTCGCAAAGCCCCGGCGCCGGCCGCGGCGCAACCGGTGGACCTGGTGCAGCATGACGACGCACGCAAGGAATAAGGGGACAGCACTATGCCGAAACTGCTTGTTGCCGTGGATGGATCCGAAAACTCGGACCGGGCCATCGATTACGTGATCCGTCACGCCGGTCTGTACAAAGAGCCGGTGCATGTGCACGCGCTCAACGTGCAATTGCCGCTGGTAGGGGTGAACGTCAAGATGTTCATCAGCGAGGAATCGCTCAACTCCTACTATCATGACGAGGGGACGACGGCCCTCAAGAAGGCGCGCGAAGCCCTTGCGGCGCGCGGCGTCGCCTGCACCCATCACATCGGCGTGGGCGATCCCGCCAGCGTCGCCGTCGAATATGCCAGGGCCAAGGGCTGCGACCATATCGTCATGGGAACGCGGGGGCTCAGCCCGGTTTCGGGCCTGGTCCTGGGTTCGGTGGCGACCAAGGTCATCCACTTGTCCCCGGTCCCCGTGATACTCGTGAAGTGACGTCCCCGTGGTGGTGCCTGGCGCCTCGGTGCTCCAGGCATGCTGCAGCGCGAGAAAAGCGGGAAGCGGCACATATATTTCGGGAAATTGACGCCGGTCAAGTATAGTAACGGCCACGTACGGCAGATTGATGCGGCCGAAAGTCCAAACAACAACTCAGGGCGGGCCGTGCCGTTTCCGAATGGCTCAACCATAAACAGGAGGAGTGTCATGTCTACTCGACGCATCGCAACTTGCAGCGCGTTACTGTTTGCCGCCCTGGGCGGCGGCCAGGCCGCCATGGCCTGGGAACCCACCAAGTCGGTCGAGTTCGT
>CAYSRR010000371.1:0-2517 GCA_964433375.1 uncultured Streptomycetaceae bacterium
CCGGCGCTTCGCGCCACCCCTCCTTGACAAGGAGGGGAAGATTCACGCGAGCCTTGATTCAACCCCCTGCCCGGCAGGGGGTTTTCAATTGTGGCCGGGTCATGGCCGTGCCTGGCCGCGCGCGTTAAACTTGCGAGACCAAACGACGAGAGAGTCCACATGGCAGACGACAAGCTGGGTGCCTACAACATCTTCGATTTGCGCGACCAGGCGCTGCGGCGCGTGCCGAAAGGCCTGTTCGAGTTTTGCGACCGCGGCACCGAGGACGAGGTGTCGCTGCGCAACAACCGCACGGTGTTCGACCGCATCCGCTTCAAGCCGCGCACGCTGGTCGACGTCTCCAGGCGCAGCCTGGAGACCACGATCTTCGGCAACAAGCACAAGATGCCGATGGTGATCGCGCCGACCGGCACCGCCGGCCTGCTGTGGCACGAAGGCGAAATCGCGCTGGCGAAGGCCGCCCGCGATGCCGGCATTCCCTTTACGCTCGCCACCGGCTCGATGACGGCGATGGAGCGCGTGGCGGACGAGGCGGGCGGCGAGCTCTGGTTCCAGCTTTACATGTGGCCGGACCGCTCGCTGTCGCAGAAGCTGGTCGAGCGGGCGAAAGCCGCCGGCTACAAGGCGCTGGTGGTGACGGTGGACGGCGTGCACGCCGGCAACCGCGAGTACAACATCCGCAACGGCTTCACCATTCCGTTCACGTTCACGCCCGGGAATATCGCCGACGTCATGATGCACCCGCGCTGGATGATGGGCGTGCTGGCGCGTTACATCGTCACGACCGGCATGCCACGCTACCAGAACTACCCGACCGACGTGCGCGCGCGCATCACCGCCGGCCCGATGGGACGCTCGAGCCTGCGCACCGACTCGCTGTCGTGGGACGATCTCAGGGCCATGCGCAAGATCTGGCCGCACAAGCTGATCGTGAAAGGCATGCTGAACGCGCAGGACGCGGCCAAGGCGGTGGACTGCGGCGCGGACGGTATCGTGGTGTCGAACCATGGCGGCCGCAACCTCGACGGCATCATTTCCCCGATGGAAGCGCTGCCGGAGATCGCGGACGCGATCGGCAAGCGCGCGACGGTACTGGTGGACAGCGGTTTCCGCCGCGGCAGCGACGTCGTCAAGGCGCTCGCCCTGGGCGCGCACGCGGTGCAGATCGGCCGCTCGACGCTCTACGGCATCGCCGCCCACGGCGAGGCGGGCGCGAAGCGCGCGCTCGACATCTTCCGCGAGGAGATCGGCCGCGTCATGGCGCTGCTCGGCGTCAACCGCATCGAGGAACTGGGGCCGGAATACCTGCTCTTCACCGACAACCTGTTGAAGCCCGCGACGCCGGGGCGGCCGGGGTTGAAGGTGGTGGATGGGGCGAAGGCTGCCGGCGAGAACTAACCCCCACCCCATCCCTCCCCCTTATGGAAGGGGGAGGGCGAAGCCCCACCCAACCCTCCCCCTTGTTGAAGGGGGAGGGCGAGGGAGGGGGTCGAACGTCGATACACGCCGATAACTTCAAGCAAGATAGCCACAGAGAGAACCGAATCAGGATGGAAAGCGATATGGCCGGCTGGAGACAGCCGGCCGTTCTCGTTTCAGTGGCCGAGACGGGTCAGTTCTTCGGATACGCCGCGAGGAAATCAGGCCACTTCGTCTTGAGGTAGAGCCGTTTGCTGACGAAATCGTGCAGGGCCTTTGCCTCGCGCGGATTGCGGAAGCCGCGCGTCTCCAGCACCTTTTTGCCGCTGGCATCCAGGAAGACGAACACCGGCGTGTAGTGTGCCGCCGACAGCTTGCGCAGCGTCTCGGTGGGCAGGTAGTTCGACGGCGGTTCCGCCTCGAACACGACGAAGTCCTTCGTGTATTTGTCCTTGAGCTCTCCGCCGGAGAGCTGGCCGGTGATGTACCGGCATAGCCCTCAGGTGGGGCTGGTGTAGAACACCAGCACGTGCCTCGAGGTGTTCTGCTTCGCTTGCGCCTGCGCCTTCTCCAGCGAATCCACGGCGTAAGGCAGCCCGTAGCCGTGGGCGAAGTTGCTCAAGCCCAGGACCAGGGCCGCGATCGCGAGTCGTTTCATGTCGTTTCCTTCGTGACGGTGATGAATTCAGGCGTTTGAGGCAAATACTTTACCGGAAGTTCCTCGATGGATCGGCGGTCGCGTCACCCCTTTGGGGCGAACATGATCACGGCCATACCGGAGACGGCGATAAGGGAGCCGGCGATGTCCCAGGTGGTCGGCCGCACGCCGTCGATCAGCCACAACCAAAGCAGGGCGGTCGTCACGTAAACCCCGCCGTAAGCGGCGTACACGCGTCCCGCGGCGGTGGGATGGAGGGTGAGCAGCCAGACGAACAGCGCGAGCGACGCGGCGGCCGGAACCAGTACCCAGATCGGCGCGCGGTCCTTGAGCCAGAGATAAGGCAGGTAGCATCCGACGATCTCGGCGATGGCGGTCGCGAAAAACAGTCCGACGGTGGTGAGAGCATTCATGGATTCAGGCCCGAGCGAGTGTTGGAG
>CAYSRR010000372.1:0-2511 GCA_964433375.1 uncultured Streptomycetaceae bacterium
GCGATGTCCCGGCTGAAACCGGGGCAGGCGGTCAGGCTGAGCGGGTTCCTCAACCGCAAGAACCGGATGAGCACCCAGTTGATATTGCACGTAACCGAAGCACGAGCGATAAAGGACTAGATCATGGCGATGCAGAGACAGGGCTACGGAGGCGGCGGCGGAGCGCGAGGCCGCGGCAAGGGCAAGGGCAAGTTCGCGAAGGGCAAGGGCAAGGACACGCGCGGCGGGCGCGGGGCGCTGTTCCGGCGCAAGAAGTTCTGCCGCTTCACGGCCGACGGCACCAAGGAAATCGACTACAAGGACATCGGCATCCTGAAGGAATTCATCAACGAGAACGGCCGCATCATTCCGGCGCGCATTACCGGCACCAAGGCGCGCTTCCAGCGGCAGTTGTCGGTCGCGATCCAGCGCGCCCGCTTTCTCGCGCTGCTGCCGTACACCGATCTGCACTAGGAGGCCGGCGATGCAAATCATACTTCTCGAGAAGATCGCGAACCTGGGCGGCCTCGGCGACGTCGTCAAGGTGAAAGAGGGCTTCGCGCGCAACTACCTGATCCCGAACGGCAAGGCCAAGCGGGCCACGGCCCAGAACCTGGCCGAGTTCGAGAAACGCCGCGCCGAGCTGGAAAAGGCCCAGGCGGACGCGCTGGCCGGCGCGCAGGCGCAGGCCGCCAGGCTCGATGGCCTGATGGTCCAGATCACGCAGAAGGCGGGCGTGGACGGCAAGCTGTTCGGCTCCGTCACCAACGTGGACGTTTCCGAAGCCTTGAAGGCGCAGGGCCACGAGGTGCCGAAGGCGTTGATCCGCATGCCGCAGGGGCCGCTGAAGCAGGTCGGGGACTACCCGCTCACGATCGCGCTGCACGCGGACGTGATCGTGACCGTCACGGTCTCGGTGCTGGGAGAGCAGTAGCACCTGAAATCAAGGAGATAATTACTCCGTAAAAAATGGGCTGGCGACAGCCCATTTTTTTATGTAGATTGCAGGCGTCGATCCGCCGTAACTTTCAACCTCCCGATTATCCCAGCGCGACATCTCATGGCCCAGGCCCAGGTCACCTCGATCGTCAAGGATGCACAGGTCGAGGCCGCGCGGGTGCCTCCCCAGTCGGTGGAGGCGGAGCAATCGGTCCTCGGCGGGCTGCTGCTCGACAACACGGCGTGGGACCGGGTGGCGGACCTCGTCAGGGAGCCCGATTTCTACCGGGCGGACCACCGCCTCATCTTCCAGCATATCGGCCGGCTGATCGAGCACGGCAAGCCCGCCGACGCGCTGACCGTGGCGGAGAGCCTCGAGAGAAGCGGCAAGCTGGATGAAATCGGGGGCCAGTCCTACCTGGGGTCGCTGGCGCTGAATACCCCCAGCGCCGCCAACATCCGGCGTTACGCGGAAATCGTGCGGGAGCGCTCCATCATGCGCAACCTCGCCACGGTGGGGACCGAGATCGCCGACTCCGCCTACAGCCCGATGGGCCGCGATGCCAAGGCGCTGGTGGACGAGGCCGAATCCAAGGTGTTCCAGATCGCCGAGGCGGGGGCGAGGAGCAACCAGGGCTTCGTCAAGATCGATCCGCTGCTGACCGAGACGGTCGAGCGTATCGACATGCTCTACAACCGCGAGAACAAGAACGACATCATCGGGCTGGCGACGGGGTTCGTCGACCTCGACCGCATGACGTCGGGCCTCCAGCCGGGCGAGCTCGTGATCATCGCCGCGCGCCCGTCCATGGGCAAGACCTCGCTCGCCATGAACATCGTCGAGCACGTCGCGCTGGAGCTCAGGAAGGCGGTCGCCGTGTTCAGCATGGAAATGTCGGGCACCCAGCTCGCCATGCGCATGATCGGCTCGGTCGGGCGCTTCGACCAGCACGAGCTGCGCACCGGGACCTTCAAGGACGAGGACTGGTCGCGGATGGTCGAGTCGGTCGGCAAGCTGAACGAGGCGCAGCTCTACATCGACGACAGCGCGGGCCTGAACGCGCTCGAAGTGCGCTCGCGCGCGCGGCGCCTGCACCGGCAATGCGGCGGCCTGTCGCTGATCGTGGTGGATTACCTGCAGCTCATGTCGGCCACCGGCGGCGGCCGCGAGGAGAACCGCGCCACCGAGATCGCCGAGATTTCCCGCTCGCTGAAGAGCCTCGCCAAGGAATTGAAGCTGCCCGTCGTCGCGCTCTCCCAGCTGAATCGCGGCGTGGAAGCGCGCCAGGACAAGCGGCCGATGATGTCGGACCTGCGCGAATCGGGCGCGATCGAGCAGGACGCCGACCTGATCTTCTTTATCTATCGCGACGAAGTCTACAACCCGGGCAATCCCGAAAAGCAGGGCGAGGCCGAGATCATCATCGCCAAGCAGCGCAACGGCCCGACCGGCATGAAGAAGCTCACCTTCCTCGGCAAGCACATCCGTTTCGAGAATCGGGCGGATCCGGACCGCTTCTGACCTCCCCCTCGCGTACGCTCGACCCCTCCTTGACAAGGAGGGGTGGCGCAAAGCGCCTGGGTGGTTTCTCC
>CAYSRR010000373.1:0-2506 GCA_964433375.1 uncultured Streptomycetaceae bacterium
GCCAGAACGTCTTCCAGCTTGCTCCAGGCGGCCTTGCCCTTCTTGGTGTCTTTGTCTTTCGAGGCGCTGGCGCGCGTGCGCCGGTTATCGATGAATCGATCGAAATTCTGATCCTCATCGCTCTCGGCGACGAAGTCATCATCGATATCGAAGTGCTCGCCGTCTCTCTCCACCATGATGATTCCTGAAAAAAATCCTGAAAAATCAACCAGATCGGGGTCCGCGGGAACCCGCGGCCTGCGGACTATATACGATGCGCCGCGGTTTTCAATGGCTGCTGTGTCGCGGTGTGGACACATCATCGACCGGCTTCGGCAACCCCTGCCTGAATGGCACTAGCTGGATGGGATTCAAGGGGTTGGGCGCACCATCGGCGCCCTGATTCACTGACGGGAAACGATGACGGGGGCGCCCCGCCCCAGGCCCAGACCCTCGGCGGCACTCTGTTCGGCCCGTGCCAGCTCGATGACTCCGAAGGAATTGATCAGGGCCAGATATTCGCCCGGACGAACGTCGCCATACGTCCGGCGCAGCGGGAAACTGTGGCCGGCCGTGCGGACCACCGGATGACTGAACCCCTCGATCAGCGCGGCATCGATGTTGCTGATCAGATTCCCGAAGTGATCGATCGTAATGACGACGCCGGACACCTGGTCCGCCGTACTGACAGGGTCATCCACCCAGGCCGGCACGACGTCCGTGGTGGCCGGCCCGAGATCCTCCGCCGCAATCCGGCCTGCGGCCATTTCCGCGGCCACGGGGGCGAAAATGTCCCGGCCATGGAAAGTTGCACTGGGGAGCGGCAGTTGCAGCCGCTGGCGAACTCTCGACAGGTCCATGCGATGAATACGCGCAGCAGCCACTTTTCCAAGAATCGGTGCCAGCAACCCGTTGTCCGGGGCGAGGAAGCCATGTCCGTCCGCCTCGACGGCGATGATGTCGCGACTGGTGCCGACCCCCGGATCCACGACCGCGACATGGATGGTTCCCTGGGGAAAGTATTGATACGCCCGGCTCAGCCAGAAACCCGCTTCTGCCGGCCAGTAAACAGGCACCTCGTGGGTGACATCGACGATGCGGGCGTCGGGCAGGCGCGCCAGCATGCGCCCCTTCATCGTGGCAACGAAGGGACCCTGGTGTCCGAAATCCGTCGTGATCGTGATGACACGACAAGGGATGAGCATCGACGTGCCTCAGCCGTGGTACTCGAATCGTCCGAAATCTTCTACCACGGTCCCGCGCCGGGTTGCGATCAGCTTGAATGCGACATCGCCCGGGCCGACTTTCCATACGTCGACATGCAGCGGCTCGCCGGGATAGACGGGACTGGTGAAGCGCACATCCAGCCGCTTCATCCGCTGCGGTTCGTCGTTGCACAACGACTTGATCAGCGCGCGCCCGACCATGCCGTAGGCGGCAAGACCGTGCAGGATGGGCCGATCGAAGCCCGCCTGCTTCGCCACGTCGGGATCGATGTGCAGCGGGTTGTAATCGCCCGACAGCCGATAGATCAGCGCCTGATTCAGCGAAGTATGGACGGGCACCTGAAGATCGGCGGCGCGATCGGCAGGAACCGGGCGGGGCTTCGGCGCACCGTCGCTCTTGCCGCCGAATCCGCCGTCACCGCGCAGAAACACGACGCTGCCGAGCGTCACCATCAGATCGCCCGATGCCTTGTCGAACAGCTTGCGCGTGAAATAAAGCACGGCGCCTTTGCCCGCGCCCTTGTCGTAGATCTCGTCGATCTTCCCCTCGCTCACGATCGTGCCTTCCGGCGGCAAGGTCCTGTGAATCTGCAGCGACTGCTCGCCGTGCAGCAGCATCGTGTAGTTCACGCCGAACTTCGGATCCGTGAAGCGCATCGCACCCGCACCGAGCACGACGGCCTGCATGGGCAATACGACCAGATCCTTCTCGTAGACGTACTTGAGCTCGCTGCGATCGAACGGATCGGCGGCACCGACGCCCAGGCCCAGCGCATAGAGGATGGTGTCGCGCTTTGTGTACGTCTCCGTCACGGGCTCACTGGGCAGGCGCATCAGGCGGTCATAGTCGAGCGGCATGGGCATTCTCGTTGGTAACGCGGGGCGTTGGATTGTCCACGAAGCCCGACGGCGCTGACTACTCCACTGGCCAATCTTCACGGAAGGGCTTCACGATCGTTGCGCATGCGGGAACGCTTCCAGTAGCATCGGCCCCGCGCATGTAACTGGCGTAGATGGAATAACCATCGGGAAGCATGCGTGCAGAGCCCTCCTCTGCCGACCGCCGCTCGCCTGGGCACCTTGTCCCACCTCTTCTACAGGAGCGAGCCGGCATGCACTCGACATTCGACCTTCTTCGATCCAGCGATCCCGATGTCTACGCCGCATTGCTCGGCGAGGAACAGCGCCAGCGCGAAGGGCTGGAACTGATCCCGTCCGAGAACTACGCATTTCCGGAAATCTACGCCACCAACGGCAGCGCCTTCGCCAACAAATATTCCGAAGGCTATCCCGGCCGGCGC
>CAYSRR010000374.1:0-2488 GCA_964433375.1 uncultured Streptomycetaceae bacterium
GATGCTGGTGCTGCTGGTGATCTTCATGGTCACCGCGCCACTCATCAATCCCGGCCAGATCGAGCTGCCCTCGGTCGGCAAGACGTCCGACCCCCCGCAGCAGCCGATGGAAGTCTCGATCCGCACCGACGGCACGCTGATGTTTCGCGATCGCGCCCGCTCGATGGACGAGCGCAAGGTCAACCGCAAGGACCTCATCGAGGCGATCCAGAAGAAGCAGCAGCAGAATCCCGACCAGGCCGTGGTGATTTCCGCCGACAAGGACGTGCGCTACGAGGCGGTGCTGGAGGTGATGGACATGCTGCAGCAGAACCAGGTGCGCAAGGTCGGGCTGCTCGTCAAGCCGCGTGGCGGCTAGAACCGGTTCCGGCTGATGGCGGCCACCGTTTTCGAGACCCCCAACGAGAAGACGATTTCCGGCGCACTCGCGCTGGTGATGCACGTGTTGTTTCTGATTCTGCTGATCTTCGGCGTTAACTGGAAGAAGCCGGAGCCCGCCGCGATGGTGGCGGAGCTGTGGAGCAGCCTGCCCCCGGTGGCGCCGCCGAAGGTCGCGCCGCCTCCGCCCCCGCCGAAAGCCGAGCCCAAGCCGCTTCCGCCTCCGCCCAAGATGGAGCCCAAGCCGGAACCCAAGCCGCAGCCGAAGGCCGACATCGAGTTGCACGAGAAGAAGGAGAAGGAGCGCAAGGCGAAGGAGCAGGCCGCGCTTGAAAAGAAGAGGCGCGAGGAACAGGCGCTCGCCGAGAAGAAAAAGCGCGAGGAGGAGCAGCGGCTCGAGGCGCTGAAGCTGCAGCAGGCGAAGGAGGCGGAAGCGAAGCGCCTGGCGCAGGAGCAGGCGGACGCGCAGGCAAAGCTCGCACGGGAGCAGGCCGTGGCGCGGGGGCGCGAGATCGACAAGTACAGGCAGGCCATCGCTGACCGCATCCGGCGCTTCATCATCGAGCCGGCCAGCATCCAGGGCGAGCCCGTAACCGTGCTGTCCATTACCGTACTACCCGGTGGCGAGGTTCTTGACGTGAAAACGGTCAAGTCGAGCGGGCAGCCGGCTTGGGACAACGCTTGTGAGAGTGCGATTCGCCGGGCACAGCCTCTGCCGGTGCCGTCCGAACCTGCGCTCATGCGCGAGTTTCGGGAACTCACGCACGTGTGCCTATACAAAGGGTAGGGTGCCGGGACTTCATGGCGTCTTGTCGCTTTGCGACGACAAGCGGCGCTGCGCATCAGGCAGGACCAAGCGGATATAATGACAAGACATGAGCATCGGCAGGCTGCGTAACTACCTCTGTTATCTCGTTCTGCTGGCCTCGGTCGCATTGCCCCAGATTGCCCGTGGGGCGGTCACTATCGAGACCATCGGCTTCGGCGCGAGCCAGTATCCCATCGCCATCGTGCCGTTCCGCGCCGAAGCGGGACTGGCGCAACCGCTTTCCTCCGTCATATCGGCCGACCTCGCCCGCAGCGGGTTGTTCAGGACGGTGGACGCTGGCGGCCTGAATCCGCCGCCGCACGAGCCGCAGGACCTGAGCTACGACACCTGGCGCACGCGCGGCGCCGAGGCGGTGGTGATCGGCACCGTCGCGCCGCTGCCCGACGGCCGCTACGACATCCGCTTCCGCCTGATGGATGTCGCCAAGCAGGCGCAGCTCGCGGGCTTTGCCTACACGGCCAGCGCCACCCAGCTGCGCCACACCGCGCACCGCATCGCTGACGCGATCTACGAGAAGCTGACCGGCGACAAGGGCGTGTTCTCGACCCGCATCACCTACGTCGTGAAGCGCGGCAGCCGCTACGAGCTGCAGGTGGCGGATGCCGACGGCTACGGCGCGCAGACGGTGCTTGCTTCCAGCGAGCCGATCATCTCGCCGAAGTGGTCGCCGGACGGCACCCAGCTCGCCTACGTGTCGTTCGAGCAGAAAAAACCGGTCATCTACGTCCAGTCGCTCACCACCGGCAGCCGCCGCGCGCTGGCGAATTTCTGGGGCAGCAACAGCGCGCCGGCGTGGTCGCCCGACGGCCGCCGGCTCGCCGTGGTGCTGACCAAGGACGGCGGCTCGCAGATCTATCTCATCAATGCCGACGGCAGCGGCGTCACCCGGCTCACCCGGAGCTCGGCGATCGACACCGAGCCGGTTTTTTCCCCGGACGGGGAGCTGCTGCTCTTCACGTCCGACCGCGGCGGCAGCCCGCAGATCTACGGCATGACGGTGAAGGGCAGCGACACGCGGCGGCTCACCTTCGAGGGCAGCTACAACGTCAGCCCGCGCTTCAGCCCCGATGGCAAGAGCTTCACGTTCATACAAAGAAACGGCGGCCGATTCAACGTGGCGGTGCAGGACCTGGCGACGCGTCAGGTGCAGGTCCTCACCGACGGCACGATGGACGAGTCGCCGAGTTTCGCGCCGAACGGCCGGATGATCCTCTACGCAACCGAGGTGAGGGGGCGTGGTATATTGTCCGCGGTCTCGAGCGATGGCAGGGTGAAGCAGCG
>CAYSRR010000375.1:0-2486 GCA_964433375.1 uncultured Streptomycetaceae bacterium
GCCGGCGGTGGCCGGCATGTTCTACCCGGGCGATCGCCGCGAGCTCGAACGCCACCTGGCGCAATTGCTTGGCGCCGCCGCGCACGACGCGCCGGAGCGCGCCGTGCCCAAGGCGATCATCGCGCCCCATGCCGGTTACATCTATTCCGGCCCGGTCGCGGCCAGCGTGTACGCGCTGCTCGCTCCCGCGCGCGGCCATATCACCCGCGTCATCCTGCTCGGTCCCACGCATCGCGTCGCGGTGAAGGGGCTGGCGCTTCCTGGCTGCACCGCCTTTGCCACGCCGCTCGGCGCGATCGGGATCGACGCGGCCGCGGTCGAGGCGCTGGGCAAGCTGCCGCAGGTCACGGTGAGCCCCCAGGCGCATGCCCTCGAGCATTCGCTGGAGGTGCACGTGCCTTTCCTGCAGGCCGTGCTCGGGAAATTTACGCTGGTGCCGCTCGCGGTCGGCCACGCCAGCGCGCAGGAAGTCGCGGAAGTGCTCGACGCGCTGTGGGGCGGCCCCGAGACGCTCGTCGTGGTGAGCTCCGATCTTTCGCACTATCTTCCCTACGGCGATGCCCAGGCCGTGGACCGGGCGACGGCCCAGGCCATCCTCGCGCTGGCGCCCGAGCTCTCGCACGAACAGGCCTGCGGCGCGACACCGGTGACGGGACTTACCCGCATCGCGCGCCGGCGCGGATTGAAGCCCGAGCTGATCGACCTGCGCAATTCCGGAGACACCGCGGGCGACAGGAATCGCGTGGTGGGTTACGGCGCCTTCGCCTTTTACGAGGACGCGCGCGATGGCCGCTGATTCCATCCATCAGCCGTTCCCGCCCGACGCGGGCCGGGTGCTGCTGCCGCTGGCGCGCGCCGCGATCGCGACCGAACTGGGCCTTGCCCAGGCGGCGGGCGCCGACCAGCCCTGGCTGAGGCAGCCAGGCGCTACTTTCATCACGCTGATGCGGGAGAGCGCGCTGCGCGGCTGCATCGGCACCCTGAAGCCGCACCGCACGCTGGCCGACGACGTGAAGGCCAACGCGGTGGGCGCCGCGTTCCGCGATCCCCGCTTCAAGCCCCTCACCGCGGCGGAGTTCGCCGCCGTCTCGGTCGAAATCTCGGTACTCTCCGCGCTCGAGCCGATGCGTTTCGGCGACGAGCCTGACGTGCTGCGGCAGTTGCGCGCCGGCATCGACGGCCTCGTTTTCCAGTACGGCCACCACACCAGCACCTTCCTGCCCCAGGTCTGGGAAAACTTCCAGGACCCGGCGGATTTCATGGCGCAACTCAAGTACAAGGCCGGCCTGCCGCCGGATTTCTGGGACGCGGAAGTGAAGCTCTCGCGTTACACGGTGTTCAAGTGGCGGGAAACCTGAAATTAGCCGCAAAGGCGCAAAGGCACAGAGATTGCCGTTCTGTGTTTATTGAATGATTGCCTTTGCGACTTTGCGTCTTTGCGGCTAATTCATGGACGCTTATCCCGCCCGCTGGTGGCACCTGCTCGACGATGGGCGGATGCAATGCGACCTGTGCCCGCGCGATTGCCGCCTGCACGAGGGCCAGCGCGGCGCGTGTTTCGTGCGCATGCGCGAGGGTGACCGCATGGTGCTCACCACCTACGGCCGCTCGTCCGGTTTCTGCATCGATCCCGTCGAGAAGAAGCCGCTGAACCAGTTCTACCCCGGCTCCAGCATCCTTTCCTTCGGCACGGCGGGCTGCAACCTCGCCTGCAAGTTCTGCCAGAACTGGGACATCTCCCGGTCGCGCGACATGGACCGGCTGGCCGACGAAGCCACGCCGGAGGCGATCGCGGAGGCGGCGGTAGCCGGCGGCTGCAGGAGCGTGGCCTTCACCTACAACGACCCGGTGATCTTCGCCGAATACGCGATGGACATCGCCGACGCCTGCCACGAGCGCAACGTGCGGGCCGTGGCGGTGACGGCGGGCTACATGCACGCTGCGCCGCGCCGCGAGTTCTACGCGAAGATGGACGCCGCCAACGTGGACCTGAAGGCGTTCACCGACGAGTTCTATTTCAAGCTCTGCGGCGCGCGGCTGCAGCCCGTCCTCGACACGCTGGCCTGGCTCAGGCACGAAACGGACGTGTGGCTGGAGATCACCACGCTGCTGATTCCCGGCCGGAACGACTCGAGCGGCGAGATCGAGGCGGAATGCCGGTGGATCCGGAAGGAACTGGGGCCGGACGTGCCGGTGCACTTCACGGCCTTCCACCCCGACTACAAGATGCCCGATGTGCCGGCCACCCCGGCGTCGACGCTGCGCCGCGCGCGCGACATCGCGCTGGCGGAAGGATTGCGCTACGTCTACACCGGCAACGTGCACGACGCCGAAGGCGGCACGACGTATTGCCCCGGCTGCCGGACGCCGCTCGTCGTGCGCGACTGGTATCGCATTGAAAGCTATCGCGTCACGCCGGAAGGGAAGTGCCCCGACTGCCACGCCACGATCGCGGGACGCTACGAAGTCTTCGAGCGGGCGTTCGG
>CAYSRR010000376.1:0-2454 GCA_964433375.1 uncultured Streptomycetaceae bacterium
GCCCTTGCGTGGCCTGCGCAAGACGATCGCCCCGCGTTCAACCGACATCTCGGCCTCATCATCCAGACCCACCTGCGCCAGGACCGGTTTCGGGATGATGACGCCTTGGGAATTGCCCATCTTTCTGATCGTGATTTTCATGCGGAGCACCTCGATCGTTTCGCTGTGATAACAATGTTATTGCGTTCGGCCGGATTAATCCAATCCCTGGCAGCCATTTTGAAAAGGCTAGAATAGCCACGTGAAAGAAGCATCCATATCCGAGACCAAGAACGGCTTGAGCCGGCTGCTGGAGCGCGTGCGGCGCGGGGAGACGATCTTGATCACGGATCGCGACCGGCCGGTGGCGCGGCTGGAGCCCGTCGGGGCGGTCCTTGCGGCCGAGGCGGAGGGCCGCCTCGACCGCCTCCGGCGCGCGGGATTGCTGCGCCTGGGGCAGGGCGGCCTGGCCGAGCGCATCGTCTCGCAGCCCGCGCCGCGCGTGAGCCGGAAAGGCGCCAGCGCCGTCGCGGCGCTCCTGGAAGAGCGCGAATGAATTCACGCGCAGGGACAGGAAGCAGGAACCCCGGCGCAACGCCAGGCGTTGTTGAACCTTGAACCTGGTTTAACGGGTATGCTATGATGCTTTGGTGACAAAACACCAAGGCACCTGCGATGGCCCGACTGACCATTACTTTGAGCGATGAACGCCACCGCGCTCTGCGCGAGGCGGCGGTGAAGCGCGGCAAGACGATCGGCCAACTGGTCGAGGAGAGCCTGGAGTTCTACGGCATCAAGACCCTGCGCAGCGCGGGGGAACTCGTGGCAAAGGCGCGCGCACGGGCGTCGCTAAGCGAGGCCGGGGCCCTGCGGCTCGCGGTGGATGAGACGCGCGCCGCCCGGCGTCGATGAAGTATTCGGCCGCGGTCATCGACACGAATGTCGTTGTCGCGGGTTTGCTGACCGGGAATGCCGGCTCCCCCACGGCTAGAATACTCGATGGAATGCGCGAGGGTGCTTTTCCCTTTCTGCTGTCTACAGCGCTGCTGGCCGAGTACCGGGAAGTGCTGTTGCGCAAGAAAATCCGGGCGCTTCACCGGTTGAGCGAGCGGGACGTGGATGTTCTGCTGACGGTGATCGCGGCCAATGCGATCGTTCGCGAGCCCGAGGCGCGTACTGGCGCGCCGGATGCGAAGGACGATCACCTCTGGTCCCTGGTCCAAAGCGAGACGAACACCGTGTTAGTGACGGGCGATCGTGCCCTGGCGGCAAGCCCGCCGCCGAATACAGCCGTGCTTCAGCCGCGGGAATTTGTGGACCTGCTCCCGGCGTGACGCGAAATCAAACAGCGAAGAGGACACCCCATCCCAATTATTTGAAACAAAGAATGTCCGTTGCTCGCCCGCGCCGGCGGCACGCTGGACCATCGCGCGGCCGCCCGCCGCGAAGGCTTCTCGATCATCGGCCCCGCGCTTCCCGGAGACGAATAAACTCACGCGCAACGCCAGGCGATGCTGTAGCTTGCGACTCGTGACTTGAAGCTTGTGTCTTGTAACTTGAGACTTGAGACTTGTAACTGAAAAAAATGAAAATCCTGGTAACCGGAGGCGCAGGCTACATCGGCTCGCACATGGTGAAAGCGCTGCTCGAGCACGGGCACGCCGTCACCACGCTCGACAACCTGTCGACCGGCTACGCCGACGCCGTGACCGGTGGCGAGTTCCTGAAAGGGGACCTGGCCGACCGCGCTTTCCTGAAGGAGGCGTTCGCGCGCGGCGGCTTCGAGGCCGTGATGCACTTCGCCTCGAACATTGAGGTCGGCGAATCGGTCTCCCATCCCGGCAAGTACTACCGCAACAACGTCGCGAACACGCTGAACCTGCTCGACGCCATGGTCGAGGCGGGTGTGGGCCGCTTCATCTTCTCCTCGAGCGCCGCGGTTTACGGCGACCCGCGGCGCTCCCCGATAGACGAAGCGCACCCGACCGCCCCGGTCAACCCGTACGGCCGGACCAAGCTGATGGTGGAGAATATCCTCGATGACTACGATCGCGCCCACGGCCTGAAATCGGCGAGTCTGCGCTACTTCAACGCCGCCGGCGCCGATCCGTCGGGCAGGCTGGGCGAGCGCCACGAGCCCGAATCGCACCTCATCCCCCTGGTGCTGCAGGCAGCCTCCGGCCGGCGCGGCGCGGTGACGGTTTACGGCGCCGACTACGACACGCCCGACGGCACCTGCCTGCGCGACTACATCCACGTCACCGACCTGTGCGACGCGCACCTCGCGGCGCTCGTCCATCTCGGCGCACAGCGGCAAAGCCTGCGCGTCAACCTCGGCAACGGCAGCGGCTACTCGGTCCGGCAGGTGATCGACGCGGCGCGCCGCGTGACGAAGCGGGAGTTCACGGTCAACCACGGCGAACGCCGCCCGGGCGACGCGCCCCGGCTGGTGGCGGATTCAACGCTGGCGGGAAA
>CAYSRR010000377.1:0-2415 GCA_964433375.1 uncultured Streptomycetaceae bacterium
ACCACCCGCTCGACTGCCCGATCTGCGACCAGGGCGGCGAGTGCCAGCTGCAGGACCTGGCGGTCGGCTATGGCGCGAGCGGCTCGCGCTACGAGGAGCCGAAGCGCGTGGTGGAGAACAAGAACCTCGGCCCGCTCATCTCGACCGACATGACGCGCTGCATCCACTGCACCCGGTGCGTGCGCTTCGGGCAGGAGATCGCCGGGGTCATGGAACTGGGCATGATCGGCCGCGGCGAGCACGCCGAGATCATCACCTTCGTCGGCAAGACGGTGGATTCCGAGCTCTCCGGCAACGTCATCGACCTGTGCCCGGTGGGCGCGCTGACCTCGAAGCCGTTCCGCTACACCGCCCGCACCTGGGAGCTGACGCGCAAGCCGTCGGTTTCGCCGCACTGCGGCCTGGGCTCGAACCTGACGGTCCAGGTGAAGCAGAACCGCGTGATGCGGGTGCTGCCGCGCGAGAACGAGGCGGTCAACGAGTGCTGGCTCTCCGACAAGGACCGCTTCTCGTACGAGGGCCTGAACTCCGAGCAGCGCCTCGCGCGGCCGATGCTGAAACAGGGCGGCGCCTGGAAGGAAGTCGAGTGGCAGGTTGCGCTCGACTACGTGGTGAAGGAGCTGAAGCGCATCCATGGCCAGCACGGCGCCGCGAGCATCGGCATGCTGGCGACACCCCATCAGACTGTCGAGGAGCTGTACCTGTTAGGAAAACTCGCCCGCGAGTTTTCCTCCGGCAACGTGGATTTCCGCCTGCGCCAGTCGGATTTTTCCAGCGACGGCCAGCTCGCCGGCGCGCCGTGGCTCAGCATGCCGGTGGCCGACGTGAGCCGGCTCGACCGCGTGCTGGTGGTCGGCTCGACGATCCGCAAGGACCATCCGCTCATCGCGCACCGCCTGCGGCAGGCCGCGAAGAAGACGACCCAGCTCAATTTCATCAACCCGTTCGACGACGAGCTGCTGATGCGCGTGGCGAACCGGGCGGTCTGCCCGCCCGCCGCCATGCCGGACCTGCTGGCGCAGGTGGTCAGGTCCGCCGCGGAGCAGAAGGGGGTCACCGTTCCCGGGATCGCGCGCGACGCCATCGTCTCCGACGCCGCCCGGCGCATCGCCGCGAGCCTGGCCGGCGGCAAGGATGCGGCGGTGTTCCTCGGCAACCTCGCGCAGCACCACCCAGCCGCCTCGCAATTGCACCAACTAGGCCTGTTGCTTGCGGAGATGACGGGCGCCCGATTTGGTTTTCTGGGCGAGGCGGCTAACAGTGTTGGTGGCTATATCGCGGGCGCTGTGCCGGGCGCGGGCGGCAGGAACGCGGCGCGGATGTTGAAGGATCCGCTGAAGGCCTACCTGCTGCTGGGGGTCGAGGCCGAGCTGGATGCGCGCGACCCGCGGCAGGCGGTCGCCGCGATGAAGGCGGCGGAGCTGGTGGTGGCGATGAGCCCGTACCAGCATCACGCTGTCGAATATGCCCACGTGCTGCTGCCGGTCGCGCCTTTCATCGAGACGGCCGGCACGTTCATCAGCACCGAGGGCCGGGTGCAGGGCTTCAACGGCGTGGTGCGGCCGCTGGGCGAGACCCGCCCGGCGTGGAAAGTCCTGCGCGTGCTGGGCAACTTGCTGGGGCTGCCGGGTTTCGACCAGGACAGCGCTGAAGAAGTGAGGCGTGAGGTGTTAGGCGAGAGGAGTGTCGAAGCCCTGCTCGACAACCGCCTGAAGGATGTGGATATCGGCAACTTTGCGACCGCCCCGACGGGCGGTATCCAGCGCATCGCTGAAGTGCCGATCTACGCGGCCGATGCCATCGTGCGCCGCGCCCGCGCGCTCCAGGCGACGCGCGACGGGCAGCCGCCGGCCGCCTGGATGAATCGAGCGTTGTACGAAAAACTGGGACTGCGCGAAGGCGACGGGCTGCGGATCCGGCAGGGCGGCGGCGAGGCCGTGCTTCCCGCCGGCATCGACGACAAGCTGCCCGCGGACTGCATCCGGGTGCCGGCGGCGCGGCCCGAGACGGCGGCCCTGGGCGATCCGTCCGGGCCCATGACGGTCGAGCGCGTGCCCGCGCGCGAGAAGGTGGCGGTCTGATGCTCGACGCGCTGCTCGCCTACCCGCAAGCCTGGCTCGGCCCGCTCTGGCCGGCGGTGTGGACGCTCGCCAAGATCCTGGCGATCGTCGTGCCGTTGATGCTGTGTGTGGCCTACCTCACGCTGTGGGAGCGCAAGCTGATCGGCTGGATGCAGGTCCGGCTCGGCCCCAACCGCGTCGGCCCGATGGGACTGCTGCAGCCGATCGCGGACGGCCTCAAGCTGCTGGTGAAGGAAATCGTCATTCCTTCCGGCGCCAGCAAATTCCTGTTCGTGCTGGCGCCGGTCATGGCGATCACCCCGGCCCTGGCGGCGTGGGCGGTGATCCCGTTCAG
>CAYSRR010000378.1:0-2408 GCA_964433375.1 uncultured Streptomycetaceae bacterium
CGGCAGCGCCCCCGACACCATGGCGCGGCTCATCGAGAACATCACGCGCACGAAGAAGATGATCCCGACTCCAGTGACGATCATGAACCGCACCGGTGGCGGCGGAGCGATCGGCTGGGCCTACCTCAACCAGCATCCCGGTGACGGGCATTTCCTGATGATCTCGGCCGGCAACCTCTCGATCGCCCACCTTACCGGGGCCTCGAAGATCAGCGACCGCGACCTCACCGCTATCTGTATTCTTTTCCAAGAGTACATCGCGCTCTCGACACGAGCCGACTCGCCCATCAAAGACGGGCGCGACCTGATCGAGAAGCTCAGGAAGGACCCCGGGTCGGTTAGCCTCGCCGTTTCTTCCGTCGCCGGCAGCACAGTCCACATCGCCGCCGCACTGGCGCTGAAAGCAGGCGGTGTAGATATCCGTAAAGTAAGGACTATCGTCTTCGATTCGGCGGGTAAATCCATCACGGCGATGCTCGGCGGCCACGTGGATGTGGCGGCCGGCAGCCTTACCCAATCGCTCACGCAGTTCCGCACGGGCAAAGCCCGCATCCTCGGCGTGACGGCGCCGCGCCGGGGAACAGGTGAACTCGCCTCCATCCCCACGTGGCGCGAGCAGGGCTCGCCGATGGATTTCGCCAACTACCGCGGCATCGTCGGCCCCAAGGATCTCTCGGCGGAACAGGTGGCGTACTGGGAGGAGATCTTCGCACGGCTTGACCGGGACGAGAAATGGCGCGCGGAACTCGCCCGCGCCCAGATCGATCCGGATTTCCAACGCAGCCGGCAAGCGCGTGAGTATCTAGACGGGTTAGCGACGCCGATACGCTCTGTGCTGGCGGATCTCGACCTCGTCAAGTAAAGGCGGGTGGGCAGCGCAACGTGACGGACGCGCTCGACGAGACGCACGATGCACGACGCTCAAGCTGGGTACCCAGCGCCCGGGCGCACCCCGTTTTCCCCCTCCAGAACCTCCCGCTCGGCGTCTTCAGTGCGCCCGGAGTAACCCCACGCGGCGGCATTGCGATTGGCGACGAGATCCTCGACCTAAGGGTGGCGCTCGGGGCAGGACTCTTCACCGGAGAAGCAGAGCGCGCGGCGCGTGCCGCTGCCGGTCCAGATCTGAATCCGCTCATGGCGCTCGGCGGCCGGCCGCGCCAGGCGTTGCGTCAGCGCCTCTTCGAACTGCTCGCGGAGGACGGCACCGGCAACGAAGCGGCTCGCCCGCACGGCGAGCGGCTACTGCGCAAGGCCGCCGGATGCACGCTGCACGTACCCGCGGCGATCGGCGACTACACCGATTTTTACGCCGGCATACACCATGCGTGGAACGGCGGCGTGCGCAACAAGCGCCCCGCGCCGCTCATGCCGAATTACAAGCACGTGCCGGTCGCCTATCACAGCCGCGCCTCGTCCATCGTTGCGTCTGGAACGGCGGTGCGCCGCCCCTCGGGTCAACTGAAGATGCCCGATAGCGATACACCGGAGTTCGCACCGTGCCGCAAGCTCGACATCGAGCTTGAGGTCGGCGTGTGGATCGGCCCCGGAAACGCGCTGTGCGAGACAATTCCCGTGGCCCGTAGCGGCGAACATGTCGTCGGGTTGTGCCTCATTAATGATTGGTCGGCTCGCGATATCCAGTCTTGGGAATCGGCGCCGCTCGGCCCCTTCCTTGCCAAAAGTTTCGCGACGACCGTCTCACCATGGGTGGTGACGATCGAGGCGCTCGCGCCCTTCCGGATCGCTCAGCCACTACGCCCCGAAGGAGACCCGCGACCCCTACCCTACCTCTGGGACGACGCGGACCAGCGAAACGGCGCCTTTGAAGTGACGCTCGAGATTCTCATCCTGACGCCGGCCATGCGCGTGGCAGGTATGCCGCCGCACCGAATTTCCGAAAGCAACATGCGGCATCTTTACTGGACCGTCGCGCAGATGATCGCTCACCACACGTGCGGCGGGTGCAACCTGCGGCCCGGGGATATCTTCGGCACTGGCACTATCTCCGCCCCGCAGAGCTCGGGATGGGGCAGCCTCGCCGAGATCACGGACGACGGCCGGGCGCGGTTCGAGTTGCCGTCAGGCGAGACGCGCGGCTTCCTCGAAGATGGCGATGAAGTCATCCTTCGCGCCCGTGCCGAGCGACCGGGCTATGCGTCAATCGGCTTCGGCGATTGCACGGGGCGCATCCTCGGCGCCTGATTCACTTCTTGGGAAACCAAGAAGACCTCCAACCATCATGGCGCGCTTGGCACCCACTCAGGCAGGAGAAGATTGATTTTAGGCAGAGAGTAACGACCGGTGAAAGCCAGGATCATCCTTTCGCCTTCATCCCTCATCCCTGCTGTTCGAACGCCAGCGCTCCAGTTCCCTGCGCTCGCGTTTCGTCGGCCGCCCCTTGCGCTCGC
>CAYSRR010000379.1:0-2403 GCA_964433375.1 uncultured Streptomycetaceae bacterium
GATGCGGCCGGCGACACGCTCGATGATTGTATCAACCGACGGCTCGCGGTGCTTCAGTGCGAATTCCCGGGCAGCTTCGCCAAGCGACGGATCCGTCAACATTCGCCCGATCGCGGTGCCGAAGTCCGGGTTCTCGACGTCCGGATGGACGTAGCAGCCGAGCCCGCATCTTTCCAGCGCCGAAGCCAACAGGAACTTCTCCAGGTCCATCGGCAGCACGAGCAGCGGCTTGCCCCGCCGCAGTACTTCCGTGACCGTGCCGAAATTGCCCTGGCACACGCAAAAATCGCTGTCGTTCACCACCCGGTCGATATCCAGCAGCCCGGCACTGAACACCAGGCGCTCGTTCTGGTACTTCTGGCGGAGAGCGGCCGGCGCACCCAGGGCAAAGACCACGCAGCGCACGCCGCTGGCAGCCAATGCCGCGATCGCGGCTTCCAGGTGCCGGTAATCGCCGTTTAGATAGGCGAAGACCCGTGGCCCGTCGCCTTGCGGCCACTGCGGGGCCAGCGTACCGATCCGTCCGGCGTGCAGCCCGAAGTAACTTTGCGGGTCGCGCGGTCCGTAGGGATCGAGTTCCGGCACCCCGCTCAGGAGGTGTTCCACGCCTCCCAAAATCTCGCTCACGCTTTGCAGCTCGGCCATGCCGGTGGGCAGGCTCGCGTTGATGGTCTTCAGAACCGATGCATCGCTGTTGATCAGCCGCTGCGCCGGAACGTCGACCCATGGACGCATGTTGGGGGTCGGGCTCAGCCGCGGAGGAACGGTGAAAGGGCCGCCCATGGCGACCCGTCCGGCGTGGGTGCCGCGCGCGGCCAGCAGCGCCGTGGGCGCATGGTCGGCCACCACCACGTCCGCCTGCGTCAGGTCCAGCAGATCACGCCACGAGCGCACCAGACCCGACAGCAGGGGTGCGTCGAGGTAGCCGTAGCGCATCAGGATCTCGGCGTAGTTGAGCGGCGGCTCGGCAAGCCCGTTGTAGGTCTTGGTGCAAATGGGCGCCTGCACGATCCTGACCGGCATCACGCTGAACGCGATGTTCGCGCGCTCCACGTCGCGCACCGCGAGCGTTACCTCGTGGCCGCGCGCGATCAGCGCGCGGGCGACCGGCAGGAAAGGCCCGAGGTGGCCGTAGCCGGCGCCCAGCTCCCACGCGAAGAGGATGCGGCTCACCGCGACCGCCCGCGGCGGCGGCCGGCCACCGCCAGCCCGCCGTAGCCGTGGCCGCCGTGCGCGTGGCAGATCGCGCACGCCAGCGCGTCGGCCGCGTCCGGGCTGGGATCGCCCCCAAGTCCGAGCAGGCGCCGCACCATCTCCTGCACCTGCCGCTTCTGCGCGTGGCCGTTGCCCACCACCGACTGCTTCACCTGCAGCGCCGTGTACTCCGCCACCGGCAGCCCGTGCATCACCGCCGCGCAGATGGCGGTGCCGCGCGCCTGCCCGAGCAGCAGCGTCGAATTCGGATTGACGTTGACGAAGACCTTTTCGAGGGCGACCTGGGCCGGGTGGTGCTCGGCCATCACTTCGCGCAGGCCGTCGAGTATGGTCTTGAGGCGACGCGCCAGGTCGGCGTCGGGCGTGCGGATGCGCCCGCTGGCGACGTAGGTGAGCCGGCCGCCCTGCTTGTCGACGACGCCGAAGCCGGTGATGCGCAGGCCGGGGTCGATGCCGAGGATTCGCGTTCGCGAATCCGATGACGAGTGTCGGGTGTCGGGTGTCGGGTGACGAGCGACGAGTGCCGGGTGTCGAGTGAATTTGGCAGCGTGCGCCTGCACGGCGGGCAGATGAAGCGGCCGCGAGGCTTTGCGTTTCACCCGTCACCCCGTCTCATCCGTCCCTCGACACTCATTCCTCGACACTCGTTCCCCGATGCTAGCCGCCGTCCATGACGGCGGTTGTATAGACTTCCTGCACGTCGTCTATCCCCTCGAGCGCGTCGATCAGCTTCTGCATGCGCGCCGCCTCGTCGCCTTTCATCACGGTCTCGTTGACGGGCTTGAACGTCACCTCGGCGAACGCGGGCTTGAAGTCCCGCTGCTCGAGCGCGGCTTTCACGTTGATGAACTCGTAGGGCGCGGTGACGACCTCGATGCTGCCGTCGTCGTTGGTGACGACGTCCTCCGCGCCCGCCTCGATCGCGGCCTCCATCAGCTTGTCCTCGTCGGTGCCGGGCGCGAACATGAACTGCCCGCAGTGCTTGAACAGGAAAGCGACCGACCCTTCCCCGCCGAGGTTGCCGCCGTGCTTGGTGAACGCGGCGCGCACGTCCGCGACCGTGCGCGTCCGGTTATCGGTCAGGCAGTCCACCATCACCGCCGCGCCCACGGTGCCGGAGCCCTCGTAGCGGAGTTCCTCGTAGTTCGCGCCCTCCAGCCCGCCGGTGCCGCGCTTGATCGCGCGCTC
>CAYSRR010000380.1:0-710 GCA_964433375.1 uncultured Streptomycetaceae bacterium
GCTTCTCGATCTCCATCCAGTCCGAGGTCGCGTAGCGCGAGGCCTTGCGCGACTTCACGCTGCCGGCGATGTGGATCGCGCCGGCGTACAGCAGCAGCTTCTCCGTCAGCGTGGTCTTGCCCGCGTCCGGGTGCGAGATGATCGCGAACGTGCGGCGGCGCGAGACTTCGGCTGAGAGGCTCATTGATCAGTGTCGAGTGTCGAGTGACGAGTTGTTTGCCCTGCCCTCAAAACCCGCCAATAACCTGGCGGGCGCGGCGAGGCGCGCATGATAAGTGACTTGCCACGCGATATCAACATGCGGACTGGCACACTATTCTGTGGTTGGGAAGGTAAGATGCCGACTCCAGACGCCCGCAGGGAGCAAAGCCCATGAAGATCACCCACGCGCAATCGCAGCTGGTGCGGCTGCCCGACGAGGAACCGCTTGCCAACGGCCCGGCCAACCCGGCGACGAAGCGCAACTTCGTCACGCTGACGCTCGGCACCGACCAGGGCATCGAGGGCATCGGCTTCACCTTCTTCGGCGGCCCGCTCGCCGGCGCACTGAAGACCGCGGTGGACGCACTCGCCGGGCTGGCAGTCGGCGAGGACCCGCTGGAAATCGAGGCGGTGATCGGCAAGCTGAAGGCGGCGACCGCCTCCTCCGGTCCCGGCGGCATTACCATGCTGGCCCTGGCCGCGATCGACATCGCGCTGTGGGACATCAA
>CAYSRR010000380.1:720-2393 GCA_964433375.1 uncultured Streptomycetaceae bacterium
GGCGGCTACCGCAAGCGCGTGCCGACCTATGCCAGCGGCGCGCTGATGCGCGGCTTCCCGCTGGCGCACGTCGAGAAGGCCGCCGCGGCGCTGGTGACGAAAGGCTTCCGGCAGATGAAGACGCAGCTGGCGCTGCCCGGCGACACCAACCCGGAGAAAGAAATCGAACGCATCCGCACCGTGCGCAACGCGATCGGCTACGAAATCGACCTCATGTGCGACATCAACCAGCGCTGGGACGTGCGCCAGGCGATCTCGATCGGCAAGCGCGTGGACGAGTACCGCCTGTTCTGGCTCGAGGACGTCACCGCCCACGACGATTACGCGGGCCTCGCGCGCGTCGCCGACGCGCTCGACACGCCGGTGGCGGGCGGCGAGTACGTCTACGGCATCGTGCCGTTCCGCCACATGCTGGAAGCACGTTCGGTGGACATCGTCATGGTGGATCTGCTGCGCGCGGGGGGCATTTCGCAGTGGATCAAGGTCGCCGGCATGGCGGAAGCCTTCAACCTGCCGATCGTGAATCACCTCGCCCCCGAGATCTCGGTGCACCTCGTCGCCGCCGTGCCCAACGGCCTCACGGTGGAGTACATGCCGTGGTCGTCGCGGATGTTCGAGGAAGTGCCGCAGCCGGAGAAAGGCGAGCTGACCGTATGGGACAGGCCCGGCCTGGGCCTCAAGTTCGACCAGGCGGCGCTGAAGCGCTACGCAGCTTAGTTACAAAGTTACAAGTTACAAGTTACAAGTTACAAGCATTCGAGCTCGTGGCTTGCGACGGGTTTCTTGCAACTTGAAACTTGTACCTTGTATCTGGGGCTACAGGCTCGCTAAAACCCTGCCCCAGCGCGGGTCCGGCCGTTTCTGCATGCGGCTGCCCGCCGCGCGCAGCGCGGCCCAGGTCGTCGAGAGGATGTTGAGCAGCACCGGCTTGCCGAACTCCGCCTCGAGCCCCGGCACCGCGTGGATGGCGTGCCACAAGCCGCCCGGCATCAGCAGCGCCTGCGCATCCGGCGCCTTTTTGAGCGCCGCTCGCCCCAATTCGAGCGCGAGCTCGTGGTCGTCGGCCGCGCTGGAATGCTTGTTCTGCTCCAGCGTGCGCACGCGCGACACTTCCGCGACGACCTCGATGTCCGCCTCGGCGAGATAGCGCGTCAACGCGCCCACCACCGATTCCGGCCAGCGCGTCGCCAGCGCGATCCTCGTCGCGCCAAAGTGCTGCAGCGTCGCGATATGCGCCTCCAGGTCGGTGTCGCAGGCGATCCCCGTGCGCTTTTGCCCCTCGGCCAGTATCTCCTGCATTTTCTTGCGTCCGAGAGCGGACGCCACCGGCACGCCCGAGAGCGCGATGCGGTCCACCTTCTTCTTCGCCAGCAGGTCGAAGCGGTGCCACAACGCCGGCAGCTCCTTCTCCACCGCCGCCAGCGTGTAGTCCTTCAGGTCGAGGCCGGTCGTGATCAGCATCACTCCCTCCGGCGCGACGCGGTAGAACTGGTACGCGTCCATGTCGGTGTAGAGATGGGGAATGACGTAGCCGAGCTGGTACCAGGGGTGGATGACGCTCATCACCCCCTCCCTGACCCTCCCCCTTGATAAGGGGGAGGGAAAGAGTGGAAGCCTCCCTCCCCCTTATCAAGGGGGAGGGATGGGGTGGGGGTTTCGCCCTCCCCCTTGGC
>CAYSRR010000381.1:0-2393 GCA_964433375.1 uncultured Streptomycetaceae bacterium
CGCGAACTTCCGCAGCCGCCGCAGCGCCACCTTGATGTTGCGCGTGCCGATCTCGACGGTGTCGTCGAGATTCCTGAACTCCCGCCTGTCCCACACCTTCACCGCGCGGCGGTGCCGTGACTCGTCCTGCCCGATGCGCACCCCCTCCGGGTTGTAGCCGTAGGCGCCGTACGGGCTGGTGCCGGCGGTCCCGATCCACTTGTTCCCGCCCTGGTGGCGGCCCTTCTGCTCCTCGAGCCGCTTCTTCAGCGTTTCCATGAGCTTGTCCCAGCCGCCGAGCGACTCGATCAGCTTCTTCTCTTCCTCCGTAAGGACCTTCTCCGCCAGCTTCTTCAGCCACGCTTCCGGAATCAGCGACTCGATGCCGTCCGTGGAAACGATGCCCTTGAAGTAGGCGGCGAACACGCGGTCGTAGCGATCGTAGTACTTCTCGTCCTTCACCAGCGCGGCGCGCGCGAGGTGGTAGAAGTCCTCCATGCTGCCGAAGACGACGCGCTTCGCCAGCGCCTCGTTGAGCGTCAGGAACTCCTTGATCGAGACGGGCACGCCGCCTTCTTTCAGCTTGAGAAAAAACTCGATCAGCACCTGAAACCCCTAATCAGCCGCCAAGACGCCATGACGCCAAAAAACAAGAATGAACCGCAGAGCACGCAGAGGAACCCGTTCAGCGTTTTCCCATTCCGGCTTTCCTGGCGTCCGGACGGTTTGATTGATGATTTGATTTTCTTGGCGTCATGGCGTCTTGGCGGCTATTTTCAAGTCAGGCTGTCGGCTCGGCCGCGCGCACGCGGTTGCGGCCTTCCGCCTTGGCGCGGTAGAGCGCGCGGTCCGCGGCGCGCAGCATGTCCTCCGCGGACGGGCATTCGGCCCGGCGCGTGGAAACGCCGGCCGAGATCGTCGCGTTAAAAGCGCCGTCCCCGATGCGCACCGGCTCGACCTCGAACCCCGCGCGCCAGGACTCCACGCGCTGCATCGCGGTTTCCAGAGGCACCCGCGGCAGCACGACCACGAACTCCTCGCCGCCCCAGCGGCACACAAGATCGCTCGCCCGGGCGACCCTGCCCAGGTAGCGGGCCAGCGCCCGCAGCACCTGGTCGCCTGCCCGGTGTCCATGGATATCGTTGAACCGCTTGAAATTGTCGATATCGATCAGCGCCAGGCTGACGGGGTACCGCTCCCGCTCGGCGCGCGCCAGCTCGCGGACGATCGCGTCGTCGAAATAGCGGCGGTTGTGCAGCCCGGTCAGGCTGTCGCGTATCGCCTGCTCCTCCAGTTGCGTCTTGAGCACGCTGATCTCGCCCAGTTGCCGGGTCAGGAGTTCGTTCGCCACGCGCAAGTCGCTCTCGGCCGCCGCTCTCATCGCCACCTCTCCGCGCAGGCGGACGTTCAGCGCGGACAGGCGCGTGGCGATCAGGATGCCGCCGACGGCGACAAGCATGGCGACCCATAGCCACCGGTACAGCCAGGCCAGGTCCCGTCGCGGCGCGGCTTCGAACATGAAGCCTTCCAGGGAATAGTTCGCCGGCAGCATGCCGAACTCGGCATAGACCTGGGCCATGCCCTGCCAGCGGCCGGGATGCATGTGGCCGATCTGGATCAGGTGCGGCTGCATCAGGCGCCGCATCTCCGCGGCCTCGAACAGCAGGTGCTCGCGGCTGTGGCGCCGCCCGTAGCGTTCGATGATCAGGTCGGCGATCTCGCCGGGATTGTCCATCGCATACTGCCAGCCGCGCAGGCTCGCCTGGCGAAAGGCGGCGACCCGCGCCGGGTCGCGCTTCGCCACCGCCTCCGACGTGAACAGCGAGTCGCCGTAAAAATCGATGCCGCTCGACCGCGGGGAAAAGATGCTATACTGGAAGTGCGACTGGTTCAGCACGAAAGGCTCGTCGGTGGAATAAGCGGACAGCGCCTCCACTTTCCCCTTCACCAGGTCGTCCGGGGCGAAAGTGTGCGGCACCTCGACGATACGGTCGCGCGGCAGGCCCTCCCTATGCAAATACGCATAGAGCTCGGTCTCATGCGGCAGCAGCATCACCCGCCTGCCCTGGAGGTCGTGCACCGACCGGTCGCCGCCGCCGCGGGCCAGCAGCACCAGCGGCGAATGCTGGAGGATCACCGCCAGAACAACGACCGGCTGCCCCCGCCCGCGCCGCAGGATGAGCTCGGAAGCGCCCACCCCGTACTGCGCCTCGCCCGAGAGCACGATGTCGACGGGGTCGCGGCCTTCCTGCGCCTCGCGGATATTCACGTCGAAGCCGGCTTCGCGGTAGTAGCCCTTCTCCTGCGCCGCGTAATAGCCGGCGAACTGGAACTGGTGCTTCCACTTGAGCTGGAGCGTCACCCTCTCCGGCGCGCCGCCTGTCTGCGCCTGGGCGCCCATGGACGCGACGGCA
>CAYSRR010000382.1:0-1981 GCA_964433375.1 uncultured Streptomycetaceae bacterium
CGTGGACGTCATCGTTGTAGGCGCAGGCAATGCGGCGCTATGCGCGGCATTGTCGGCGCGGGAGCAGGGGGCGAGCGTTCTGGTGCTTGAGCGGTCGCCGATGGCCGAGCGTGGCGGCAACAGCTCGTTCACCGATGGCGTCATTCGTTTTGCCTACAACGGCGCGGAAGACATCATCGCGATTTCCGAGCCTCTCACGCCGGAGGAAATCGAAACGAGCGATTTCGGGGTCTATCCGGAAGAGCAGTTCTTTGACGACGTCGTGCGCGTTACCGAGCACCGGACGGATCCCGACCTGTGCGAAATCCTGGTGAAGAGCAGCCGCAGTGCGCTCGAGTGGTTGAAGACCAAGGGCGTCAAGTTCATACCCAACTACGGCCGCCAGTCGTACCGCATTGGCGGCCGCATCAAGTTCGCGGGCGGTGGCCCGATGGTGGTCAACGGGGGAGGGCCCGGACTCATGGAAACCCTCTACAGGGCCGCCGAGCGCGCCGGTGTCGAAGTGCGGTACGACGTCTGGGTCCAGGACCTGCTGCTCACGAACGGGAAGGTCGCTGGCGTGGTGGCGCGGATCAACGGTGAGTTGACGACAATTCCTTCGCGGGCCGTCGTTCTCGCCTGCGGCGGGTTCGAGGCGAACGCCGAGTGGCGCGCGCGCTATCTCGGGCGCGGCTGGGACCTCGCCAAGGTGCGCGGGTCGAAGTACAACACCGGAGACGGGCTCGCGATGGCGCTCAAGATCGGGGCGCAGCCGTACGGGCATTGGTCTGGTTGCCATGCAGTGAGCTGGGAGCGGTATGCAACCGATTTTGGAGATCCCCAGATAACGCCAAATTTCCAGCGGCATAGCTACCCGTTCGGCATCATGATAAACGGCCACGGAAAGCGCTTCGTGGACGAGGGCGCTGAAATTCGAAACTATACGTATGCGAAATACGGGCACATTGTTCTGGAACAGCCGGGGCAGTTCGCGTGGCAGGTCTTCGACTCGAAGGTGCTCTACCTGCTGAGGGAGGAGTACAAGACGAAACAAGTCACGAAGGTGACGGCGGACAGCCTCGAGTCTCTGGTCGAGCGCATGGGAGACGTGAATCGCAACCAGTTCATGAGAACCATCAGTGAGTTCAATGCGGCGGTCGATACGGCGGCGCCGTTCGACCCAAGCGTCAAGGACGGCCGCGCCGTCCGGGGCCTGGAAGTTCCGAAATCGAACTGGGCGAACACGATCGACACTCCTCCGTTCGAGGCCTATGCCGTCACGTGCGGTATCACGTTCACCTACGGCGGCATCCGGATCGATCAGAACGGGCAGGTAATCAATACCAACCACGAGCCGATCGCGGGGCTCTTCGCCGCCGGCGAGATCGTCGGTGGAATTTATTATTTCAATGCGCCGGGCGGCAGCGGCCTCACGAGCGGCGCAGTGTTCGGACGGATTGCGGGACGAAACGCCGCTGCCGGCGCGTCTGCTGGAAGAACGCTTCGGCAGCTGGCCCGCTGCAGGGCATCCGCATCATCGACATGACTGTGGAACTGATCGGCCCGTATGCAACGCAGATGATGGGCGATTTGGGCGCCGATGTAATCAAGATCGAGCCGCCTCGTGGTGATGGCAGGCGATCGCAGGGGCCTTCGCGGCACGCGCTGATGGCATCGCAGTTCCTTCACACCAATCGCAGCAAGCGCAGCGTCGCGGTGGACCTCAAGAAACCTGCCGGCCGCAATATCGTGCTGAAGCTTTGCGCGACCGCGGATGTCTTTGTGTACAACAGCCGGCGAGATGCGATGCGCCGCCTTGGACTGACTTATGAGAGCGTGTCCGCGGCGAATCCCGCGATCATCTACTGCGGCGCCTCCGGATTCGGGGAGGATGGTCCTTACGCCGGCAGGCCGGCTTACGACGAGATCATCCAGGGGCTGGCCGCCATTCCGGCCCTGCAGGCGCGCCTCAACGGTTCCCGGCCCACCTACCTGCCCTTCA
>CAYSRR010000382.1:1991-2383 GCA_964433375.1 uncultured Streptomycetaceae bacterium
ATTGCTGGCCCGCGGCAGTACCGGGCGGGGACAGGCGGTCGAGCTTTCGATGTTTCATGCGATTGCCGATTTTGTACTGTCCGAACACATGTGGGGAAGGACGTTCGATCCCCCCGTGGCCGAGATGGGAATGAAGCGCATTTTCGACCGGCGTCCGGCGCGCACGCGGGACGGCTACATCTCCTACACCCTTGCCCGTGACGAGCAGGTCGCGCGGTTCTGGGACATGGTGGGACGCAGCGAAATGAAATCGGACGAGCGGTTCGGTTCGCGGGAGAATCGCAACAAATATTCCAAACAGTTCTACGAGGCGGTCGACGGTGAGTTGACGAAACGCACGACCGCAGAGTGGCTGGAGGCGTTCGAGCGAGCCGATTTGCCTGCGATGCCGG
>CAYSRR010000383.1:0-2382 GCA_964433375.1 uncultured Streptomycetaceae bacterium
TCTTCATCGACCGGCCGATCTTCGCGGCCGGTCGATGAAGAAGCGGGATATCATCGTCGCTCCGCGTCAGACTTTTTTCTCGGTGGCCGCGGCCGGCCTGGCGGGCACCTTGGCAGCGGGTTTGTCCGCCGCTTTGCCGCCCGGGGCGCCCATGCCGTTCGCCGGCGCGGCGCCGTCGACGATCTGCACCGGCACGCCCGGCGGCATCAGGGACAGCTTCACCGTGCCGTCCACGACGACGCGCTCGCCGGGCTTCAGGCCGGCGTTGATGATCCAGCCGTCGGCGGTCCAGTCGCCGGCCTCGACCGGCCGGATCTGGGACTTGTTCTCGGCGTCGACGATGTAGACGTGCTTGCCGCGGGGGCTTTCCATCACGGCGCGCTGGGGCACGACGATCGCGCCCGGCCGCACCGCGCCGTGCAGCACGACGCGGGCGAACTCGCCGGCGCGCAGCAGGTGGCCGGGGTTGGCGATCTCGGCGCGCGCTTCGCTGGTGCCGGTCTGGCTGTTGACGCGAACGTCGGCGAAATTGAGCGTGCCGCTCCTGTCGTAGAGGCTGCCGTCGGACAGCTTGATCGTGACCTTGAAGCGTCCGCCTTCCGGGACCTTCAGGCGGCCGGCCTCGACGTCGCGGCGTATCGCCAGGAACTCGCGGTCGGGCATGCCGAAGATGACGTACATGGGGTCGGTCTGCGTGACGGTGGTGAGCAGCACGCTGGGGCCGGACACGAGCGCTCCTTCGGACACGACCGCCCGGCTCGTGATGCCCGCGATCGGCGATTCCACCCGCGTGTATTCGAGGTTCAGCTTCGCCTCCGCGACGCGGGCGCGGGCGCTTTTCACTTCGGCGTCGGCGACCTGCTCGGCGGAAACGGCGTCGTCCAGTTCCTTCTGGCTGGCCGCCCTTGCCTCGATCACGGGCTTCAGCCGCGCGGACTCGCGCTTCGCCTGCGCGAGCCGCGCTTCCGCGATGGCCAGGTCCGCTTCCGCGCGGGCGAGGGCGACCTGGAACGGGGCGGGGTCGATGGTGAACAGCGACTCGCCCTGCCTGACCGTCGCGCCTTCCCTGTAGTTGCGCTTCAGCAGGATGCCGGTCACGCGCGCGCGCACTTCGATTTCGCGGTAGCCCGCGGTCTGCGCGACGTATTCGTAAGTGACCGGCACGTCCCTCGGCTCGACGGCGATGACGGAGACCGCGGGCGGCGGGAAGGGCGGCGGGCCGCCCGCGGGCTGGCAGCCCGCGACGAGCAGCAGCGCGATGGAGAATATGGCGGGCAGCGCGACGCGCGTCCCGCCCCGTGAAAAGCTGGAGTTCGTGCTCATGATGATGTTTCCCCTTGTCCGGCGCGCGGTTTCCCCTGCGCCCGGTTGCGAAAAGCAGGCAGTTTACATACAATCGCGAATGTATGTAAAGAATCATTTTGTGACGGCTGTCGCAAAATGGCGACTATTCCGCATCGAGCAACGGAGAATCATTTAGTGGTACGACGCACCAAGGACGAAGCGCAGGAAACCCGCAACCGCATCCTCGACGCGGCCGAGCACGTATTCAGCGAGCGCGGCGTCTCGCGCACGTCGCTCGAGGACATAGCCCAGGCCGCGGGGGTCACCCGCGGTGCCATCTACTGGCATTTCAAGGACAAGCGCGACCTTCTCTCCGGTATGGTCAATCGCGTCACCCTGCCGCTGGAGGCGATGACGGCCCGCGCCAGCGACGATTCCGTCGAGGACCCGATCGCCTCGCTGAAAGCCTGCGCCGTCACCGCGCTGCGGCGCACCGCGACCGACCCGCAGGTCCAGCGCGTGTTCGACGTGGTCACCCACAAGTGCGAGTACCTGGGCGAGATGGCGGGGGTCAACAACCGCATCAGCGCGGCGCAGAAGGGCTGCGTGGACCGCGCGGAGCAGGCCATCCGCAACGCCATCAAGCGCGGCCTGCTGCCCGAGGGCGTCAATCCGCGGCTGGCCGCGATCGGCCTCGATGCCATGCTCTATGGGCTGATCGCCAACTGGCTCGCCAATCCCGCCTACGTGCCGCTCGAGCGCCAGGCGGAAGCGATCATCGATCTCTACCTCTCCGGTCTGCGGCACCGGCCTGCGCGCCGCGCGCGGGTGTTGCGCGCGAAACGCAAGCCGCCGGCGCGCCGCCGCGCGAAGGCCGCCTGATCTTATCCGCCGTCCTGCTTCGTTCCGCGCGGGCGGGACGGCGCCGTCCCGTGCCGTCGTGATGGGGTGGGCAGGGGAATAAATCTGCCGCCTTCCTTGTATCTTGCCAGCCGCCGGAGTTTCGCCTAGCCTTTCCCTCCGTTTTCCCCGACTCCCGATTTCCCCAACCTGCCATCGCCACCCGGAGGACCGCCATGAACGACATGATCCGCGAGG
>CAYSRR010000384.1:0-2382 GCA_964433375.1 uncultured Streptomycetaceae bacterium
GCGGCGATGAAGTCGTCGATCCTGTCCGAGATTGCCAGGGTTCGTATCGTCATGATGGCATCCGCCGCGCCGGGTCACTTCTTCCCAGGCACGTAGATCTGGTCGAACACGCCGCCGTCGGAGAAATGCGTCTTCTGCGCCTTCTGCCAGCCTCCGAACACGTCGTCGATCTTGATCAGGTCCACCTTGACGAACTGCTTGGCGTACTTGGCGGAAACCTTGGGATCGATCGGCCGGTAGAAGTGCTTCGCTGCGATTTCCTGGGCCTGCGGGGTGTACCAGAACTTCAGGTAGGCCTCGGCCACCTTGCGCGTGCCTCTCCTGTCCACGACCTTGTCGATCACGGTGATCGGCGGCTCGGCGAGGATCGAAAGCGACGGCACGACGATGTCGACCCGGTCCGGTCCCAGTTCCTTGATCGCCAGGAACGCTTCGTTTTCCCAGGACAGGAACACGTCGCCTATGTTGCGTTCGAGGAAGGTCGTGAGCGAGCCGCGGGCGCCGGTATCGAGTATGGGAACGTTCCTGTAGATCTGCGTCACGAATTCCCTGGCCCTGGCATCGCCGCCGCCGTACTTCTTCAGCGCGTACGCCCATGCGGCCAGGTAGTTCCAGCGCGCCCCGCCCGAAGTTTTGGGATTGGGTGTGATGACCCCGATACCCGGCTTCGCCAGATCGTCCCAGTCCCTGATGCTCTTCGGATTACCCTTGCGCACCAGGAAGACGATGGTCGAGGTGTACGGCGCGCTGTTGTGCGGCAGGCGCTTCTGCCAGTCCGCGGGCAGCAGCTTCGCCTTCTCGGCGATCTCGTCGATGTCGTAGGCGAGCGCCAGCGTCACGACGTCGGCCTCGAGGCCGTCGATCACCGCCCGCGCCTGACGGGCCGCGCCGCCGTGCGATTGCCTGACCGTGACCTTCTGCTTGGCCGTCGCCTGCCAGTGCTTCGCGAACGCCGCGTTGTACTCCACGTACAGCTCCCGCGTCGGGTCGTAGGACACGTTGAGGAGGGTCACGTCCTGCGCGCGAGCCGCCGATACCGTCAGCATCGCGAGGGTTGTCAGTGCCAGTAGGATGAAGCGTTTCATGGTGGTTCCTTTCTCTATTAACCTGTTGAAATAATTAAGTATTAATTCGTCGCTTCCGAACGAACGGCGAAAAAAAAGCCGCCTCGGGGCGGCCAGCGCGTCCGATTGGGTGGGTTGGATCAGGTGCGACAACACATGGTCATGACACCATCCCCCCTGCCACGGTCCGGTTCGTGGATTCGTCGATCAGGATGAACGCGCCCGTGCTGCGGTTCTCCCTGTAGGCATCGACGGCCAGCGGTTGCTGCGCGGAAAGGGTGACGCGGACGATATCGTTCAACGCGACCCGCCCCGTCACGGGCTCCGCGGCCAGCGTCTGAACGTTGGTGCGTTCCCGCACCGCGGCGATCTTCGCCCGCACGGTGCGCGCCGCGCTCTTCAGGAGGTAGCGGCCGCCCTTCACGAGAGGCTCGGCGGCGAGCCATACCAGCGTCGCCTCGATCACCGGCGACACGCGCGGCGGATGAGATGCCGCCGCGATCAGGTCGCCGCGCGTGACGTCGGTCTCCTCGGCCAGCCTGAGCGCCACGGAGTCGCCCGCCTGGGCGGACTCGAGTTCGCCCTCGAATCCGCGCACGCCGGCGACCGCCACGCGGCGGCCCGAGGGAAGCACGACGACCTCGTCGCCGGCGCGAACGACGCCGGACTGGACCCGTCCCAGGTAGGCGCGGCTTCCCGCGGCCCGCTGGACGAGCTGCACCGAAAAGCGGAACGGCAATGCGGCGGCCGTGCGCACCGGCTCCAGCGACTCGAGTGTTTCGAGCAGGGTCGGCCCCTGGTACCACGCCAGGTTGCCGCCGCGCTCGACCACCATGTCGCCGCGCAACGCCGATATCGGAATGAAGCGCACCGCCTCGACGCCGAGCTGCCGGGAAAAATCGGCGAACGCTTCCCGCACCGGCTCGAACGCCTCGCGCCGGTAGCCGACGCGGTCCATCTTGTTGACGGCCACGACGATGTCGCGAATGCCGAGCAGGTGCGAGAGATAGAGGTGCCGCCTGCCCTGCACCAGCAGGCCCTTCTCCGCGTCGGCCAGGATGATCGCCGCATCGGCGGTGCTGGCGCCGGTCGCCATGTTGCGCGTGTACTGCTCGTGCCCGGGCGTATCGGCGATGATGAACTTGCGCTTCGCCGTGGCGAAATAGCGGTACGCCACGTCGATGGTAATGCCCTGCTCGCGCTCCGCTTCCAGCCCATCGGTCAGCAGGGACAGGTCGATCGTGTCGAAGCCGCGCCGGCGCGAAGCCTGGGAAACGGCCGCGAGCTGGTCGCCCAGGATCTGGCGGGTGTCGTGCAG
>CAYSRR010000385.1:0-2361 GCA_964433375.1 uncultured Streptomycetaceae bacterium
GCTCGGACCGGCTCGCCAAGTACAACCAGCTGCTGCGCATCGAGGAGGACCTGGGGGAGACGGCGGGATACCCGGGCCGCGGCGCTTTCTACCAATTGCGCTAGATCGGCGTGAGAGTGCTGACCCTGACGCTCGCCGCCCTGATCGTGCTGATCCAGTATCCGCTGTGGCTGGGCAAGGGCAGCTGGCTGCGGGTATGGGAAGTCGACCAGCAGATCCGCTCGCAACGGGATGCCAACCGCCAGCTCCAGGCGCGCAACCATGCGCTGGAGGCCGAAGTGCGCGACCTCAAGGTGGGCCTGGAAGCGGTCGAGGAGCGGGCGCGCAGCGAGCTTGGCATGATCCGGCAGGACGAGATTTTCTTCCAGGTGCTGGAGCCCGCGCCGGCCGCGCGCGCCGCCGAGCCGCCCAGGCCCTGACATGACGGCACCCCGTACAACGGCGCCGGCCACGGTGCTCGATGGTGTTGCCGCGGCGCGCGAAATTTATTCGCGCCTGAGGGAGCGAGTCGCCGCGCTGGGCAAATCCCACGTCCGTCCCGGGCTTGCCGCGGTGCAGGTGGGCGACAATCCGGCTTCGAAGATTTACGTTCGCAACAAGGCACGCGCATGCGAGGAGGCCGGCATCCATTCCGAGGTGCACGGCCTGCCCGCCGATTGCCGCCAGGAAACGGTGGTCGCGACGGTGGAGAAGCTCAACCGCGATCCGCGCGTGCACGGCATCCTGCTGCAACTGCCGCTGCCGTCCCATCTCGACGGCGATCGGATCATGCAGTCCATCGCGCCGCACAAGGACGTCGACGGGCTGACCCTGCCGAGCCTGGGGACGCTCCTGGCCGGCCATTCCTCGTTCGAGCCCTGCACGCCGGCCGGCGTCATGGCGCTGATCGATCGTGCCGGCGTCGCTATCGACGGCCGCCAGGCCGTCGTGGTCGGGCGCAGCACGATCGTCGGCAAGCCGATGGCCCTCATGCTGATGGCGCGCGGCGCGACGGTGACGGTTTGTCACAGCCGCACCCGCGACCTGGCGGATCACACGCGCCGGGCCGACATCCTGGTGGCGGCGGTCGGCCGCGCGCGCATGATCACCGGCGACATGGTCAAGCCGGGCGCGGCGGTGATCGACGTCGGCATCAACCGCCAGCCGGACGGCAAGCTCGCGGGCGACGTCGATTTCGCCTCGGCGAGCCGGATCGCGGGTTGCATCACGCCGGTGCCGGGCGGCGTCGGCCCGATGACCGTCGCCATGCTGATTTCCAATACAGTGCTGGCCGCTGAGCGCAGCCTGCGCGCGCCTACGGCGTAGTGTGGTCAGCAGTAGAAGGAATTGGAGAAGTTGAGCAGCAGTTCCGGGCTGAGGTAGCCGCGGATCGCGAAATAGGCGACCAGCGCGGCGAGCGAGGCCAGCATCAGCCACAGCAGGATGCGTTTGGCCTGCGTCATGCGGGCGTTGAGCATGCCGGGCGTCTCGGGTTTCCGGTTGCGGTTCATTAGTATAGAACACCCGGTTATGAGGCGCCCGCTAACCGATTGATATAATTTCCCGTTTCACTATCCGCGCGGATTCCGACTTTGCCTGCCAACGCCATTCCCGTGACCGCTTCGGGACTCGTCTTCGACGATCTCTACCGCCGCGAAGGGCTGCTCAAGCTGGATCGGGATTTCCTGGCGACGCTGCAGGCCGGTAACGCCGCGTTGCACGACCGGCTGCTCGCCGCTCGCGCCGCGCCTTCCGCGCTGGCTCCCGGACAGGAATCCGGCCTGCTGCTCGAGCTCGCGCCTGTACTGCAGTCCTACCTCGCCAGGCTGTTCGCCATCGAGGCGGAAGTGCGCGCGCTCGAGGGGAGGCATCACGAGCTCTCGCCGCTATACCCGGTGAAGCGCCTGTTCGTGCAGCGCAAGGCCATGCACAAGCACAAGCCCCAGGAGGCCGCGGCCTTCGACGGGGCGGCCCTGGAGCGAGAGCTCGAGCAGGCCTTCGGCGAGGCTTTCACGGAACTCGCCTACGCCCGCCACGTCACGGAATGGCAGAAGGACGAAGCGCGGCACGCATCGCGGCTCGATGCGGCGCTCCGTTACGCGGCGTGGGCCGCGCACACGGCCGAAGGCAGGCACCGGCACCGCCACGGCGTGCTGTTCAAGGCGCCTGCCAGGCTTGATCCCCAGAAGCTGGTGCCGCTCGTCACGGATGACTCGGCCGGCTATCCCAGCCATGCGCTGGGCCCGGAGCACCTGCGCCGGCGGGACGGCTTCAGGCTCACCGATCCCGGCACCGGCCTCGCCGGCGCTCTCGACGAGGCCAACTACTGCATCTGGTGCCACGAGCAGGGCAAGGATTCCTGCTCGAAGGGATTGCAGGAGA
>CAYSRR010000386.1:0-2358 GCA_964433375.1 uncultured Streptomycetaceae bacterium
ACGCGAGAGGGGAAGCCACCCCTCCTTGTCAAGGAGGGGTCGAGCGTACGCGAGGGGGAGGTCAGTAGACGAACGCCAACGACCCAGTCAAACGCTGGCTGTTGTTGTCGCGATTGGCGGTTTCCTGAAGGATCTGGGCGAGATCGAGGCGCAGGCTCAGCATCTTGCCGTAGGTCAGCCGGAAACCCACGCCAACGCTGGCGATGGAATCCCTCACCTGCTCGCCGGGCAGCGCATGGTTGCGGGACACCGTGCCCGTGTCGTAGAAGCCCAGCAGCCGCGCCTTGTAACTGTCGGTCCACCCGAACTTGCGCGCGAGGTCCGGGGTATAAACCTCGATCTGCGTGGCATAGCCGCGGTCGTTGGAGACCTCGCGCAGCATGTAGCCTCGCACCGAATCCGGCCCGCCGACGCCGTACTGCTCGCCCGACACCAGCGCATCCTCGGTGTACTGGCCGTTGAATCCCAGCCGCATCTGCCAGTCGCTGGCGAACTGGCGGGTGTAGTTCAGTCCGAAGCGCAACAGGGTGTAGTTGTCGTCGGCGCCGGGACGCGAGGCGGTGAAGGCCGCCTGGTCGCCGTCGTTGCCGCCCGGAATGTTGGCCGCCACGCCGCCGTAGAACGAGAACTCCGCCGCCGTCATCCGCTTGAGGCCGCTGTAGGTCAGGCTCGCCGGGCGGACGGTGATGTCCGGCACGAGCGGCTGCCCCGCGAGCAGCACTTCATTCTTGAATGCCCGGTAATCGAGCCCGAAAACCAGCTTCTGCTCGACGTCCTGCCACTTCGGCAGAAAGTAATTCCAGCGCGCGGCGAAAATGGAGCCGCTGCCGCTGACGTTGAACAACCCCTGCACCACGCCCGAGTTGACGTCCGAGTAGCCGGCGATGAGGTCGAGAGAGCTGTTGAGGTGGTAATACGGGATGCGGTAACCCAGACCGAATATGGTGACGTCGCTCACATGGCCGGGCGAAGTGATGTAGCTCGCGGTCAGCGTGTGATCGCGGTCGAACAGGTTGGTGTGCTGGACGCCGAACCCCGAGCGGAAATAACCGGTGTCGCTGGTTCCGGTGTTGTCCAGCGTGAAGAACGCGCGCCACGGCTTGTCGTCGACGACCTTGACCGCGACGTCCACCGTGTCCTCGGACGCCCCCGAGCGCAGCAGCACGCTGGTCTCCTTGACCGGGTGCTCGGCCGTCATCTGCAGGTTGCGCGCGATGGCCCTCGAATTGGGGGTCTCGCCCTCCTTCACCGTCGGCAGGCTGCGGCGGATATTTTCGGCGCTGAACTGCGTGTTGCCTTCGATCACCACCTTGCCGACGCGCGGCTGCAGCACGCGGAACTGCACCACGCCGCGCGTGATGTCCTGCTCGGGCAGCAACACCTGCACCACGCCGAAACCTCGGTCGCGGTAAGCCTGCTCGAGCGCTTCCAGCGCGCGCTGGATATCGGCGAAATCCCTGCTCTTGCCGGTGTGGGGCGCCACCAGGCGGTCCACTTCGTCCGCGGGCAGCAGCGTATTGCCGACGACCTCGAAACGATTGATGTCGAAGCGCGGCGCGGGGATGACTTCCTGCGGCGCCTGGGCGTGAACGACCGGAATGAACGAAATGGCCGCGATGGCCAGCAGTACCGCCCGCGCCAGCCTGTATACCCCTGTCCCTGTATGCATGCTTGCTCGCTACCGTTTTAATGTTTTTTCGAGAAACCGGACACTACACCATGATTCTAAGGTGTTTTTCTTTTCATGTCCAACCGGCTTCCGCCCCTGCCGGCCGATTCAAAAGAAACGGCCCGCAATACTTGGAAGAGTATCACGGGCCGGAGCAAAAAATCGAATGCTTTACGTTTCCAGATGACGCCGGTATTAGCCGGTTCCACCATTTCCCTCCCCCTTGTTGAGGGGGAGGGTCAGGGGAAAACCTCGGGCGACGCGCACCGCGTGTGCATTTCCCTCCCCCTTGTTAAGGGGGAGGGTCAGGGAGGGGGTTAGTTGCAGACCGGCAGATCCTTCTTCTCCTCGCCGTCTCCGGTGGGATCGCCGCCTAACGTGTTGGTCTCCGGGTCCTTGTCCGGCAACTCGTTCTGGTTGTTGGTCGCGGCAATGACCTGCTTCATCGCATCGTCTATTCCGGGCGGCGGCTCATCGGTTTCGTCCGGCGGCAGCGTCGGCGACGTAGGCGTCGGCGTCAGGCCGCCATAAGTCACGATCAGGTTCTGCCCCAATACCGCCGGCCCGCCATCAGCGAAGAAGCCGGTATCGCCGTTGGCAACCGCGTTCTCGACCCCGTCCACGAAGTAACCGCCGCTCACGAGGTTGGGGAACGTGAGGTGAATGGTCGTCGGCGAGCTGGAGCTGAT
>CAYSRR010000387.1:0-2319 GCA_964433375.1 uncultured Streptomycetaceae bacterium
CGGTGTCCTCCTGCCTGCAACTGGCCGCGAGGTGCGACGGCTCGGACATCCGCACCATCGAAGGGCTCGCCGGCACGGCGAGCCTCCACCCCGTGCAACAGGCCTTCGTGAACCGTTCGGCGCTCCAATGCGGCATCTGCATCCCCGGCCACGTCATGGCCGCCTGCGCGCTGCTCGAGAAGAACCCGGACCCCGGCGAGGAGGAAATTCGCGCCAGCGCCGACAGCGTCTACTGCCGCTGCACCGGCTACGTCCGCATCCTCGAGGCCTATCACGAGGCCATCGCGCTCGCCCGGAAAGCGGGCAAGCCATGAACCAGCGCGATCCGCGGCTGGCCGCCGGCAGCAGCTTCCTGGTCGTCGGCAAGGACGTGCCGCGCACCGACGCGGTGCCGAAAGTCACCGGCACGGCGCAGTACGTGGCCGACCTGCATTTCCCCGGCATGCTGCACGCGGCGGTGCTGCGCAGCCCGCACCCCCACGCGCGCATCGTCTCGATCGACACCAGCGCGGCCGCGGCCATGCCCGGCGTGAAGGCGGTCGCGACCGGCGCCGACACCGCGCAGCGCAAGTGGGGCGCGTTCCGCCCCGATCTCTACCCGCTCGCCATCGGCAAGGTCCGCTACGTCGGCGACGAGGTCGCGGCGGTGGCGGCCACCGACCCGGAAATCGCGCGCGCGGCGGTGGACAGGATCGTCGTGCAGTACGAGGTGCTGCCCGCCGTGCTCTCGCTCGACCAGGCGCTCGCCGCCGGCGCGCCGCTGGTGCACGACGACGCGGCCGGCAACGTCGCGCATCAGTTCAGCTTCGAGCGCGGCGACGTCGACGCCGGCTTCAGGCAAGCCGACATCACGGTCGAGGGCACCTGGGAAACCGCGCGCCAGTGGCACACCGCGCTCGAGACCATCGGCTGCGTCGCGAAGTGGGACAGCGGCCGCGTCACGATGTGGTGCAACACGCAGACTCCCTTCCTCGCGCGCGGCCGTTATTCCGTCGCGCTCGGCGTGCCCGAGAGCCAGGTGCGCGTCATCCAGACCGAGGTCGGCGGCGGCTTCGGCGGCAAGTCCGGCGACGACAACGCTTCCGTCGTCTGCGCCCTGCTCGCGCGGATGAGCGGGCGGCCCGTCAAGCTCATCCACACGCGCGAGGAGGAATTCCTCGCGAGCCACCCGCGCATGCCGATGCGCTACTGGGTGCGGCTCGGTTTCCGCAAGGACGGCCGCGTCGTGGCCAAGGAAATCAAGATGTGGGCCGACAACGGCGCCTACACCGGCAAGTCGCAGGCGATCCTCGGCGCGGCGAGCGTGCGCCACGACGCGCTCTACAAGTATCCCTGCGTGCGCGGCAACTCCACGCTGGTCTACACCAACCTGGTGCCGACCGGGGCTTTCCGCGGCTTCGGCAACCCTTCCGCCGACTGGGCGGTCGAGCAGGCCTGGGACCTCGCCGCCGAGAAGCTCCACATGGACGTCCTCGACCTGCTGCGCCTGAACGCGGTGGACCCGGGCGACGTCTCGCCGCACAACCACAAGATCACCAGCTGCGAGCTGAAGCAGTGCCTCGACCGGTCGGCCGGGATGATCGGGTGGAAGGAGAAGCGGAAGAAAAAGACGCCCAACAGGGGACTGGGGCTCGGCTGCAGCGTCCACGTCAACGGCCGCCGCAGCTTCGGCGACTGGGACGGCAGCACCGCCATCGTGCGCGTGAACGAGGACGGCCGCGCCACGGTCATCACCGGTGAAGGCGAGATCGGCCAGGGCAACCTCACCGTGCTGCGGCAGATCGCGGCGGAGGAGCTGGGCCTGCCGTACGAGCACGTGGACATCACCCGCCCCGACACCGACGTGCAATCCCATTCCCTCGGCGCGCTGGCGAGCCGGCTCACCTACGTCGCGGGCAACGCGGTCAAGAACGCCGCCACGGCGGCCGCGCGGCAACTGCTGGAAGCCGCCGCGGAGCAGTTCAAGCGCCCCGCTTCCGAGCTGACCATCCTCAACGGCGAGATCGGTCCGCACAACGGCGCCGAGGCCGACTTCAAGCCGGTCGGCGCGGTGGTGCGCGCGAACATCTACAAGCCCGGCGGCCAGCCGATCGTCGGCGTCGGCAACTTCGACAACCCGTCCGAGTTTCCCGACCACAACCGCTACGGCAACGAGTCGGGCGCCTACAACTTCATCGCCCAGGCGGCGGAAGTCGAAATCGATCCCGCCACCGGCGAAGTCAGGCTGCTCGAGATCGCCTCGACCGTGGACTGCGGCACCGTCATCAATCCCGCGACCGCCGTGGGCCAGGTCCAGGGCGGCGTGATGCAGGGGGTCGG
>CAYSRR010000388.1:0-2314 GCA_964433375.1 uncultured Streptomycetaceae bacterium
CCGAGAACATCCGGCTGATCGCCGCCGAGCACAACCGCGAGGAGGGCGGGCGCCTAATCATCGCCACCAGCCACCTCCACGCGCGCTATACGCTGCTCTCGCCGATCAAGACCTTCGCGCTGCGCTACCCCGGCGTGCGCCTGCACATGCGCCAGGCCGACCCTGACGAGATCCTGCGGCTGGTGGCGGCAGGGGACGCCGACATCGGCGTCAGCACCGAGGTCGGCGGGGAGCGGCCCGACCTGCTGCTGCTGCCCGGGCGCGTGGTCGAGCGCAGCCTGATCATGCCGCTGGGACACATGCTGACGAAGAAAAAGCGGGTGACGCTCGAGGACATCGCGCAGTACCCGCTCGTGGGCTACCACCCCAGGCAGCGCGGCGGGCAGATCATCGGCGAGACGTTCCGGGCGCGCGGGCTCGAGCCCAAGCTGGTGGTGAGCGCGATCGACTCCGACATCATCAAGGCCTACGTCGCCGAGGGCGTCGGCATCGCGGTCATTCCCACGCTGGCGATCGACCTGGAGGCGGACCGGGGCCTGCGCGTGGTGGACGTAACGCACCTGTTCCCGAAGAGCGTGATGACGGTGAGCCTGCGCCGCGACATCTACCTGCGGCGCTTCGTGCCGGACTTCATCCAGCTCGTCGCGCCGCAGTGGGGCTACGAGGCGATCCAGAAAGAGATGATTTCGATTAGCCGCCAAGACGCCAAGGCGCCAAGAAAACGGAAATAGACAGGATTCACAGGAATAGAACCAAAGCGATTTTGGATTTTGATTGAATCTCGTAAATCTTGCTAATCCTGTCTATTGCTTTTAAACGGCGAGCTCGATGATGCGCGCTTCGACGCGATCGCCGGAGATGACGAGCTCGCCGACGGCGACCGGCAGCCTGAAGCGGCGCGGGCCGGCGCTGCCGGGGTTGACGAACAGCACGCCGTCGCGCGTCTCGACCCCGGGCTTGTGCGAATGCCCGAACATGAACACCTGGAATCCCGATGCACGCGGGTCCAGGTCCAGCTCGGCTTCATCGTGCCGGATGTAGACCGACACCAGGCCGAACTCCACCACCTCGTATTCCGGAATCTTCTGCGCCCACGACCCCCGGTCGTTGTTCCCGCGCACGACCGTCACCGGCGCGAGCTGGCGCAGCTTCACCAGGACATCCGGCTCGTCGATATCACCGGCGTGGAGGATGTGCTGGCAGCCCCGCAGAGCAGCGACCGCCTCGTCCCGCACCAGACCGTGCGTGTCGGAGATCAGACCAATTCGCATGATGTCTGTGGAGCGCATCGCTTTAGGAAAAGGTGTCAGGAACGAATGTCGCTACCTTTAACGACATTCGTTCCTGACACCTTTTCCTTCCCGATATTGAATTTCTTCGCGTCTTTGCGCCTTTGCGGCTAATTCATTCCAGGTATTGCGCATCCCACCGCTTGTACATTTCATACGCCGCTGCCTTCATCGCGTACTTGTCCGCATAGTCCTTCGGATCCAGCACGTCGTAGACGTAGTAATTGGCGCGGTTGTTGCTCGCCATCATGATGTGGCGGATCTTGTCCGGCAGGGTGTAGGGCGGCTGCCACTCGAAGTCGTCCTGCGCCTCGTAGTGCAGGAACACCGGCAGGATGGGCACGCCGGTGCGGATCGAGACTTCGAACGCGCCGGACTTGAATTCCTTGTAGAGCCTGCGGCCCTTGCAGCCGCCCTCGGGGTAGAGCGCGATGTTCTGCCCCGAGTTGACGGTGTCGACCATGGTCTCGACGGCCTGGTCGCGCGACTCGGGGTCATCGCGGTCCACGTAGAGCGTCCCCGCGGCTTTCGTGATGCGCCCGACGATGAACCAGTCCTGCACCTGCAGCTTGGCAAGCGAGATCACGTCGAATAGCGCTGGGATGCCGATGTCCTCGAACGCGGCAGGGTGGTTGGCGATGAGGATGAAGCGCTGCGGCAGTCGCTTGCGGTTCTTCTGGTGCAGCCGCAGGTCCACGTCGAGCGCGCGCACGAAGCACCGGCACCAGGTATGGAACAGGCAGGCCACCGGGTGCCTGCCCGGCCAGGGCAGCCAGGACAGCAGGTACACCAGCGCGGTGAGCAGGACGAAATCCACCCAGCCGATGAGCTTTCGAAAGAAACGCAACAGGAGCAGCATTTTCGCTAGTCGTTAATCGTTGGTCGGCTTTACTGCCTTTCCGTCCTGCTGTTTCTCTGTGATCTCTGTGTTCTCTGTGGCTGATGGTTTTGACTTTATCTGCGTGTATCTGCGTTTATCGGCGGCTCAATTCTGCTTTTTCCGTGGTCTTCGAGCTTTTCAGCGC
>CAYSRR010000389.1:0-2301 GCA_964433375.1 uncultured Streptomycetaceae bacterium
CCCTGATTTCGCGCTCGAGGATCTCGCGACAGCCCGCGTACTCGTCGCGCAGATAGATGTAGACCTCGGAAATCTGCACCGTCCACGCCGCGATGATCGCGCCTTCCAGGAAACGGTGCGGGTCGCGCTCGAGGTAATGGCGATCCTTGAAGGTGCCCGGCTCGCCCTCGTCGATATTGATCGCGAGCAGGCGCGGCGCCTTCTCGTTTCTCACCAGCCGCCACTTGCGCCCGGTCGGGAACCCCGCCCCGCCAAGACCGCGCAGGTTGGAGTCCTCCATCGTCTTGATCAGGACCTCGGCGTCACGCTTGCCGGCGAGGCACTCGGCGGCGATGCGATAGCCACCCTGTTTGCGGTACTCGTCGTAGCCGATGTAGCGCGACACCGCGCATTTCGTCTTGCCGGCCGCGGCGAGCGGCTTCACCTTGTCCACCGTCGCCTGCGCCACCGGGTTCTGCCCCACCACGGCCACCGGCGCCTGCTCGCAGCGACCGACGCACGGCGCGGGGATGACGCGCACGTCGTCGCCCAACGCGCGCTTCAAGCCGGACATCAACTCGCCCGCGCCGGACAGTTCGCAAGACAGCGAATCGCACACGCGCACCGTCAGCGGCGGCGGGGGCGTCCCGCCTTCCCTGATGACGTCGAAATGATGATAGAAGGTGGCGACTTCGTAGACTTCGGTCTGCGAGAGCCTCATCTCGCGCGCGAGCGCGGCCACGTGGGCGACCGAGAGATGCCCGTAGCGGTCCTGGATCTTGTGCAGGTGCTCGATCAGCAGGTCGCGGCGCCGCGGCTCATCCTTCAGCAGCGCCTGGACTTCAGCCAGCGCATGGGGGACGACCGGACGGCCCTTGGGCCGGCCGCGCGCGCCACCGCCCTCGCGCTTCTTTTTCACGATACCGCCTTCCAACCGCCCTCCTCGTGGCGAGCCTGCAATGGCCCGCACGCAACCTATTTCAGAACCGACTTGAGCAGTTTGCCCATTTCGGCGGGATTTTTCGTGGTCTTGATCCCGCACTCTTCCATCACCGCCAGCTTCTCTTCCGCCGTGCCCTTGCCGCCGGAGATGATGGCGCCGGCATGGCCCATGCGCTTTCCCGGGGGCGCCGTCACGCCGGCGATGAAGCCGACGACCGGTTTCTTCATGTGGGCCTTGACCCAGCGCGCGGCTTCTTCCTCGTTGGAACCGCCGATCTCGCCGACCATGATCACGGCCTCGGTCTGCGGGTCGTCGTTGAACATTCTCAGCACGTCGATGTGCTTCAGGCCGTTCACCGGGTCGCCGCCGATGCCCACGCAGGAGGACTGGCCGAGCCCCACTTCCATCAACTGGCCGACCGCTTCGTAGGTCAGGGTGCCGGAACGCGATACCACCCCGATCGGCCCTTTCTTGTGGATGTGCCCGGGCATGATGCCGATCTTGACCTCGTCCGGCGTGATCACGCCGGGACAGTTCGGCCCGACCAGCAGGGTCTTTTTCCCCAGCATCTTTTGATGCGTGCGGATCATGTCGCGCACCGGGATGCCCTCGGTAATGCAGATGACGAGATCGAGGCCCGCCTCCACCGCCTCGTCGATCGCCGCCGCGGCATAAGGGGGCGGAACATAGATCACGGACACGTTGGCGCCGGTCCTGTCCCTGGCTTCCTTCACGGTCTCGAAGATCGGGATGCCCTCGTAGCTCTGGCCGCCCTTCTTCGGCGTCACGCCGGCGACGTAGCAGTTCTTCCCGTTGGCGTATTCCTTGCCCATCCTGGTATGGAACTGGCCGGTCTTGCCGGTGATGCCCTGCGTCATCACCCGGCTGTTCTTGTCGATCAGGATGCTCATATCGCCTCGTTTTCCCGGCTAAAGTGAGTGTTCACTAACAGCCAATTTTCCCTATGAAACGGCGGCTTATTTGCCGCGGGTTGCCGCGACCACTTTCTGGGCGGCATCGGCCATGTTGCTGCCGGAGATGATGGGCAGCCCCGACTCGGCCAGGATCTTCTTGCCCAGGTCGACGTTGGTGCCCTCCAGCCGCACCACCAGCGGCACGGACAGCTTTACTTCCCGCGCGGCCGCGACCACCCCTTGCGCGATCACGTCGCACTTCATGATGCCGCCGAAAATGTTGACCAGGATGGCTTTCAGCCTGGGATTCCTCAGCATGATCTTGAACGCCTCGGTGACCTTCTCGGTGGAAGCGCCGCCGCCGACATCGAGGAAGTTGGCGGGCGCGCCGCCGTAGAGCTTGATGATGTCCATGGTGGCCATCGCCAGGCCGGCCCCGTTCACCAGGCAGCCGATGTTGCCGTC
>CAYSRR010000390.1:0-2289 GCA_964433375.1 uncultured Streptomycetaceae bacterium
TGAGGTCGATCACCTTGATGCCGGTCTCGAGCAGGTCCACCGAGGGCGAGAGCTCGTCGAACTTGGGCGCGATCTGGTGGATCGAGCGCTTCTTGTCGGACTTGATCGGGCCGACTTCGTCGATCGGCCGGCCCAGCACGTCCATGATGCGACCGAGCGTGCCCGTGCCGACCGGCACCGAGATCGGCGCGCCGGTGGCGGACACCTTCATGCCGCGGCGCAGGCCGTCGGAGGAGCCCAGCGCGATGCAGCGCACCACGCCGTCGCCGAGCTGCTGCTCGACTTCGAAGGTCAGGCCCTTTTCGGCGAGCTTGTTGGTCGGATCGTCATCCAGGATCAGCGCGTCGTAGATTCCGGGCATGCCGTCGCGGCCGAACTGGATGTCGGTGACCGCGCCGATGCACTGAACGATGGTGCCTTGTGCTTGTGCCATGGGTTCTGTCCTTAAACGGCGGCTGCGCCGCCCACGATTTCAGAAAGTTCCTTGGTGATGCCGGCCTGCCGGTTCTTGTTGTAGACCAGCGTCAACTCGTCGATCAGGTTGCGCGCGTTGTCCGAAGCCGCTTTCATCGCCACCATCCGCGCCGACTGCTCGGAGGCCATGTTCTCGGCCACCGCTTGGAAGATGATCGCCTCGATGTAGCGCGTCAGTACCTGGTCGAGCACCGCTTTCGCTTCCGGCTCGTAAATGTAGTCCCACGTGGTCTCGGGTGCGCCCATGCGCTCGCCGGACAGCGGCAGCAGCTGCTCGATCACGGGCTCCTGTTTCATCGTGTTGATGAAGCGCGTGTAGCCGATCATCAGGCGATCGATGCGGTCCCGGGTGTAGCCGTCGAGCATCACCTTCACGGCGCCGATCAGCTTTTCCATCTGGGGCCGGTCGCCGAGCTGCACGGCGTGCGACGCGATGTTCGCGCCCAGGCGCTGCATGAAGCCGAAGCCCTTGTTGCCGAGGGCGCAGACGTCGATCTCCTCACCCTCGCCCTGCCATTCCTTGTACTGGTTGAGCACGAGGCGCAGCAGGTTGGTATTGAGCGCCCCGCACAGGCCCTTGTCGGTGGTGATCACGATCAGCCCGACGCGCTTCACCGAGTCGCGGCTCACCAGGAACGGATGGCGATACTCGGGGTTGGCGTGACTGATGTGTGCGGCGACGTTGCGGATCTTCTCGCCGTACGGGCGCGCGTGGCGCATGCGGTCCTGCGCCTTCCTCATCTTGGAGGCGGCGACCATCTCCATCGCCTTGGTGATCTTCCGAGTGTTCTGCACACTCTTGATCTTCACCCGTATTTCTTTTGTTCCCGGCATGACCGTGGCTCAGTAGGAACCGTTTTTCTTCCAGTCCTCGATCGCCGACTTGAGCGTCTTCTCGTCGTCCGCGGACAGGTCGTTAGTTTCCTCGATGCGCTTGATGAGGTCGGCGTACTTGTCCTTCAGGTAGTCGCGCATCGAGCGCTCGGCCGCGAGCGCCTTCTTGACGTCGATGTCGTTGAAGTAGCCGTTGTTCACGGCGATCAGCGTCACCGCCATTTCCCACACCTGCAGCGGGTGGTACTGCGGCTGCTTCATGAGTTCGGTCACGAGCTTGCCCAGTTCCAGCTGCTTGCGGGTCGCTTCGTCCAGGTCGGAGGCGAACTGCGCGAAGGCGGCCAGCTCGCGGTACTGCGCCAGCGCGAGGCGCACGCCGCCGCCGGTGTCGCGGCGCTTCATGATCTTGGTCTGCGCGGCGCCGCCCACCCGCGACACCGAGATGCCGGCGTTGATCGCGGGCCGGATGCCGGCGTTGAACAGGTCGGTCTCGAGGAAGATCTGGCCGTCGGTGATCGAAATCACGTTGGTCGGCACGAAGGCGGTGACGTCGCCCGCCTGCGTCTCGATCACCGGCAGCGCGGTGAGCGACCCGGTCTTGCCCTTGACCGCGCCGTTGGTGAATTTCTCGACGTACGCCGGGTTCACGCGCGCGGCGCGCTCGAGCAGCCGCGAGTGCAGGTAGAACACATCGCCCGGGTAGGCTTCGCGGCCCGGCGGGCGGCGCAGCAGCAGCGAGACCTGGCGGTACGCCCACGCCTGCTTGGTCAGATCGTCGTAGATGATGAGCGCATCCTGGCCGCGGTCGCGGAAGTACTCGCCCATGGTGCAGCCGGAATAGGGCGCGATGTACTGCATCGCCGCCGATTCCGAGGCCGATGCCGCCACGACGATGGTATAGGCCATCGCACCGTGCTCTTCGAGCTTCCTCACCACGTTGGCGATGGTCGAAGCCTTCTGGCCGATCGCGACGTAGACACA
>CAYSRR010000391.1:0-2283 GCA_964433375.1 uncultured Streptomycetaceae bacterium
GCGGCGACTGCAATTCGGAAGCGATGCGCGCGGCCACCGTGCGAGCCGCGATGCGCCGCGGCTGGGTGTGGCCGATCATGCCGTTCACTCCGCGGCCCAGCTCGAGGCAGATCTTCGGCAACTGCGTGGTCTTGCCCGAGCCGGTCTCGCCGCACACGATCACCACCGGATGGTCCGCGATCGCGCGCGCGATCTCCTCCCGCCGCGCGACGACCGGCAGCTCTTCGGGGTAAGTGGGCCGCGGCAGGTTGGCGCGGCGCTTGTCGATGTCGAATTTCAAGTCAAAACCTTAACAGCTCTGACACAAAGGACACAAAGGAAATCCATATATAAAAACATCAGGCTGATCTTTCCGGGTTACCAGATGCGCGCCCTCAGGGCCGCCCCAGTAATTCCGGGGTCTCCGATGTATTGGTTTTTGTATTAATTATGTTGCATTCCTTTGCGTCCTTCGTGTCCTTTGTGTCTGTGCTTTTGACGCTTTAGAGGGCAAGAGGCCGCGGATTTTAGCATCGGCCATGCGCGATTTACCCCTGCTCCCCGGCCATACTCCCTATAATGATTTGCAATGTCTGCTACCGTACCGACGATGGAAACCCGCCGTGATGTGATGGCCACTGGTGGCGGCCCCGCGGGTTCCACGACCGCCGCGCTGCTCGCGGAACGGGGGCACGACGTCGTGCTCCAGGAGACCGGCGCCGGGCCAACCGCCGCCTGAAAACAGAATGCGAATGAAAACGGTCGCGGGGCTGATTCCCGCCATGGTGGTTCTGCTCGGCCTGGCCACGGCCGGCGCGCAGGCGGAACAGAAACCCCTGTGGGAAGCCGGGGTGGGCGCCGCCGCGTTGAGCTTCCCGGACTACCGCGGCTCGAACGAGCGGCAATTCTGGCTGCTGCCGTTCCCCTACCTCGTCTACCGCGGCGAATTCCTGCAGGCGGACGAGCGCCGCATGCGCGGCCTGTTCTTCAAGACCGACCGGCTCGAACTCGACGTCAGCTTCAACGGCTCGGTGCCGGTGGACAGCGGCAAGAACGAAGCCCGGCGCGGCATGCCCGATCTCGACGCGACCCTGGAGATCGGCCCCGCGCTGAACGTCCTGCTGATGCGATCGGACGATCGCAAGACCCGGGTGGAGCTGCGCCTGCCGGTGCGCGCCGTGCTGGCGTCCGATTTCTCGTACGTGAGGCAGGTCGGCTGGGTATTCCAGCCGCACGTGAACGCCGATATCACCGACCCCCTGGGATACGCCGGCTGGAACCTCGGCCTGCTGGCCGGGCCGCTCTATTCCGACCGGCGCTACAACCGGTATTTCTACTCGGTCGAACCGCCCTTCGCCACCGCGAGCCGCCCGGCCTACAGCGCCGGCGGCGGCTATGCCGGCACCCAGTTGATCGCCGCGTTGAGCAAGCGCTATCGCAAGTTCTGGGTCGGCGGTTTCGTGAAATGGGACACGCTGAACGGCGCGGCCTTCGCGGGCAGTCCGCTCGTCAGGGACAAGCAGGGCGTGGCGGCGGGCTTTTCCATCGCCTGGGTCATCGGCGAATCGAAAACACGGGTCGAAACGACAAGATAAAAAACATGAGCGCTCCCTCCTCCACTCACCTCGTGCTCATCCCGAGCTACAACACCGGCGGCAAGATCCTGCAGACCGTGTGGGACGCGCAGCGCGCCTGGCAGCCGGTCTGGGTGGTCGTCGACGGCAGTACCGACGGCACGCTCGAGGCGCTGCAGGCGCTGGCGCGCGACAACCCGCATATTCGCGTGCTGGCGCTGCCGCACAACCGGGGCAAGGGCGCCGCCATCCTGCACGGCCTGCGCGAGGCCCATGCGCGCGGCTACACGCACGTGCTGGCGATGGACGCCGACGGCCAGCATCCCGAAGGGTATATCCGAGAATTCATGGAAACGTCCCAGGCCAACCCCGATGCGCAGATCCTCGGCAAGCCGATATTCGACGCCACCGCGCCGAAGGAACGCGTCTACGCCCGGAAAATCGTCAACTGGTGGACGAACGTGGAAACCCTGTGGGGGGGGATCGGCGATTCGCTGTTCGGTTTCCGCGTCTACCCGGTCAAGCCGCTGCTCAAGATCATGGAGCGGCAGCCGTGGATGCGGGGCTACGATTTCGACTCCGAAGCCGCCATTCGCCTCTGCTGGCGCGGCATCAACCCGATCAACATCACGGTCCCGGTCCGCTATTTCCGCCCCGAAGAAGGCGGCGTCTCACATTTCCATTACCTGCGCGACAACGTGATCCTGTTCTGCATGCACTGGCGGCTGCT
>CAYSRR010000392.1:0-2282 GCA_964433375.1 uncultured Streptomycetaceae bacterium
CCGACGGCTACACGCTGTTCATGACCAGCCCGGGCGCGCTGGTCATCGCGCCGCATATCGTGAAGGGCCTTCCGTACAACTCGCTGAGGGACTTCACGCCCATCAGCCTGATCGCGACCGGGCCGTTTCTGCTGATTGTCCATCCGTCGGTCCCCGCGAAATCGGTGAAGGAGCTGATCGCCCTCGACAAGACGGCGCCGGGCAAGCTCAACTATGCCTCGTCCGGCAGCGGCACTCCCAACCACATGGCGATGGAGCTGTTCAAGAGCATGTCGGGTGCGCAGTTCACGCACGTGCCGTACAAGGGCGCGCCGGCGGCGCTGATCGATCTCCTGGCCGGGCGCGTCAGCGCGACCATGAACTCGATCGGGCCGGTGCTCGCCCATCTCAAATCGGGCAAGCTGCGCGCGCTCGGCGTGGCGGGCACGAAGCGCTCGCCGACCCTGCCCGACCTGCCCACCATCGCCGAGGCCGGAGTGCCCGGTTACGAGTCCGGCAGCTGGATGGGGTTGCTCGCCCCGGCGAAGACGCCGCCGAAGATCATCGCCCAGGTGAGCGATGCGGCGATGAAGACCGTCCATTCGCCGGACGTGAACGCGCGGCTCGAATCCCTCGGCGCGGTGCCGGTGGGCGACACGCCGAAGGAGTTCGCGGCGCGGATCAAGCGCGAGTACGAGCAGAGCGCGAAGGTGGTGAAGACAGCCGGAGTTCGCATCGAATGATGCGACTCCGGCTCAAGGATGAAGGATGAACGTGGAAGGATGACCCCCGCGCTGCGCGCGGACACTCAATAGTCCCGGCCTTTCTCTGGCGCCCGGCCGGACACCGTCCTGGCGCGCATCTGACCGGACGACAGTGAAAGGGAAGGACCTGTATTGGTCGTGCAAAGCACGACGGTCATCCTTCCACGTTCATCCTTCATCCTTCGCTTTAATCATCGGGAGCATTTGATGCAGCGTTTCATCGGGAAGGCCGCAGTGGTGACCGGCGGTGGCAACGGCATCGGCGCCGCGACGGCGATCCGGCTCGCGGCGGGGGGCGCGTCCGTCGTGGTGGCGGACGTGGACGAGGCGGGCGTGCAGGGGGTGGTGAAGCAGATCACGGCGGCCGGCGGCAAGGCCGTGGGCTCCCATACGGATATCCGCATGCCGGAGCAGGTCGAAGCGATGTTCGCGGCGGGCCGCAAGGCCTTCGGCCCGGCAGGCATCCTGATCAACACGGCGGGGGTCGGGTCGCAGAAGTATTTTCTCGACACGCCGCTCGAGACGCTGGCGGCGATGTACGACGTCAACGTGAAAGGTACCTTCCTCTGCTCGCAGGCGGGCGCGCGCGACATGATCGGGCTCGGCGGCGGGCGCATCGTCAATTTTTCCTCGCACTCCGGCCTGCTCGGCAGCAGCGGGCGCGCCGCCTACGCCGCGTCCAAGGGCGGGGTGATCGCGATGACGCGGGTGATGGCCGTCGATCTCGCCCAGCACGGCATCACGGTCAACGCGCTCGCGCCCGGCCCGATCGCCGTGCCGCGGCAGAAGCACAACGAGGAGCGCCGCGAAGCCTGGCTGAAGGCGGTGCCGCTCGGCCGCTACGGCACCGCCGAGGACGTCGCCGGCGCCGCGCTGTTTCTGGTCTCCGACGACGCGGCCTACATCACCGGTCAGACGATCTCCGTGGACGGGGGGTTCACCGCAGCGGGGCTGCGGGTCAAGAATCCCAATGCCTACGACGGCGTCAAACGATAAGGCACAAGGCGCACCCGAAGCAAACCACGGATTTTTCAGGCCGTCATTGCATCACCGCGTCGCTTCATCACCTTCCCACAATCCTCTGGAGACGAACATGGCCGACAGCACCCAGGAAATCGTCGTGACGGATATCAAGATCCCGTTCTGGTCCATGGTGGTGCTGCTCGTGAAGTGGGCCCTCGCGGCTATTCCCGCCATGATCATCCTGATCGTCATCGGAATGGTGCTTTCGATGGCCCTGGCGGCTATGTTCGGCGGCACGTTCAGCTGGCACGGCAAGCTGTGACCCGGGGCGAGGCCCCGGTAAAAAGGCAAGGGGAAGCCGGTAGAGGCGGTTTGAAGGGGCTTTTCCCTTTTGCCTTGTGACTTTTACCTTAAGTGAATGATCCTCGACTCGCTTTCTCCCCTCGCGCTCGCGTTCTGCGTCGTCGCGCTGCTGTTCGCCTACGGGCTGCGGGGCAGCACGGGGTTCGGCGGCGCGCTCGGCATGGCGATGCTGGTAGTGGTGCTGCCGATCAAGACGGTGGTGCCGGCGTGGAC
>CAYSRR010000393.1:0-2281 GCA_964433375.1 uncultured Streptomycetaceae bacterium
CCGCGAATCCGCCATCGGCGCGGGCGCCTCGCGCGTCTACCTGATCGAGGAGCCGATGGCCGCCGCGATCGGCGCCGACCTGCCCGTCGGCGAAGCCACCGGCTCGATGGTGGTGGATGTCGGCGGCGGCACCACGGAAGTCGGCGTGATCTCGCTCGGCGGCCTCGTCTACAAAGGTTCCGTGCGCGTCGGCGGCGACAAGTTCGACGAGGCGATCATCAATTACATCCGCCGCAACTACGGCATGCTGATCGGCGAGACCACCGCCGAGCAGATCAAGAAGGAGATCGGCTCCGCCTTCCCCGGCTCGGAAGTGCGCGAGAAGGAAGTGAAGGGCCGCAACCTCGCCGAGGGCATCCCGAGGAGCTTCACCATCTCGTCGAACGAGATCCTGGAAGCGCTGACCGAGCCCCTGAACTCCATCGTCTCCGCGGTCAAGTCCGCGCTCGAGCAGACGCCGCCCGAGCTCGCCGCCGACATCGCCGAGAAGGGCATGGTGCTGACCGGCGGCGGCGCGCTGCTGCGCGACATCGACCGGCTGCTGATGGAGGAGACCGGCCTGCCGGTGATCATCGCGGAGGACCCGCTCACCTGCGTCGTGCGCGGCTCGGGCATGGCGCTCGAGAAAATCGACCGGCTGGGCAGCATCTTCACTAACGACTAGTGAGGAGTGAGGTGTAAGGAGTGAGGGGAAAATTCACAAAACGGGGCTTTGCTCCTCACCCTTCATTCTTCACTCCTCACCGCTGATGGAACATCAGCCCCCACCGTTTTTCAAGACCGGCCCTTCCCCGCTCGCCCGCCTGCTGATTTTTTCCGCGCTGTCCGTCGCGTTCCTCATCGCCGACGCCCGCTTCAATTACCTCGACACGCTGCGCCAGGTCGCGGCGGTCGTCGTCTACCCGTTCCAGCGCATCGCCACCGCCCCCGTCGGCATCGCGCGGCGCATCGGCGATTTTTTCGTCACTCACTCCTCGTTGCGCGAGGAGAATGCGAGCCTCACCCGGGATAATTACGCCAACGAGGCGCGGCTGCAGCAGCTGGAGGCGCTGCGGGCGGAGAACACGCAGCTGCGGGCGCTGCTGGAGCTCCGCGGGCAAACCGGCATCGAATTCGTGGCGGCGGAGGTGCTGTACGCCGCGCGCGACCTTTTCACCCGCAAGGTCGTGGTCGACCGCGGCTCCCGGGACGACGTGCGCGCGGGCCAGGCCGTGGTCGACAACCGCGGCGTGGTCGGCCAGGTGACGCGCGTCTATCCCTGGCTGGCGGAGGTCACCCTCATCACCGACAAGGGGCAGTTCGTCCCGGTCCAGAACCTGCGCAACGGCCTGCGCGCGATCATCTCGGGCACCGGGAACGACGGCACGCTGGACCTGCGCTTCATCCCGCTCAACGCGGATTTCGAGAACGGCGACGAGCTCGTCACCTCCGGCATCGACGGCATCTACCCGCCGGGACTCCCGGTCGCCCGGGTGATGCAGATCGAACGCAACCCCGCCCAGATCTTCGCGCGCATCACCTGCGCGCCGCTCTCCGGCGTGTCCAGCCATGCCCACGTCCTGATCGTGCGCGCCGACAGCGAAAGGCCGCCGCGGCCGGTCGAAAAGGGTCCGGCGCGGGCCAGGAAAGCGAGGAAAGGCTGATGGCCGGCCTGCGCGCCACGCCGCACGAGATCCTGCTGCCGGTCAGGCCGGGCTTCATCCTGTTCACGCTGGTCGCGGCCCTGCTCGCCAACCTCCTGCCGTGGTCGGGCACGGCGCTCGAACTCAAGCCCGACTTCGTGGCGCTCCTCGTGCTCTACTGGTGCATCGAGCAGCCGCGCAAGATCGGCTTCGTCGCCGCCTGGCTGCTGGGCATGTTCATGGACGTGGCGGACGGCGCGCTGTTCGGCCAGCACGCGCTGTCGTACTCCATCCTCGCCTACGCGGGCATCGTTCTCCACCGCCGCGTGCTCGGCTTCACGGGCACGGCGCAGGTGACGCACGTCGTGCTCCTGCTGCTGATGAACGATCTCATCGTGCTTACCATCCGCGCGGCGGCGGGCGCCGATTTCCCGGGATTCCAGTACTTCGTCGGCAGCTTCATCGCCGGGGCGCTGTGGCTGCCGCTGGGCACCCTGCTCAAGCTGCCGCAACGCCCCCGGCTCGACCCCGATCATATTTAGTGATTCAGTGATTGAGTAATCCGGTGATTAAGTGGACTCCACAAACCGCCTCACGATTACTAAGAGCGCCTAACAAAATGACTTTATGCGGTCTTAACGAAGCGCCAGCAGATCATG
>CAYSRR010000394.1:0-2273 GCA_964433375.1 uncultured Streptomycetaceae bacterium
CGCGGATCAAATAAGGCTTTGTGGATTTTTCAGCCATATAAAAAAATGAGGCGCGAGACTCATGTCAGCGGATTTTCCGACGCGTTTCCCCGCGCCTCATTTTTTACTTGCGCATGACCTTCTCGGAAGCGGTCAACGCGTCGATGAAAGCCGGCCGGCTGAACAGGCGCTCGGCGTACTTCATCAGCGGCGCGGCCGCCTTGGGCAGCGAGATGCCGTAGTGGTCGAGCCGCCACAGCAGCGGCGAGATCGCCACGTCGAGCATGGTGAACTCCTCCCCCAGCATGTGCTTCTGCTTGGCGAAGACCGGCGCGATCTGGGTCAGGCTGTCACGGATGATGGCCCGCCCCTTCTCGGCCTGCTTCTGCGTGCCCTTCTCGATCGCATCGATGTGGCCGAACATTTCGTTCTCGAAGCGGTACAGGAACAGGCGCGCGCGCGCGCGCATCACCGGGTCCGCCGGCATCAGCTGCGGGTGCGGGAAGCGGTCGTCGATGTACTCGTTGATGATGTTCGACTGGTAGAGGATGAGGTCGCGCTCGACCAGCACCGGCACCTGGTTGTAGGGGTTCATCACCGCCAGGTCCTCGGGCTTGTTGAAAAGATCCACGTCGACGATCTGAAAATCCATGCCCTTCTCGTAGAGCACGATGCGGCAGCGCTGGCTGAAGGGGCAGGTCGTGCCCGAATAGAGGGTCATCATATGAGCGGTAAGGGGCCGTGACGGCGGTGGGGGTGAGAAAACGACAGCGGGACAGCGGGCGACTGCTACTCCACCCGCCGCTTACCGCTCATCAGTGAACGTCTTTCCAGTACTCTTTCTTGAGCGCGTAGGCGAGCACGAACAGCAGCGACAGGAACAGCAGCACGTAGATGCCGAGCTGCGTGCGGAACTGCTTGGCGGGCTCGCCCATGTACACCAGGAAATTCACGAGATCGGCGACCAGGCGGTCATACTCGGCGGGATTCAGGGCGCCGGGCTTCGCCAGCGCCAGCTTCTGCGCCTCGAACTTCTCCACCTCGCCCTTGGAACCGCGCGGGAACAGGACGACTCCCGTCTTCAGCACCTGCTCGCCCTGGAGCTGGTAGAGCGCGTGCGGCATGCCGACGTTCGGGAACGCCGTGTTGTTCCATCCGGTGGGGCGCGAAGCGTCGCGATAGAAGCCGCGCAGGTAGGTGTAAAGCCAGTCCGCGCCGCTGCCGGCGCCCGAGGCACGGGAGCGCGCGATCACGGTCAGGTCCGGCGGCGGCGCGCCGAACCACTCCTTCGCGTCATTCGGAGCCATCGCGGTCTTCATGAGATCGCCGACCTTGGCGCCGGTGAAGATCAGGTTGTCGCGGATCTGCTGCTCGGTGAGCCCCAGGTCCTGCAGCCGGTTGTAGCGCATGTAGGACGCGCCGTGGCAGCCCAGGCAGTAGTTGACGTAGACCTGCGCGCCGCGCTGCAGCGAGGCCAGGTCGGTCGGGCTCACGTCGGCGGGCATGCGATCGAGCTTCACGTCCTCCGCGCCGAAGGCGGCCGCCGGCACCGCGAACAGCGGCGCGGCAAGCAGCGCCGCGGTCAATAGTCTCGCCAGTCTCATCGCTGTGCACCTCATCCCGTCACCCGGTCGGGTTCGGGTTTCGTCTTGTCCATGCGGGTATACCACGGCATCAGCAGGAAGTACGCGAAGTAAATCAGCGTGAAGACCTGCGCCGCCAGAGTGCGCCCCTCGGTCACGGTCAGGGTTCCCAAGTAGCCGAGGACCAGGAACGTGATCACGAAGATCGCCAGCGCGGACTTGCACAGCGTCCCCTTGTAGCGGATGGACTTGACCGGGCTCCGGTCGAGCCAGGGCAGCGCGAAGAAGATCAGCGTCGACACCCCCATCAGCACCACGCCCCACACCTTGGGGTCGATGACGAAGAAGCCGGCCAGCAGCACGGCGCTGATGGCCGCGGTGGCTACCCTCACCACCGGCACGGCCGAGGTCCGGATCACCAGCACGGCGTAGGCGATCACGGCCAGCGCCAACACCCACATGAAATCCTCGGTGACCGCGCGCAGGATCGAGTAGTACGGCGTGAAATACCATACCGGCGCGATGTGCGCGGGGGTCTTCAGGGGATCGGCGGGAATGAAGTTGTTGTATTCCAGGAAATAACCGCCCATCTCCGGCATGAAGAACAGGATCACGCAGAACACGATGGCGAACACCACCACGCCGAGCGTGTCCTTGACCGTGTAGTACGGGTGGAACGGGATGCCGTCGACCGGGTGCCCGGTCTTCGGG
>CAYSRR010000395.1:0-1798 GCA_964433375.1 uncultured Streptomycetaceae bacterium
AACCTTGGCCGCGGTCATCGACCGCAGTGTTGCGTTGATCCATTGAGACCGCCGCAGATGAACGCCGATGTTGAATCCAGCCGGTTTTTGAAATCTGCGTGTATCTGCGTTCATCTGCGGTTTCCCGTTTTCTTGAGATAGGTTCTAGGAGGCCGGCGCGGCGAGCGCCCGCGTGCGCATCCGCGACAGCAGCGCGGCCAGTGCGACACCGACGGCGCACGCGGCGCTGATGGCGGCAAAGCCCCACTGGAACGATCCGAACTGGTCCCGTATCGCGCCCAGCGCGTAGACGCAGGCGAAGCCGCCGATGTTGGCGAACAGGTTGCCGAAACCGATGGCCGTGCCGGCGACCCGCGTTCCCAGGACTTCCACCGGCACCAGGAACAGCGGGCCGAAGTAGAAGCCGAGAAACACCGAATAGACGGCGATGACCGCGATCAGCATCGGAACGGATTCAACCGCGGGCAGCAGTGCCGCCGCGACGGCGAGTATCGCCAGCGCCCCGCCGATCACCAGCGGCGGGTTGCGCAGGCGGTCGGAAACGTAGGCGCCGAGCAGGTTCGAGGGCGCCGACAGCGCCGCGCTCATCGCCATCACCAGGCCGGTTTCCGCCAGCGTGAAACCGCGGTCAACGATCAGGAACGATGGCAGCCAGAAGTTGAAGCCCATGACCGCGGCGAAGCGCACGAACTGGAGCCAGCTGCAGACCCACAGGATGGGAAAGCGGACGATCCCCAGCATTTCCGACGCCGCGGGCAGGCCGGCCTTTGCCGGGCGCGAGCGGTCCCTGGCGCGCGCGCCGAACGCCAGGGCCGCGGCCAGCCCGAGCAGCGCGAAAGCGATGAACGTCGCGCGCCAGCCGTAGCGTTCCGCGAGATGCGGACCCGCGAGCGCCAGCAGGACGCTGCCTGCCGCGCCGCCGAACAGGAACAGGCTCATGGCGGTGGCGCGGCGCTGGGCGGGGAACCACGCCGTCAGCAGCGCGAGGCCCGGCGCGAAAAGCAGCGCGCGACAGGCGCCGGCGACGAACAGGATGGCGAGCGCGGGCAGGAACGCATGGGTGAAACCGAAGGCGACGCACAGCGCCGACCACGCGAGCAGGCCGATGAAGAACGGGCGCTGCGGGCCGTAGCGGTCGGAGAGGGTGCCGGCGGGTATCTGTGTCAGCGCGTAGCTCAGCATGCCGGCGGCCGACAGCGCGCCGGCCTGCGTGAAGCTCAGGCCCAGGTCGTCCCGGATCAGCGGCAGCAGCAGCGGGATCGCGGCGAAGGTGAGGAAATGCGCGAGCTGGCACAGCACCACCAGCCCGACGGTGACGATCCCGTCGTGGCCCATGGCGCCGGTTGCGGGCGCGCGGGTCTCGGACGGGGCGGACAGCATGGCGGCCCGCGCTTCAGTGCGCCGGCATGGCGCCGGTCAGGAGATAGCGCATCAGTTCCTCCACGGGGCGGATCGCGGCTCCGAACGGCACGCGCTCGGAACCGCGGAAGAACAGTCCCTTGCCGATGTCGCCCTTCATCGCGTACGCGAGCCGCGTGTCGATGCAGAACTGGCCGATGGCCGCGATGCCGTCGCGCAGCCCGCATACCGTGAGGCACCGGGTTCCCGGCACGCAGCGCCGCGGGTCGGCCTTGGCGTGGGACTGCAGCGTCTTTTCGCGCCGCAGGTAGTTCTTCAGCCACGGCGTCAGCACGGCGCGCGCCGGCAGCCCGGCGACGCTCATGAAGGTGACGATGTCCTCGGGGCGCGCCTCGGCCAGCACCTTTTTGAAGTCGGGGTGCGCGTCGCCTTCCTCGGT
>CAYSRR010000395.1:1808-2262 GCA_964433375.1 uncultured Streptomycetaceae bacterium
ACCGCGAACGGCGTGCCGAGCTGGACCGCGGCCGCGCCCAGCGCCAGCAGCGCGCGCACCCGCTCGTGGCTGTTGATGCCGCCGGCGGGGATCAGGGGGATCCGGCACCGCTCCAGTCCCAGTTCCCGGAAGACCTCGAAAACGGCGGACAGCACCGGCTCGAAATCGAAGCGCGGGTCGGCGATCTCCTCCTCGCGCGTCGCGCCGAGATGGCCGCCGGCGTAGCGCGGGTGCTCGATCACGATCGCATCCGGCAGGCGGTTCTTGCGCATCCATTTTTTGAGCACGATCGCGATGCCGCGCGCGTCCGAGAGGATGGGGATCAACGCGACCCGCGGGAAATCCTTCGTCATGTCCGGCAGGTCGAGCGGCAGTCCCGCGCCCATCACGATGGCGTGCGCGCCGCTCTCGCACGACTGCCGCACGTAGAGGGCGTGCGCCGAGACCGCCTTCA
>CAYSRR010000396.1:0-2258 GCA_964433375.1 uncultured Streptomycetaceae bacterium
AGCAGCACCAGCATCACGTCGATGTACGGCACGACGTTGATCTGGTTCATCAGCCTGCGGCCCGAACGCCGATCGATTAGCATGGATCGGCTCCTCGGGCGGAGAGGAGTGAGGAGTGAGGTGTGAGGTGTAACACCATCCGCCCGGTTTTCACGCTTTTACTCCTTACTCCTCTCACCTCACACCTCACGCTACTTGGCTTGACGTTGGAGGATGTTCGAGAACTCCTCCATGAAGTTGTCGAAACGGGTGGCGAGCCGGTTGACGTCGCCGGCGAAGCGGTTGTACGCCACCACCGCCGGGATCGCGGCGAACAGCCCCATGGCGGTCGCGATCAGCGCCTCGGCGATGCCCGGCGCCACCGCGCCGAGCGTCGCCTGCGACATGTTGGCGAGGCCGCGGAACGAATTCATGATCCCCCACACCGTGCCGAACAGGCCGACGTAGGGGCTGACCGAGCCCACCGAGGCGAGGAACGAAAGATACGATTCGAGCTGCTCCATCTCGCGCTGGTAAGTCGCCCGCATCGCGCGGCGCGTGCCGTCGAGCACCGAGCGGATGTCCATGCCCGGCTGCTTGCGCAGCTTCGCGAACTCCTGGAAGCCGGACTCGAATATGCGCTCCTGGCTGCCGGCGGAATCGCGCGCGGCGATCGCGCGCTGGTAGAGCTCGTTGAGATCGGCGCCGCTCCAGAATTCCTTCTCGAAGCGGTCGGCCTGGCGGGTGGCGCGCTTGAAGGTGAAAACCTTGAGGAAGATGTAGTACCAGGAGAGCAGCGACGCCAGCAGCAGCGCGAGCATGACGAGCTGCACCAGCACGCTCGCGCCGGTGATGAGCGAAAGCACCGACATGTCGTGGGTTACGGTGGGGTTCACTTTCCGCTCCCGCTCGTCGCGGAGGAATTTGCCACGCTACCGCGCGGCAAATTCCTAAATGAAAACACCGATGGAAAGAGCCAGATAGCGGGTCGATTACCTCGAAATCTTCCGGCGAATCCGGGCCACGACAACCGGCCTGAAATCCTTACACTGCTCAAGCTCATCACTAGTTTCCGGTTGGTTTTCTGTTAGGAGCGTGGCGAATCAAGCATTCCGCCACGCTCCTGGGTATTCTAACGGGCCTGAATGTGTCCGTGTTGACGCAGGCCAGCGTCACGCGCGCGGTCACCAGCTCCGCCTCGCCCCGGGTAACGCGCTGCGCCAGCCGGATGCGGCTCGCGCCCACCTCCTCGGGTTCGACCGAGACGACGAGCGTGTCGTCGATCCGCGACGGTTTCAGATATTCCAGCGAAATCGAGCGCACCACGAACACGACCTGATGGACCGCCGCCAGCGCGGTTTGTTCAAAGCCCAGCACGCGCAGCCACTCGGTGCGCGCGCGTTCGAGGAAGCGCAGGTAGTTTGCGTAATAGACCACCCCGCCCGCGTCCGTGTCCTCGTAGTAGACCCTGATCGGCCACGAGAAGTGTTGAGTGTTCAGTGTTGAGTGTTGAGTTGCGGGCTGCTTGCGCGAGATCATCGGAGCGAAACCCACTTAGCACTCAAAACTCAACACTCATCACTCCTTTGGGGCTTCCCAAAGGTCGGGCGTGCCGGTGCGCGAAGGCTGCGCGAGACCGAAGTGCCGGTAGGCGGAAACGGTGGCGACGCGCCCGCGCAGGGTGCGCTGCAGGTAGCCCTGCTGGATGAGATAGGGCTCGAGCACGTCCTCGATGGTGTCGCGCTCCTCGCCGATCGCCGCGGCGAGGTTTTCGATGCCGACCGGGCCGCCGGCGAATTTTTCGATCACGGCGAGCAGGAGCTTGCGGTCCATGACGTCGAGCCCGAGCGCGTCCACGTCGAGCATCTTCAGCGCCGCGTCCGCCACCTCGCGCGTGATCTTCCCTTTCGCCTTCACTTCCGCGTAGTCGCGCACGCGGCGCAGCAGGCGGTTGGCGATGCGCGGCGTGCCGCGCGAGCGGCTGGCGATCTCGCGCGCGCCTTCCGCGGCGGTCTCGATCTCGAGCAGCTTCGCCGAGCGCTGCACGATGCGCGCGAGTTCCTCCACCGTGTAGAACTCGAGCCGGGCGACGATGCCGAAGCGGTCGCGCAACGGGTTGGTGAGCATGCCGGCGCGGGTGGTCGCGCCCACCAGCGTGAACGGCGGCAGGTCGAGCTTGACCGAGCGTGCCGCCGGCCCCTCGCCGATCATGATGTCGATCTGGAAGTCCTCCATCGCCGGGTAGAGGATCTCTTCGACGACCGGACTGAGGCGGTGGA
>CAYSRR010000397.1:0-2218 GCA_964433375.1 uncultured Streptomycetaceae bacterium
GACTCGTAGCCCACGTCGGCAGCGATGGCGGCGGCCGCGCGGTTGCCGGAGCGCAGCTGGTTGGCCGCGAGCTGCAGGCGCCAGCGCGTGAGGTACTGCATCGGCGGCTGGCCGATCAGGCCGGTGAAGCGCTCGGCCAGTGCCGAGCGCGACAGCCCGACGGCGTCCGCCAGGTTCTCCACCGTCCATGGGTGCGCCGGCTTCGAGTGCATGAGCGCGAGCGCCTTGCCGACGAAGCGGTCGCGCAGTCCCGCGAGCCAGCCGGTCTGCTCCGCCGGCAGGCTCTCGATGTGGCGCCGGATCGCTTCCACGAACATCAGCTCGGAGAGCTTGGCGAGCACGGTGCCGGCGCCGGCGCGGCCCGCCGCCGATTCCGCCATGCTGAAGCGGATGGAGGAAGTGAGCCACTGCGCGCCCGGGCCCTCGCGCATGTCGACGACGATCAGGCGCGGCAGCGCCGCGAGCACGGTGTCGAACAGGCTGGAATCGCAGGCGAGATAGCCGCACACCATCTTCGTGACCGCGCCGCCGCCGCCGTAGCGCACCTGCGGCGTCTCGTCGGGGCCGCGCTGGATGACGAGGCGCCCGCCCTCGGCGCGCGGGCGCGCGAGGTCGCTGCCCAGCGCGTGCGCCTCGCCGCCCGGGATCACGATCAGGTCGCCGGCCCGCGCCGACTGCGCTTCGACGCCGGGCAGCGCGACGCGGCATTCGCCGTCGGTGATCAGGTGGTAGATCACGACGTGCTCGGCCTGGGGCATGTGCTCGACGCAGACTTCCACCCCCGCGGGCTCGCCGACGCACCACGGCGCGGTGAACTCGGCGTCGAGGAACACGGCGCCGGTCAGCCGCACCACTCTCAGCACGTCGGACAGCGCATCCAAGCGGCATTCCTCCGGGTTTTCGAGCGATTCCGGCGTCCGGGGCAAGAGGCCCGGACGATCGGGCATGGCCGGGTGCCGGGCGCGTGCCGATACTAGCACCCCGTCGAGCGGCCGACCAAGACCGGGCGCGCCGCCGGCGATCAACCCGATAAAGGAGCCATGCCATGCAAGTCACGCAACAGCAGGTCGAATCCGGGCGCTATGCCAGGTGCATCGAGGTCTCCAGGCGCATCCGCTGGGAAATCGAGCGCGACGTGATCCGCGGCCGGCGCTTCGATTTTTCGCGCAAGTTTCTCCCCGACGGCATCTCGAAGGTGCACGAGCTCGCGTTCCTCTCCGGGGCCGAGCGCCGGCTGCTCTCGCAGATCCAGGGCCGCACCTACGCCAACATGTTCGGCCTGGTCGAGCGCTTCATCAGCGCCAAGATCCTGGACGTGAGCCGCGACCACGCGCTCGGCGACCAGGTGAAGCTCGAGGCGCTGCTGCGCTTCACCGACGAGGAGCTGAAGCACCAGGAGCTGTTCCGGCGCATCGAGCGTCTCGCGGCCGAGGGCATGCCCGCGGGCTACCGCTTTCTGCCGCAGCCCAATGACGTCGCCTCGGTGGTGCTCGGCAAGTCCACGTGGGCGGTGCTCGCGCTAGTCTGCCACATCGAGCTGTTCGTGCTCGCGCACTATCACGCGAGCATCGATCGCGATCCCGACCTGTCCGAGCTGTGGAAGGACGTCTTCCTGTTCCATGCCCGCGAGGAGTCGCAGCACGCGATCCTCGACGAACTGGAGTGGCGGCGCGAGAACGCCAACCTCTCCGAGGCCGAGCGCGACCAGGCGGTGGACGACCTGATCGAGCTGGTCGGCGCGGTCGATGGCCTGCTGCGGCAGCAGGCGGGCGCGGACGCGGATTACTTTCTCTCGGCTTGCGGCCGGTCGTTCGGCGCGCGCGAGGTGGAGCAGGTGTGCAACGGGGTGCTCAAGGCCTACCGCTGGCAGTACATCGCGTCCGGGGTGGAGGACCCGCGCTTCAAGGCGATCCTCGGCGACATGATCACGCCACAGCAGGCGAACCGCATCGGCGCGGTGCTCTCGACGATACTGGATTAACGACCGGGCAGGGCAGGAATGACGTTTTATGGAACCGTTTCTCACCACCGCCAACGTGCTGTACGTTCTCGCCTACTTCGTGCGGAGAACGTTGTGGCTGCGCGCGCTGTCGCTGGGCGGGACGTCGTGCCTGATCGTCTATTTTCTGACCCTGCCGCAGCCGCTGATGAAGCCGGTTTACTGGAACCTGCTGTACGTGGTGATCAACGCGGTCTGGATCGGGCGCCTGCTGCTGCG
>CAYSRR010000398.1:0-2218 GCA_964433375.1 uncultured Streptomycetaceae bacterium
AAGCTCGTCGGCGGCCCCGGCCCCGACGAGCTTTGCCTCCGTGCCGGCATAGGGCACGCCGAGGGAGCCGTCCGGGCGCGGCCGTCCGTCCGGGTGCGGGCCCAGCGGCACCGGGCCGCCTTCGGTGACGCCGTAGACCACCAGCGCCTCGGCTTGCGGGAAATGCGCGCGCACGTCGGCGATCAGTTGCGGCGAGGAGGGCGCCGAGCCCATCATCACGGTGCGCACCGACGCCGTGTCGATAGCCGCGAGCCGCTCCCGCTGCTTGAGCACCATCGCCATCATGGTCGGCACGCCCGAGATCACGGTGCAGCGGTAGCGGCCGATCGCCTCGATATAGCGCTCGACGTCGAACTGCGGCATCAGCAGAAGCTTCGCGCCCGCGGTGAGGCCCTGCTTGATCGCGTTCAACGCGTTCTTGTGGTACAGCGGCGCCGCCACCAGGATCACGTCCTGCTCCGAGGTGCCGCGCGTGTGCGCCAGGATGCGCCGGCTCCAGTTCTGGCCGTAGTGGGTGAGCAGCACGCCCTTCGGGCGTCCCGTGGAGCCCGAGGTGTAAGGCTGAACGGCGATCGAATCCGGCACGGGATCGAATGCGTCGAAAGGGCCGGGGTCGAGAAAATGATCGAATCCGGCAGCGCCGAATTCGATTGCGGGAAGGCCTGCCGGGGAGAGGTGGCGGGTACCGGATTCCACGAACACCATCCGCGCGCCGGCGTCGTTCAGGATGTAGGCGACGGCATCGGCGGGCAGCTTGACGTTGACCGGCACCGGCACGAGGCCAGCGCGCATTGCGCCCAGCAGGGTCGCGACGAACTCGATGCGATTGAGCGAGACGATGCCGATGCGGTCGCCCGGCTCGAGGCCCGCCCCGGCGAGCCCGCGCGCGACGGCGTTGCAGGCCGCATCCAGCTCGCGGAAACTGGCCGGCCGCGGCTGTTCCGGGTCGCGCAGGTCCACGATCGCCGCGCGCTCCGATTGCGCGTGCTCGGCAAACAACAGCCCGAGGTTGCCGGGATAGCCGCGCGCTTCGGGCCGTGGAACGGGCATGGTCTGCTTCAAAAACCTTTAGCCACAGAGATCACAGAGAACACAGAGATCAAAAGTCGCGCCAATTTGGGTTTCTCTGTGTTCTCTGTGCTCTCTGTGGCTGATTCGTTTTTTAGGGGGTTACGACTACTTTCCCGAACACCTCGCGGTTCTCGATCAGGCGCAGTCCCTCGGCGGCCTTTTCGAGCGGCAGCACGACGTCGATCACCGGCTTCATCGCGCCGGCCTGGATCATGTCCATCAGCGCCTTGAGGTTCTCGTCGTAGAAGCTGTTCGAGCCGATGATCTTCAGCTCGAAGCTCCAGACGTAGCGCAGGTCTTCCTTGGGGTCGTAGCCGGCGGTGGCGCCGCAGACCAGGATCTTGCCGCCGCGCTTGACGCAGCGCAGCGTCGGCCCCCAGGTGTCGCCGCCGGTGAAGTTGATGACCACGTCCACGCCGCCTTCGTGGGAGCGGCGCTGCGGCTTGCCGAACTTCTCGACCGCCCACTTCGAGAAGTCGGTCTCCTTGTAGTTGATGACGTGGTCGGCGCCGAGGTCCTTCAGGCGCTGGATCTTGTCCGCGCTGGAAGCGCAGGCGATCACTTCCGCGCCAAGCATCCTGGCGAGCAGCACGCAGCCGGTGCCGACGCCGCCGCTCGCGCCGAGGACCAGCACCTTGTCGCCTTTCCTGATGGTGTCGTGCGTGACGATCATGCGGTGCGCCGTGCCGTAGGCGACGGGCAGCGAGGCCGCCTCCTCGAACGTCACCTTGTCGGGCATGCGGATCAGCTGGTCCGCGGCGACCAGGCATTTCTCGGCGAGTCCGCCGTGCATCATCTCGCCCATCAGGCCCTTCTGCTTGTTGAGCGGGTTGACCAGCACGCGGTCGCCCGGCTTCCAGCCGGCGACACCCGGTCCCACCTCGAGGATCTCGCCGGCCAGGTCGAGGCCGATGATCATCGGCATCGGCACCTTGATGCCGGGCATGCCGCGCACGGTGAAAACGTCGTGGTAGTTGAACGAGGTCGCCCGCACCCGGATCACGACGTGCCCGTCGCTGATCTTCGGGTCGGGAAAATCCGCCACGTACTGAAGCTCGTCGAGCCCGCCGTGTTTATGCAGCACCACTGCTTTCATCTTTGCCCGCCTTTGGAATAAGAATTCAAATAACGCTGTTGTTCACTCGAC
>CAYSRR010000399.1:0-2217 GCA_964433375.1 uncultured Streptomycetaceae bacterium
AGGGCAGAAGTTCAAGGATGAAGGATGAGTGGCCTGACTGCAAGGCGGAAGTCCAAGGGAGTGAGCCGGGGTTTCACCATACGGACATGCCGTCGACGCCGGGCGGATGTTACGCTACGCTCGCCCGGTCAACTTCCGCATCGCAGTACTGCCATAACGGCGCTGCCTTGGTCAGAATACGAGGCGCGGTATAGCGGGCGATGCGGGCATACCGGGGAGGACAGTCATGAAGCGGCCATTCGATCGTGTCAGGGGCGGGCGGGGAGGGCTGTTCGCGGCCGTCGTCGTGCTGGGCATGGGCATCGCGGCGCCGGGCGCGCTGGCGCAGGCGTGGGCGCCGGAACGGGCGGCCGAGTTCGTCGTGCCGTCCGGGCCAGGCGGCGGCAACGACCTCACGTTGCGCGTCATGCAGAAGCTGCTCCAGGAGAGGAAGTGGGTCAGCGTTCCGGTGAGCGTGGTCAACAAGCCGGGCGGCGGGCAGGCGGTCACTTACGCCTACCTCGGGCAGCGGTCCGGCGACGGGCACTTCCTGGCTTCGGCGACGATGAACATGCTGACCAATCGCATCATGGGAAGCAATCCGCTGAGTTACCGCGACCTCACGCCGGTGGCGCAGCTCACCCGCTATTACCTCACGTTCGTGGTCAAGGCCGATTCGCCGATCCAGTCGTTCAAGGAAGTCGCGGCGCGCCTCAAGGCGGACCCGCAGTCCGTCACGTTCGGTGTTTCGTCCGGAGCGTTCCCGGCCATCACGGTCGGGATGGTGGGGATGGCCGCCGGCGCGGAGCCCGCCAGGATGAAGCGGGTGGTGTTCCGCGGAGGCGGGGACGTCATGACCGCGCTGCTCGGCGGGCACGTGGAGATCGTCGCGGCGGCGCCGAGCTCGATGCTGCCGCACCACGAGGCCGGCACCGTGCGGATCATCGCCATCAGTTCCCCGCGGCGCCTCGCCGGGGCCTTCGCGAAGGTGCCGACGCTGCGCGAGCAGGGCGTCGACGTGGTGTCGGCCAACTGGTACAACCTCGTGGGGCCTCCGAAAATGGCGCCGGGACCGGTCGCCTTCTGGGAGAGCGTGTTCGAGAAGGCCGCCGCCACGGAGGAATGGAAGAAGGAGATCGAGCGCAACGTCTGGGACGACTCCTTCCTGAAGGGTAGGGAGTTGCTACGCGCGCTGCAGGAGCAGGAGCAACAGCTCTACGAGGTGTTGAACGCCATGGGACAGGCGAAACAGAAACCCTGATTCGGAGAGGAGGACTCATCATGACGAAGAAGCGAATTCCGGCCTGCTTGCTCGCGGCCGCGCTGGCCGCCCCGGTCGCCGCGCCGGCCCAGGCCCAGAATTACCCGGCCAAGCCCATCCGCATCGTGACCTCGCCTGCGGGCGGGGGCAACGATTTTCCGGCGCGGCTGATCGCGCGGGCGCTCGCCGGCCCGCTCGGCCAGCAGATCGTCGTCGACAACCGGCCCACGATCCTCATCGCCGACATCGTCGCGAAGAGCGCGCCGGACGGCTACACGCTGCTCGTCACCGGCAGCGCGCACTGGATCGGGCCGCTGCTCGACAAGACGACCTATGACCCGATCAAGGATTTCGCCACGATCACGCTGCTCGACCGGGCGCCGAGCGTGCTCGTCGTGCACCCGTCGATGCCGCTGAAGTCGGTCAAGCAAATGATCGCGCTCGCCAAGGCACGGCCGGGCGAGATGAACATTGCGGTCGGCGGGCCGGGCAGCTCGGGCGATCTCGGCGCGCGGCTCTTCAACCACATGGCGGGCGTGAACGTCGTGAGAATCCCGTACAAGGGCACGTCGCCCGCGCTCACCGCCGTGATGAGCGGCGAGGTGCACGCGATGTTCGGCTCGGCGGGCAGCGTCGCCCCACATGCGGCGGCGGGACGCTTGCGCGCGCTCGCGGTGGGCAGCGCCCAGCGTTCCCAGCTGGCGCCGGGGCTGCCCACGGTCTCGGAGGCGGGGCTGCCCGGCTACCTGTCGGAGGCGCTGCACGCGCTCTTCGCGCCGGCGGGCACGCCCGCCGCGGTCATCGCGCTGCTCAACAAGGAGGTCGGCAGCTACCTGCGCTCGCCCGAAGCGCAGAAGATCTTCCTCAAGGCGGGCATCGAGCCGTCGCCGGGGACGCCCGAGGAGTTCACGGCCATCATGAAGTCCGAGATGGAGCGGATCGGCGCGGTGCTGAAGGCCGCCGGGCGCTAACGGCGT
>CAYSRR010000400.1:0-2182 GCA_964433375.1 uncultured Streptomycetaceae bacterium
CGCGCGCGCCAGGGCGCGATTTCCTCGCCCATACTCGGGCGCGACCTCGAGAAACTCTGGCCGCTGATCTACGACGGGCAGTCGGATTCCGCGTCGTTCGACAACGCGCTGGAGCTGCTGGTGATGGGCGGCTATTCCATGGCCCATGCCGTGATGATGATGATCCCCGAGGCGTGGGAGAACCACACGCAGATGGATCCCGCGCGGCGCGCGTTCTACGAGTATCACGCCGCGATGATGGAGCCGTGGGACGGCCCGGCGGCGATCGCCTTCACCGACGGGCGCCAGATCGGCGCCACGCTCGACAGGAACGGCCTGCGCCCGTCGCGCTACATCGTGACCAGCGACGACCTGGTGATCATGGGATCCGAGTGCGGTTGCCTGCCCATCCCGGAAGAAAAGATCGTCAAGAAATGGCGCCTGCAACCCGGGAAAATGTTCCTGGTCGACCTGGAGAAGGGCCGCATCATCGACGACAAGGAGCTGAAAGACTCGCTCGCCTCGACCCGGCCCTACGCCGAGTGGATCGAGCGCATCCGCGTCAAGCTGGACGAAGTGGAAAGCGACAAGGAGCAGCCCGAGCGCTCCGCCGTGCCGTTGCTCGACCGCCAGCAGGCGTTCGCCTATACCCAGGAAGACGTCAAGTTCCTGATGGCGCCCATGGCGGCGAACGGCGAGGAGCCGATCGGCTCCATGGGCAACGATTCCCCGCTGGCCGTGCTCTCCGGCAGGGACAAGACGCTCTACCACTACTTCAAGCAGCTCTTCGCGCAGGTGACGAACCCGCCGATCGACCCGATCCGGGAAGAACTGGTCACCTCGCTGGTGTCCTTCATCGGGCCGAAGCCGAACCTGCTCGGCATCGACGAGATGAACCCGCCGCTGCGGCTCGAGGTCAGCCAGCCCGTTCTCGATTTCTACGAAATGGAGAAGGTGCGGCACATCGAGCGCTATACCCAGGGCAAGTTCATGGCGTGCGAACTCGACATCACCTACCCGCTCGCCTGGGGCAAGCAGGCGGTCGAGGCGCGCCTCGCCTCGCTGGCGGCGCAAGCCGAGGATGCAGTGCGCGCGGGCACGTCGATCATCATCATTTCGGACCGCAAGATCGACCACGAGCGCGTCGCCATCCCCGCGCTGCTGGCGCTCTCGGCGATCCATCAGCATCTCGTCGAGAAAGGTCTGCGCACGAGCACCGGGCTGGTGGTCGAAACGGGCTCCGCGCGCGAAGTGCATCATTTCGCGCTGCTCGGCGCCGTAGCCGCCGAGGCCGTGCACCCGTACCTCGCGCTGGAAACGCTGCTCGACCTCGCCGACCGCGGCCGGCTCGGGTCCGGGGTGGACGGCAGGAAGGCGATCAAGAACTTCGTCAAGGCCGTCGGCAAGGGGTTGAAGAAAGTGATGTCCAAGATGGGCATCTCGACCTACATGTCCTACACCGGCGCCCAGATCTTCGAGGCGGTGGGGCTGTCGAAGACGCTCGTCGACAAGTACTTCACCGGCACCGCGTCGAACATCGGCGGCATCGGCGTGTTCGAGGTGGCGGAAGAGGCGATCCGCATCCACCGCGCCGCGTTCGACGAGGCCAACCCGGTGCTGCGGGCGACGCTCGATGCCGGCGGCGAATACGCCTGGCGCGTGCGCGGCGAAGAGCACATGTGGACGCCCGACGCGATCGCCAAGCTGCAGCAATCGGCGCGCGGCAATTCCTACCAGACCTACCAGGAATATGCGCGGATCATCAACGACCAGTCGACCCGCCACATGACCTTCCGCGGGCTGTTCGAATTCCGCTTCGATCAAGCCAAGCCGGTCCCGCTCGAGGAAGTCGAGCCGGCCAGCGAAATCGTCAAGCGTTTCTCGACCGGCGCCATGTCGCTGGGTTCGATCTCGACCGAAGCGCACACCACGCTCGCCGTCGCCATGAACCGCATCGGCGGCAAGAGCAACACCGGCGAGGGCGGCGAGGACCGCAAGCGCTACGCGCCGGTCGGGCAGGGCGAAACGCTGATGTCCCGGCTCGGGTCCGCGCGGGTCGTGCGCGACATCGAACTGAAGGAAGGCGACTCGCTCAAGTCCAAGATCAAGCAGGTCGCCTCCGGCCGTTTCGGAGTGACCGCCGAGTACCTCGCCAGCGCCGAGCAGATCCAGATCAAGATGGCGCAGGGCGCGAAGCCCGGCG
>CAYSRR010000401.1:0-2127 GCA_964433375.1 uncultured Streptomycetaceae bacterium
CTGATCGATCGCGATCGCCGGCGGGATGCCCTCGATGGCGTCGACCTGCGGCTTGTCCATGCGGTCGAGGAACTGCCGCGCGTAGGGGGAGAACGTCTCGACGTAGCGGCGCTGGCCTTCCGCGTAGAGAGTGTCGAACACCAGCGAGGACTTGCCGGAGCCCGACACGCCGGTCACCACGGTGAGCTCGTTCAGCGGCAGCTCGAGCGTCAGGTTCTTGAGATTGTTCTGGCGCGCGCCGCGAACGACGATCGCGCCGCTGGGCTTCTCGGGCATCAGGGAGCGGGGTTTCAGGGACGGAATGGTGCGGCGAGGCGGCTATTTGCCCCGCGCTGTTATTCTAACCGCAGTCAACGCCGGTTGCGCTCATGCGTTAAACTGGGTGTGACGCTGAAGGAGACAATATGAACATACCGACTCGCATACTGCTCGCAGGCGGGCTGGCCATCCTGGTAATGCTCGGCGCCCTTCCCGCGGCGGCCCAGAAGTTCTTCAAGTCCACGATGCCCGACGGCAAGGTGGTCTACGGCGACAAGCCCGCCCCGGGCGCGGTCAAGTCGGAGGAGGTGGCTGCCGACACGTCGAAGAGGGGCATCGGGCCCGCCGAGAAGACGGAGGGCCTCTCCCGTGAGGCCGCGGCATTGCAGCAGATGGAACAGGAGCGCGCCAAGCGCGATGCGGCGGCGGGCAAGGTGCAGGAGGCCGAGCAGGCGTTGCGCGCCGCGGAAGCCGCGCGCGACGCCGGCAAGGAGCCGTTGCCGGGAGAACGCATCGGCACCGCCGGCGGTGCATCGCGTCTCAACGACGCCTATTTCGCGCGCCAGAAGAAGCTCGAAGAAGCCGTGGAGCGCGCGCGCCGCAACCTGGATCAGGCGCGTTCCGGCAAGTAAACGGCGCCGGCTCTCGCCGTCACCCCCGTCGTTGATTCCCGCCCGCGGGCATCGGGGCGGCGCGCTTGCGCCGCGGCCCCCACTGGGTTCACAATACCCCATAATTAACTGGATGGTTAACAAATGGACAGGATCCGGCGCGCCGGAGCAGGGCGCAGGGACGCGGAACGGACGCGGGCGGCGGTACTCGGCGCCGCGGTGGAGGAGTTCGCGCGCCACGGGCTGGGCGGCGCGCGGGTGGACCGCATCGCGGCGCGTGCCGGGGCGAACAAGCGGATGCTGTACTACTATTTTCGCGACAAGGAGCACCTGTTCCTCGCCGCGCTGGAGGACCGCTACGCCCATATCCGCAACGCCGAGCTTGCGCTCAATCTCGACGACCTGGATCCGCGGAAGGCGCTCGCGCGCCTGGTGGGCTTCACCTGGAACTATTTCATCGAGCATCCCGAGTTCATGACGCTGCTGAACAGCGAGAACCTGCACAAGGGGCGGCACCTGGCGAAATCGCGCCGGGTACCCGACATGCACGCGTCGCTCGTCGGCCTGTTGCGCGGCGTGCTCGAGCGCGGCGAGAAGCAGGGCCTGTTCCGCGGCGGCATCGACCCGGTGCAGCTCTACATCTCGATCGCGGGCGAGGGTTATTTCTATCTCAGTAACCGCTATACGCTGTCGCGCATCTTCGGGCGTGACCTGATGGCCCCCGCCGCGCTCGCCCGCCGCGCGCGGCACAACGTGGACATGATACTGAACGCAGTGAGGAAATGATGGCTGAAAAACGCATCGGCATCGTGATGCATGGCGTGACGGGAAGGATGGGAACCAACCAGCACCTGGTGCGCTCGATCCTGGAGATCATGAAGCAGGGCGGCGTCGCGCTGAAAGACGGCACGCGCGTGATGCCGGACCCCATCCTGGTCGGACGCAATGCTGGCAAGGTGGAATCCCTGGCAAGGCAGCACGGCGTCAGCCGCTGGAGCGCCGACCTCGACGCGGCGCTGCGGTCGAAGAACGATGCGGTTTTCTTCGATGCCGCTTCGACCCAGCTGCGCCCGAAGCTGCTCAAGCAGGCGATCGCCGCGGGCAAGCACGTTTACTGCGAGAAGCCGGTCGCGACGAATCTGGCGGAAGCGATGTCGCTATACCGCGCCGCGAAGAAGGCGCGCGTGAAGCACGGCGTGGTGCAGGACAAGCTGTGGCTGCCGGGGCTGCTCAAGCTCGCGCGCCTGCGCGATGCCGG
>CAYSRR010000402.1:0-2127 GCA_964433375.1 uncultured Streptomycetaceae bacterium
GTCATGAAGTTGGAGGCGTCGGAGGCGAGCAGGACGACGATGCCCTTGAGGTCGTTCTCGCCGCCGGTGCGGCCGAGCGGGATCTCGCGCAGGATTGGCTCCGCATTTTGTTCAAAAAGCTTCTGGTTGATCGGCGTGACGAAGAAGCCGGGGCAGATGCAGTTGACGTGGATGTTGTGCTGCGCCCACTTGATCGCGAGGTCGCGGGTGAAGTTGACCAGCGCGCCCTTGCTGGTGCTGTAGACGATCGAGCTGTACGCCTTGGGGTTGCGCCCCTGCAGACCGGCGATCGAGGCGATGTTGATGATCCTGCCCTTCTTCTGCCTGATCATCTCGCGCCCGAAGATCTGCGAGCAGATGAAAGGCGCGGTGGCGTTGAGGTCCATGATCTGCTGCCAGCGGTCAAGCGGCATGTCCTCCGGCGCCGCCACCCACGCGCGGCCGGAATTGTTGACCAGCACGTCCACGCGCCCGAATTTCTTCAGCGTCGCGTCCTTCACCGCTTCGACCTGATCGGGCTTCGTCACGTCGCACGCCGCCGCGAGCGCCTTCACGCCCAGCTTTTCCAGCCCGGCCGCCGCCTGCTCGCAGTTCTCCAGCTTGCGCGAGCACACCACGACGTTCGAGCCGGCTTCCGCCAACGCCGTCGCCATCTGCAGCCCGAGGCCGGTGGCGCCACCCGTTACGATGCTCACCCGGCCAGTGAGATCAAACAGTTCTTTCACGCTTGCCATGCTTCCTCCTGAAATGCGTGAGTAGTGAGTAGTGATTGGCGAATGGAACAAGGCGCTTTCCACTCACTATTCACCAATCACCACTCACTGGTCCTTAAGCAACTGCGCGGCAATGATATTCCTCTGTATCTCCGAGCTGCCCTCGTAGATGCGGGTGATGCGCGCGTCGCGGTAGACGGTCTCGATGCCGGCCTCGCGCATGTAGCCCATGCCGCCGTGGATCTGCACCGCGCTGTCCACGACCTTGCCCAGCGACTCGGTGGCATAGAGCTTGGCGGTGGACGCCTCCAGCGTGCCGCGCTCGCCGCGCATCAGGGTGTCGATCGCGCGCCGCGTCAGACCCCGCGACGCGTCGCGCATCACGCCCATGTCGGCGAGCATCCACTGCAGCCCCTGGTGCTCCGCGATCTTCCTGCCGCCCTGCTCGCGTGTCTTCATGTAATCCACGCAGCGCTCGATCAGCTTGTCCATCATGCCGCAGGCGCGCGCGGCGATGGTCACGCGGCCCATCGTCAGCGTCTTCAGCGCCTGCACGTAGCCCGCGCCTTCCCCGCCCAGCAGGTTCTCCGCCGGCACTTCGCAATCGGTGAACGCGAGCGGCACCGTGGTGCAGCCGTGCATGCCCATCTTGAGCTCGTTCTTCCCGATGCCGAAGCCCTTGAAGCCGCGCTCGACGATGAAGGCCGAGATGCCCTTGATGCCCTTCGCCCTGTCGGTGACCGCCATCACCGTGAACACCTGCGCGATGCCGCCGTTGGTGCAATAGATCTTCTCGCCGTTCAGCACGTAGCGGTCGCCCTGCTTCACCGCGCGGGTGAGGATGTCGGCGGGGTTGGAGCCGGCGTGCGGCTCGGTCAGCGAGAAGCAACCCACCCACTCGCCGCTCGCCATGCGCGGCAGGTATTTGCGCTTCTGCGCTTCCGACCCGAGCGCGACGATGCCGGTGGTGCCGATGCCGGTGTGGTTGCCGATCACGGTGGCGAAGCCGTAATGGGTCCGCCCCATCTCCTCCTCGACCGCGCATTTGCCCGCCAGATCGAGACCGATTCCGCCGTATTCCTCCGGAATCGTGAGCCCGAACAGCCCCAGCTCCCGCGCCTTCCGCATCAGATCGTCGGGAATCGCGTCGTTCTCCTCGATCCAGCGCGAGCGCGGGTCCACCTCCTTCTGGATGAAGCGGCGGATTTCCTGGCACAGGCGGACGACTTCGGGCGTCAGAGTCATGAATGGACAGGATTTACAGAATCGGATTCTATAAAAAAACAAGAAATAGACAGGATTTACAAGATTAACAGGATTAGATCAAAAACAAGGCGGGGCGATTTTCGCGGTCAATGTCTTAGAGCGCCTAACAAAATGACATTTCTCCCTCATCCCAACCCTTCTCCCGGAG
>CAYSRR010000403.1:0-2122 GCA_964433375.1 uncultured Streptomycetaceae bacterium
AGCGCCGAGATCGGGGTCGGGCCCTCCATCGAGTCGGGCAGCCACACGTGCAGCGGGAACTGCGCGCTCTTGCCCATCGCGCCGACGAACAGCAGCAGGCAGATCACGGTCATCAGCGACCAGGCCGTGCCGGGGATGATCTCGATGGTGTTGCCGGCGAGCGTGCGCGCGGACGCGAACACCGCGTCGTAATGCAGCGTGCCGAAGTACATCAGCACCAGCGCGATGCCGAGCAGGAAGCCGAAGTCCCCCACCCGGTTCACCAGGAACGCCTTCAGGTTGGCGTAGATCGCGGTCGGGCGCGTGTACCAGAATCCGATCAGCAGGTAGGAGACCAGGCCCACCGCCTCCCAGCCGAAGAACAGCTGCAGGAAGTTGTTCGCCATCACCAGCATCAGCATCGAGAAGGTGAACAGCGAGATGTAGGAGAAGAAGCGCTGGTAGCCGGGGTCGTCGGCCATGTAGCCGATGGTGTAGACGTGCACCATCAGCGAGACGAAGGTGACCACCACCATCATGGTGGCGGACAGGGGATCGATCAGGAATCCGATCTCGAAACGGACGTTGCCCGACGCGAGCCAGGTGTAGAGCGCGCCGTTGTACGTATTGCCGTCGAGCACGTCGAGGAACACGATCCCGGCGCACACGGTCGAGACGATCATCAGGGCAATCGTCACCGCGTGCGCGGCGCGGCGGCCGATCGCCCAGCCGAACAGGCCGGCGATGAGCGCCCCGGCGAGCGGCGCCAGCGGCACGACGAGGTAAAGCCATTGCATTTTCGTCACGTCGCTAGCCCTTCAGCTGGTCGAGGTCTTCGACGTTGATGGTGGAGAGGTTCCTGAACAGCGCCACCAGGATCGCCAACCCGATCGCCGACTCCGCCGCGGCGACGGTCAGGATGAAGAACACGAACACCTGCCCCGAGGGGTCGTCGAGGAAGTGCGAGAACGCGACGAAGTTCATGTTGACGGCGAGCAGCATCAGCTCGATCGCCATCAGCAGCACGATCATGTTCTTGCGGTTGAGGAAGATGCCGATCACCGCGATCGCGAACAGGATCGCGCCCAGCACCAGGTAGTGGGATAGCGAGATCACCCGGCTTCCCCTCGTTCGAAGGATGAAGGATGAAGGATGAAGGATGAAAGCCCCCCCGCTTCGCGGGCGCCCCGCCTCTCCCTTGTCTTCTGCCTTCTGCCTTCTGCCTTCATACTTGTTCTTTCTTCTCCGCCGGCATCTGCACGATGCGCACGCGGTCGGCGCGGCGCACAGCGACCTGCTTCGCCGGGTCGATGTACTTCGAGTCCTTGCGCCGGCGCATCGTGATCGCGATCGCCGAGACGATCGCCACCAGCAGGATCACCGCGGCGATCTCGAACGGGTAGACGTACTCGGTGTAGATCAGCCGCCCCAGCTCCTTGGTGTTGCTGTAGCCGGCCGGCAGCGGCGGGGGCTGCGGCGCGCCCAGGTACTGGTCGAGCAGGATCACGCTCATCTCCAGCACCAGCAGCACGGCGACCACGCCGCCGAGCGGCAGGTAGCTCCAGAGGCCCTCGCGCAGCCGCGCCAGGTTGATGTCGAGCATCATCACCACGAACAGGAACAGCACCATCACGGCGCCGACATAGACCAGCACCAGCGTGATGGCGAGAAACTCCGCCTGCAGCTGCATCCAGATCGCGGCGGACGTGCAGAACGCCAGCACCAGCAGCAGCGCCGCGTGCACCGGGTTGCGCGACGTGACCACTCCCAGCGCCGACAGCACCAGGATCGTGGAGAAGAAGTAAAAAATAAATTCACTAAAAGTCATGAAATTCAGCCACAGAGATCACAGAGATGCACACGGGCATCCACCGTGACCGGTATTCGCAGTTTTTCTCTGTGTTCTCTGTGTCCTCTGTGGCTTATTGATTTTATCGGTAGGCGGCGTCATCCTCGCGGTCTTTCGCGATCTGTTCCTCGTACGCGTCCCCGACCGCGAGCAGCATCGGCTTGGTGTAGATCAGGTCGCCGCGCTTCTCGCCGTGGTACTCGAGGATGCGCGTCTCGACGATGGAATCCACCGGGCACGACTCCTCGCAGAAGCCGCAGAAGATGCACTTGGTGAGGTCGATGTCGTAGCGCG
>CAYSRR010000404.1:0-2118 GCA_964433375.1 uncultured Streptomycetaceae bacterium
CGAAATCGCGCGACTGGCGCTGGAACTCCGGCGTCTCGCCGTCGCCGATCGCCAGCACCAGCGGGGCATGCAGTCCGTCGAGGTGGCGTTGCGCGCTGAGCAGTTCCTCCATCCGGTCGGTGAACGTCACATAGGCCGAGCGCTTGGAGAGCCGCACCGGCTTGAGGTCGTACATGCCCGACAGCAGCACCGCGCCCTTGATGATGTCGGGCGGCAGGCTTTCCTCGCGCCAGCCCAGCGTCAGGAAGCAGCCGGCGAGGTGCGAGCCTGACGAATGGGCCGACAGATAGATGCGGTTGCGGTCGCCGCCGAAGCTCTCGGCGTTGCGCGCCACCCAGGCGATGGCGCGGCGGACCTGGTCGTACATCGGAAACAGGTCGCCCCCCGCCTCGTCCACGTTGATGAAGTCGATCAGGACGCTGTGGGCGCCGGCGCGCACCAGCGGCTCGGCGTTGAGCGCATAATCCGCCGCCTTGTTGCGTCGCCATGCTCCGCCGTGGATGAAGATGTTGATCGGCGCGTTGCGGATGCCGCAGTTGAAGATGTCCAGCGCCTCCACCTCGGTCGGTCCGTAGGAAACGCGCTGCGGCTTGCCGAGCCGCGCCCGCGTGCGGTCGCTGGCGGCATGCCGGCGGGTCACCACCAGCACCCGGTTTGGCGCATAGATCTCCTGATCGTAGGCCTCGTCGAGCGCCTGCTGGTCCATGTCGAGGAAGACCGGCGGGCCCTTGGGCCGGGAGGACTGCACGTTCATGCGGAAAGTCTAGCGCGCCAAAGATGACGCGGCCACCGTCCTTATGTCCCGGGCGACCGCTCCATATGTGTCCCGGCCAAGCGAGCGATAGCGAGCGCGAGCCGGGACCCCGGTTTCTTTCCCCCAGATGTAAGAAACCGATCCCCGGTCTGCGGCGCACCCTTTTCACGCTGCCATAGCGCGTCGAAGACGCGCGTGACCGCGCTTATGGCGCCCGAGACACGCGGAGAGCACTACCGCTTCCCCGCCAGGTTGCCGTACATCCGGGTCAGCACCCGTTTCGCCTCGGCGACCTCCTTCGCCGACAGCCCAGCGCTGGCCTTCTTTTCCAGCTCGATCGCGATCGGGATCAGCCTCTGCACCAGAGCGCGGCCCTTGCCGCTCAGCGCCACCACCACCTCGCGGTTGCTGGTCTCGGAGCGGCCCCGCGTCACCAGCCCGAGCCGCACCAGCCGCGACACCAGCCGCGACATGGTGGACACGTCGATCGACGTCATTTCGGAAAGATCGACCTGGCGCTGTCCGCCATTGCTGGAGAGCGCCGCCAGCACCCGCCACATGTCGATCGACAGCCCGTGCGCCTTCAACGCGTCGGCGGTGAAGCCCTCCACCAGCGCGAAACCCACGCGGTTGAGCAGGTACGGCAGGTAGTTGCCGAGATCGAGGCGGGCGCGTGCGCTCACGGGTCAATCCGCTCGACGAGTCTGATTCAGCTACGCTGAATCAGACTCGTCGCCCATTTTTTTGTTTGCGCATGATCTTTTCCAAAAACCGGTTCCCACTTTTCGGGATCATGCGTTAGGACAGACAGGCTGACCTATCTGTTGCACAATCAACTATTGCATTTACAACAATCTCCCCGGCCCGTAAAGTTGCGCACAAGACACAGGCCCGCGCGACGCTGCGCACGAGGAGGAGACGGACCATGGAATTCGGCTACTTCACGCTCAGCGACAATCACTACGAAAACAATCCGCGCGGCGCCAACCAGTTCATCACCGACATCACCGAGGAGGCGTTGTACGCCGACCAGATCGGCATGCATTCGGCCTGGATCGGCGAGCATCACTTCAATGCGCTCGGCGTGCTGTCTTCGCCCGAGCTGGTGCTGGCGTATATCGCGGCGCGAACGAAACACATCCGGCTGGCGCCCGCGGTCAACGTCACGCCACTGCACCATCCGATCCGCGTCGCCGAGCAATGGGCGACGCTCGACCTGCTCTCCGGCGGCCGCGTCGATTTCGCCTCCGGCCGTGGCTACGACGCGCGCGAATACGCGCCGTTCGGCCAGGACTTCGGCAACAACCAGAGCGTCTTCGAGGAGGGCATGGAGATCCTCAAGAAGCTGTGGAGCGCGGAAGGCA
>CAYSRR010000405.1:0-2069 GCA_964433375.1 uncultured Streptomycetaceae bacterium
CACGTCTTCCTGCACGCCGTCGATGGTGGAGTACTCGTGCAGCACGCCGGCGATCTTGACCTCGGTCGCAGCAAAGCCGGGCATCGAGGACAGCAGCGTCCTGCGGAGCGCGTTGCCCAGCGTGTGGCCGTAGCCGCGCTCGAAAGGCTCCATCGTGAGCTTGGCGTGGTACGGGGAGATGTTCTGCACGTCGATGATGCGGGGCTTGAGGAATGCGCTGCTTGCCATGGCTCGGATACCTTTGCGTATGACTGCGACGATAAGACTGTGCGGCTGTATGCGCCCGCGTGATTACTTCGAGTAAAGTTCGACCACCAGCGATTCGTTGATCGTCGACGGCAACTCGGTGCGCTGCGGGCGCGCCTTGAACTTGCCCTTGAGCGCCTTCGCGTCCACTTCCAGCCACTCGGGGTGACCGCGGCTCTCGGCCGCCTCGGCCGCGCCCTTGATGCGCAACTGGTTCCTGGCCTTCTCGGCGACCTCGATCACGTCGCCCGGCCGGCACTGGAAAGACGGGATGCTGACGCGCTTGCCGTTCACCAGGATGCCGTTGTGGCGCACGATCTGCCTCGCTTCCGTCCGCGACGAGCCGAAGCCCATGCGGTAGGTCACGGTGTCGAGGCGGCTTTCCAGCAACTGCAGCAGGTTCTCGCCGGTAATGCCCTTGGCCTGCTCCGCCGCGAAATAGGTCTTGCGGAACTGGCGCTCGAGCAGCCCGTAAATGCGGCGCACTTTCTGCTTCTCGCGCAGCTGCACGCCGTAGCCCGACAGCCGGCTGTTCTTCTGGCCGTGTTGCCCGGGAGGGTAGTTGCGGCGCTCGATGGCGCACTTGTCGGTGAAGCACTTTTCCCCCTTGAGGAAGAGCTTTTCACCTTCTCGCCGGCATTGCCGGCACTTAGCATCGAGATTACGTGCCATATATGCTCTCCTAGACGCGCCGTTTCTTCGGCGGGCGGCAGCCGTTGTGCGGCACCGGCGTCACGTCGGCTATCTGCGTGATCTTGAAGCCCACGGAGTTCAGCGCGCGCACCGCCGACTCGCGTCCGGGGCCGGGGCCCTTGATGCGCACCTCGAGGTTTTTCACGCCGCACTCCTGCGCGAGCGTGCCCGCGCGGCCGGCGGCCACCTGGGCGGCGAAAGGCGTGCTCTTGCGCGAACCCTTGAAGCCGTTCGAGCCGCAGGTCGCCCACGCGAGCGTGTTGCCCTGGCGGTCGGTAATGGTGACGATGGTGTTGTTGAAGGACGCGTGGACGTGGGCGATGCCTTCGGCCACGTTTTTCTTGACCTTCTTGCGCACCCGGGTAGCGGCTTTTGCCATATCGAGTTTTCCTGTTTATCCTGCTGCAACCTGCCTGACGATCTTGATCGCCGCCTTGCGCGGGCCCTTGCGGGTGCGCGCATTGGTGCGGGTGCGCTGCCCCCGCACCGGCAGGCCGACGCGGTGGCGCTTGCCGCGCCACGTGCCGAGATCGATCAGGCGCTTGATGTTCATCGAGACCTCGCGGCGAAGGTCGCCTTCGACCGTGATCTTCGAGACCTGCTCGCGCAGCTTGTCCATCTGGCCGTCCGAGAGGTCCTTGATCTTGACCGAGTAGCCGATGCCCGCCGCGTCGCAGATCATGCGCGCGCGCGAGCGGCCGATGCCGAGTATCGCGGTGAGCGCGATCTCCGCATGCTGGTGATTGGGTATGTTGACTCCACTGATCCGGGCCATGCCTGTCCTCGCAGCAAAAAGTTTGCGATTTTAGCGTCTAACTCGCTAATCTACAACAATAAATGCGCCCGTTACCCCTGGCGCTGCTTGTGCCGCGGGTTGGTGCAGATCACGCGCACCACCCGCTTCCTGCGGATCACCTTGCAGTTGCGGCACATCCTCTTCACCGATGCCATCACTTTCATGTCTGTTTCCTTTTCACTTAGCCGCAAAGTCGCAGAGGCACAAAGAAATCAAATCGACCCGTTTCGCTTCAAATGCCACATTCGCTTTGCGTCTTTGCGACTCTGCGGCTAATTCTCACTTCGCCCGGAACACGATGCGCCCGCGCGATAAATCGTAGGGCGTCAACTCC
>CAYSRR010000406.1:0-2067 GCA_964433375.1 uncultured Streptomycetaceae bacterium
GGCAGGTGCGACGACTGCCCGCCGTAGACCGTGCGGCCGACCTGGCGCTTGGCATAGTTGACCAGGATCTTGCGCTGGCCCTTCTCGACAAAACAGACGAAGGCGGTGACCGCGACCACCAGCACGAAAATGAACAGCACGAACGGGATCGAGAACGCGCCGGTGCGCGCAAGCTCCAGCGTGCCGCCGACGGCCTGCGGGAAGCCCGAGGCAATGCCGGCAAAGATGATCAGCGAAATGCCGTTGCCGATGCCGCGCTCGGTGATCTGCTCGCCCAGCCACATCAGGAACATGGTGCCGCTGACCAGCGTGATCATCGCCGTCATCCGGAACATCAGGCCGGGGTCCACCGCGACCTTCTGCTGCTCGAAGGCAATCGCGATGGCCATGCCCTGGACGATCGCCAGCGCGGCCGTGCCGTAACGCGTGTACTGCGTAATCTTGCGGCGCCCGGATTCGCCCTCTTTTTTCAGCGCTTCCAGGGTTGGCGACACCACGGTCATCAGTTGCATGATGATCGATGCCGAGATGTAAGGCATGATGCCCAGCGTGAAAATCGAGAAGCGCGACAGCGCGCCGCCCGAGAACATGTTGAACATGTCGAGGATGCCGCCGCGCTGGGAGCGGAACAGCTCTGCCAGCTGCTCGGGGTCGATGCCCGGCACCGGAATGAACGAACCGATGCGGAAGACGATGAGCGCGCCCAGCAGGAACAACAGGCGACGCTTGAGGTCGCCCATCTTGCCCAGGCCCAGCGCGGAATCGGAGGCAGCCAAGTTCGCCGTGTCCTTTACTTGCCGGCGGCCGGGGCGGCTTCGCCCTTCGCCTTGGGTTTCAACCGGCCCGCGGGCTGCGCGGGAGCGGGCGCCTCGACGTTGCCGCCGGCCGCCTCGATCGCGGCGCGGGCGCCCTTGGAGACGAGCAGGCCCTTCAACGCGACCTTGCGCTTCAACTCGCCCGCCAGGATGACCTTGGCGCGCAGGGCGCGCTCGGGCACCACGCCCGCGTCCTTCAGCGCGGCCAGGTCGATCACTTCCGCCGCCACCTTGCGCAGGTCGGAAAGCCGCACTTCGGCCGTGTCGTTGCGCAGGTGGGAGACGAAGCCGCGCTTCGGCACGCGGCGCTGGAGCGGCATCTGCCCGCCCTCGAATCCGAGCTTGTGGAAGCCGCCGGCGCGCGATTTCTGGCCCTTGTGGCCGCGCCCCGAGGTCTTGCCGAGCCCGCTGCCGATGCCGCGGCCCGGGCGCTTCTTGTAATGCCTGGAGCCGGCAGCCGGCTTGATGTCGTTCAACCGCATGTCAGCCCTCGCATTTGACCAGGTACGCCACTTTGTTGATCATGCCGCGCACCGCGGGCGTATCCTGCAGCTCCACGGTCTGGCGGATCTTGCGCAGGCCCAGGCCGCGCACGCACAGGCGGTGCTGGCGCCTGGTGCCGATCGGGCTGCGCACCAAGGTCACTTTCAGCGTCTTGCCCTGAGGTTTAGCCATGATTACCCCGTGATTTCCTCGACCGTCTTGCCGCGCTTGGCGGCGATCTGGGCCGGCGTGTTCATGCCGGTCAGGCCGTTGATGGTGGCGCGCACCACGTTGTAGGGATTGGTCGAGCCCAGGCACTTGGCCAGCACGTTGGTCACGCCCATGACCTCGAACACCGCGCGCATCGGGCCGCCGGCGATGATCCCGGTGCCGTCGGAAGCGGGCTGCATGAAGACGCGCGACGCGCCGTGGTGCCCGATCACCGCGTGCTGCAGGGTGCCCTGCTTGAGGCTCACCTTGACCAGCTTGCGGCGCGCTTCCTCCATCGCCTTCTGCACCGCGACCGGCACTTCGCGCGCCTTGCCCTTGCCCATGCCGATGCCGCCGTCGCCGTCGCCGACCACCGCCAGCGCGGCGAAGCCGAGCACGCGGCCGCCCTTCACCACCTTGGTGACGCGGTTGACCGCGACCATCTTCTCGCGCAGCCCGTCGCCGCGCTGCTCGCCCGACTGCATCTTGGATGCCTGTAATTTCGCCATGGCTTGCTGGTCCCTTTAGAACTTGAGGCCCGCTTCACGCGCGGCTTCCG
>CAYSRR010000407.1:0-2066 GCA_964433375.1 uncultured Streptomycetaceae bacterium
ATTCTCGTCGATGATCATGGGACCGATGCGTTGTGCCTTCGGGACCATCTCTAAGACTGCCTGCACGATCGGGCAGAGTTCTAGATCATGCGCGACGATGGCGCCGGTCTTGGTGGTCTCTTTCACGATGACCGAGTTATCGCTGATGTCGGACCAGATCAGCCCGTTCACCCATCGCCGATCATGAAGAACGATCCCGGATCGCTGATCTGTGCGGGCTACCGGCTCCCATTCGCCGATTACGTCACGCTGGCGCAGTGTCGTCTCGAACTGAAGCGCGGTGCCGAGCGCGAGCGATACGCGTCCGGCCTCGATCGCCTTCACGCAAAAGGCCTGGACATGCTGCGCTTCAAGCTTGCTACGCCGACGCCCGGGCTGCTTGAACCGTGACGCATTCAGGATAGTGTGCAGCCTCGCGCATTCCGGCAGCTCGGCGGCGATGCCGTATTTCACCATTCGCCGCAGCATGCTTATGATGCCGTGGGCCTTGCGAACGCGCGGGGCGCCGCCCGGCGACTTGGGCTTTGCAGCCTCGTCATACCAACGCCTGAAATCGTCGAGCTTCAATGCCGCCAAGGAGCGCTTGCCGAACGCCTTCTCGATCACGCCCATGACTTGGTCATAGGTGCGTCGCGTATTCCACTTGATCTGCGCGTAGGGACTTGCGGGATCCCGCTGGTAGCGCCGCACGAGACTGGCAACTGTGCCGTCGAACGGCCGATCCTCTGAGCGATAGCCGGCCTTCCAGGCCAGCATCTCGGCTTGCAGCTCGCGGCAAGCCGCGGATGCGAGCAGCCGTTCTGCGGGATCGTCGAGATTGTATCGCAGGCGGACCGATTTCGGCCGGTAGCCTGCTTTCACCATGTCGGCGCGCGCCACCCAAAGGTGGCGGACCGAGCCGTCCTTATTACGCCGGACCTTGTGACCCGGCAGGTCATTATCATAGTGCATTGAGGTTCTCTCCGCCGTCTGGTTGAGACACCTCAATGCTAGAAATTCCGTAGCGTTTGTTCCACCACGCTTGTACGGCCGGCCAGTAACGCCCGCCCATCATCGGGTCGATACCGGGCAGCCCGTGCTTTTCCAGGACATGCGCCTTGGCGGCCCAGTCGGCCGGCGTCTGGCTCAGCCGGCGCGCAATTTCCGCCTCGCAGGGGAACAGGCCGATGGAGGAGGGTGGGCGGCGCGCCATCTTCACTCTGGTCCCGATTGAAGAAAATTACGCAGACGCAACACGCAACCTATGCAGGGGCGTGCGACTTCCGTGGTGTCGACATGGCCCCATGCCCGGGCCGGTCCACGGAAGCCGCTCACGATCCCGACCGGCGCCCCGCCGGTCGGCTAGTCACTGATCCTTTCGCGGGCCGTCCGCGCTTACGTTCGGGTGCGATGGCTAGGAGGTCCGTGATCCGCACGGCCAGCTCGGCGACTTGGATCACGATCCGGCCGCCGCTGATTTCCAGGCAGCCCGCAATCTCCATTTCGTTGGCGAGCGCTTCCAGGCCGCGGAGATACTTCGGAACGAAGGTCACGGGCTTCCCATCAGACGCGCCCAACAATTCACCGAGCTCCGATGCCCAGATCACGATCCACATGCTCGTGTCGGCATAGATGCTGCGGTTGGAATCACCGAGATGTTTTCCTCCCGGGATGACCACCTGAGCCGGGCTCTTTGGTCGATCGGAAGCCCACACCATATGCCCAGGCGTTGGCGGGCTCTCCATGATGGCATCGTAGAGGTGCCGGATGTTGTCGCGCTCGTGCCGGAGAATTTCTGCTACCCTGCTGTGCGGCAGTCCCGCATTCCCGATCAAGATGCCGACCGCGATCTCGAATGCATGGGAAGACGTATAGGGCATCGACTGACCGGTGCCGGTGCGCTCATCCTCTCCGAACGGCACTCCGAGATCGTTCAGATTTTTCCAGCGCGTGTTGAAATTGGTCGGCGCTACCTCGTAGGGCTGCGTCGCACCACGGAGGGCGTTGAAGACGGCCCATCGGGCTTGCTCTCGGGAATAGACAGTCGGCGACATGACGGCCTCGATTGATTCTTTGAGGCATTAGAA
>CAYSRR010000408.1:0-1145 GCA_964433375.1 uncultured Streptomycetaceae bacterium
AATTTCCACACGCCATCCCAATCCTCTCCCGGCGACTCCTTGCGGAAGATGGCGATGCGCTCGAGATAGATGTCGTACAACTCCATCTCGGGATCCATCTTCTGGAGATTGAGCAACTGCAGTTCAGCAAGATCCCACTGTTGTGACCGATAGTATGCAAGCGCCTGATTCCAGAGTCCAATCTCATCAAGCCTGGCCTGGTCGACCTGCCCTTCCAGTCCGATCGGCTGATAGATGGCAACCGGTTCGTCCTTGCCCTTGACCCGCACCCGGTCGACCTCGCGGCAAACGATGCCGGAAATCAGCTTTTGGGTGCCTTCCCCGATAATAATATCAGCCCCATACTGTTTTGTGATGCCTTCGAGCCGCGAGGCGGTATTCACCGCGTCGCCCATGACAGTGTAGGCCTTGCGAATCTGCGAGCCCATGTCGCCGACGCGGACCACGCCGGAGTTCACCCCGATGCCGATCGCGAAGGTCGGCCAGCCTTTTGCCTTGAATTTCTCGTTGAGATCGACGGCCTCCTTCTGCATGTCCAGGGCCGCGAGCACGGCGTTGCGCGCATGGTCGCGGTCGGCCACGGGGGCGCCCCAGAACGCCATCACCGCGTCGCCGATGTACTTGTCGAGCGTGCCGCGATGCCGCTCCCGGATCACGAGACTCATGCGGGTCAGGTACTCGTTGATGTAGTGGGAAAGGTCCTCGGGCGTCAGGCTCTCGGAAATGGTCGTGAAGCCGCGCACGTCGGAGAACAGCACGGAGAGCTCCTCGGCGCGCGGCGCCATATTGAACTGCTCGGGGTTCTCCGCCATTTTCTCCACCAGTTCGGGCGGCACGTACTGCCCGAACAATCCCGTGATGAGCCGGGTGCCGCGCGCCTCGACGAAGAAGCCGTAGGCCATGTTGAGCGTGTAGAGCATCAGGATCATCACCACGCCGGACGCCAGCGGCAATACCAGGTGGCCGTGATCGAACACCAGCACGTTTCCGACCACCACCGCCACCATCGCCAGTGTCGTCACCAGGGTCAGCCGCAGCGGGTTGAGCAGCGGCAACAGCAGCGCCAGGATCAGCCCCGTCACCAGCAACAGCATGAATTCGGCGCCGACCACGTACGGCGGGCGCTGCTTGATATTGCCGTCGAG
>CAYSRR010000408.1:1155-2057 GCA_964433375.1 uncultured Streptomycetaceae bacterium
CGTCGAGCATGCCCGCGATCAGGTTGGCGTGCACCTCGACCCCCGGGTAAACCGCGTCCACGGGCGTTGCGCGCAGGTCGAGCAGTCCGGGCGCGGTCGTGCCCACGATCGCGATCTTGCCTTTCAGCTCCGCGGGATCGATGCGATCGTTGATCACGTCGACGATCGAGTAATACCGGAAGCTGCCCTTGCTTCCGCGATAAGGAACCAGCGCGCTGGCGGTGTCGTCCACCGGTATCCTGAGCGAGCCGACTTCCAGCCACTCCAGGTCGGGATAGCCCTCGGGCGCGAACGCCGGATCGGGAGAAACCGCCTTGACCGGCGGCGAGCCGAGCAGCACCCGCACCATCGCCAGCGACAGCGGTTCGTAGTAGGCGTCCCGGTACTCGGCCAGCATCGGGACGCGGCGCACGATGCCGTCGCCATCGGTATGCGAATTGAAGTGCCCCGCGCTCGCCGCGCCCTTTTGCAGCACATCGAGGTTGGCCGTGTAGCCGTTCCATGACGTGGTCCGGATCGGCCGTCCCGCGAACGACCCCACCGGGAAAACCGGCAGCGGCAGCATGCCTTTGCGCGGCGCCTGCCCCTGTTCCCCGCCGGAAAAGATGTAGCCCATCACCACCGGGCGGCCCTTCATCTTGCGGGCGAAGATGTCGTCGTACTCGAGCTGGGGCTTGACCCGGTTCAGCACCGATTGATACTGCGGGACGTCGCGGAATTCCCGCTTGCCCAGGCGCTCGAGGACCCGGATGCCCGAGGATTCATCGCGCTCGGCGAAGACCACGTCGAAGCCCAGGACCGCGATCTCGTACTTGTCGAACAGCTTGTCGACCAGCAATGCCAGGCGGTCGCGCGGCCACGGCCAGCGGCCCTCGCCGCCCTGCTCCCGCTCGGCGAGGCTC
>CAYSRR010000409.1:0-2043 GCA_964433375.1 uncultured Streptomycetaceae bacterium
TGGAGTCGAGATCTTCGTATGCGGATTGGGTAAAGCGGGGTGTGCAGATCGCGAGGAAGACCAGGTCCAAGCTGCCGGTATTGGCGATCCGCTGCGAGACGCCGGGTGGTATCACCACCACGCCGCCCGGCCCGACCGTCTCGGGAGCCAGGTTGCCCACCTCGACGCGGCCCTGGCCTTCCAGGATGACGTAGCGCTCCGTGACGCCTTTCAGGCGGTGCCGCTTCGTCGTCACGCCCGGCTCAACTCTCGCGCGCGCGACGGAAGCCTGCCCGTCGTCCGGCGAGTTCCACCACTCCGTGATGTGGCAGCCTTCGTCGAATAAGTATTCCGCGGTTGCCTGGTTGTGAACGATGGAAGCTCGTCCCGGGTTTTCCTCATCCCTCATTTCTCCGCCTTCATCCCTAGTCGAGATAATGTATCTCGACCGTCGGCCTGCCCGACCGCGTGTCCGCGTAGATCATCGAGTACTCGGGCACTTCGAGCCAGGTGGAGACGTCGCGGGTGAGGGGTTCGGAGGCGATCATGATGGAGTCGGCGGTGTCGGCGCCGCCGGTCATCTTCCATTCGCCGTCGTGCCAGCCGTACTCGCGGCCCGAGGTGTACCAGAGGCTGTGGTAATTGAAGCTCGCCAGCGGCACCAGCCCGGGGTCGTCGGTGCGGTAGCAGCCGAAGTCGAAGCAGTAGCGCACCGCGACGAGCTGGCGGCCGGTGGTGATGAAGAGGTTGACCGGCGACCAGTTGACGATGCCGAGCTTGCCGCGCACGTGGCGGATGGTGCTCAGCGTTTTCTCCAGCGCGGCGGCGATCTCGCCGGCGCTGACGTCCCCGGCGGGATTTTCCAGGCTGGAGAGGAACAGGGCGTAGATCCACTCGCTGTCGGTGGTGCCGTCGATCATCCGCGCGAACTCCGGCTTGATGTATTCGAGCAGCGCCGGCTTCATCTCGCGCATGCGCTCGAGATCGCCGTTGTGGGCGAGCGCGACGCGGCAGCCGGGGAACTGGAAGGGATGGATGTTCTGCTGCGAGATGATGCCCTCGGTGTTGAAGTGCACGCCGCGCACGTGCGCGAGCAGGCAGGTCGCGCGGATTTTTTCGGCCAGCCCCTTCAGGTTGCGGTCGTAGATCGGCAGCAGCGTCGAGGCGTAGCTGTACGGCCGGTCGGGGTCCGCCGAGCCCGGGTCCCACGCCTTCATCCCGAACCCCGCCAGGTTCAGCAGCGCCAGCATCTGCGGCATGTACGTCTGCTTCACCAGCGACGAGTCCGGCTGGAACAGCAGGGTGTCCAGGAGGACGGGCTGGCCGAGGTAGGCGAGGGCGCGGCACATATCTAAGGATGAAGGCGGAAGGCAGAAGGCAGAAGTATCAAGAACGTAAGCATGCGCGTCATCCTGTGAAGAGGCGGCCGTTGCCGCGGTTTGCTATATGGCTACTTCTGCCTTCATCCTTCCGACTTCTGCCTTGATGCTCAGGCGGTCGCCTTCTCCCGCAGCCGGTCGTAGATGACGCCCTCGGCAAACAGTTTGCTTATCTCCGCCTCGCCGACGCCGATCGCCTGCAGCGTTTCGGCGGTGTGCTGGCCGAGCCACGGCGCGGGCTTGCGGATGGCGGTGAGCTCGCCGGTGGACTTGACCGGCAGGCCGATGGATTTCATGCGGCCGATGACGGGATGGTCGTATTCGACCACCATGTTGCGCGCCTTGATGTGGGGGTCGGCGAGCGCCTGCTGGTAGGTGTAGACCGGGCCGCCGGGCACCTGCGCCTCGTCGAGCTTCTCGACCCAGTGCGCGGTGGGGGCGGCGGCGAACACCTTCTCGATCTCGTCCTGCAGCGCGTCGATGTTCTTCAGGCGCGAGGGCAGGTCGACGAAGCGGGGGTCAGTGAGCCACCCGGGCTTGTTGCAGGTGATGTTGCAGAAGTTCTCCCACAGCTTCCTGTTGTTGGCGCCGACGGTGACGTAGCCGTCCTGCGTCTTGTACGCCTGGTAGGGGGTCGAGCGGCGGCGGCGAGATCCCGGCCGCGACCGGCACGCGCCACCGCCGC
>CAYSRR010000410.1:0-2039 GCA_964433375.1 uncultured Streptomycetaceae bacterium
CGAGACCGCCAGCAGGACCAGCCCGCACGCCATCACGCCCGCCGCGTTCCACTGGTCGGCGATGCGGCCCACGTAAGGCCGGATCAGGACGCTCGGCACGGAGAAGGCCAGCAGCGCCAGCCCGGCGACGAAGGCCGAGCCGCCCATGTCCTGGACGTACAGCGGGATGATCGGTGTCATCAGCCACTGGTTCGAGTACCCCAGGAACATGGCGAGGCACAGCAGGACGAACGGCCTGGTGAAGAGGGACGCTTGTTCCCTTGCGTTGCTCATGACCTGGCCCCGGATGCGTTTCGGCGGAGTGACAAGCGGACTATATTAAAAGGCGAAAGGCGAAAGGCGAAAGGCGGAAGGCGGAAGGTGGCTTGCGCAGTGAGGCTTTCTGAATCTTTCCTCTGTGTCCTTTGTGTCCTTCGTGTCGAGGCTTTTGGCTGTTCACGCCTTGACCGCCAGCTTCGACACTTCCTGCACGTTGAACATCGGCTCGCCGCGCACCCAGTGTCCGAAGTTGGCGATGAACATCTCCGCGCAGCGCTTTTCGTTGCCGGTGGATGCCGAGGCATTGTGAGGCGAGATGATGACGTTGGGCATGTCCCACAGCGGCGAGTCTTCCGGCAGCGGCTCCTGGCTGTGCGCGTCGAGCGCCGCGCCGCCGAGCCGGCCGCTGCGCAGGGCCTCGATCATCGCCGCCTCGTTCACCACTTCGCCGCGGCCGATGTTGATCAGCTTTGCGCCTTTCCTGACGTGCTTGAACGCTTCCGCATCGAGGAGGTTCAGCGTTTCCTTCGTCAGCGGGCAGGCGATGACGATCCAGTCGGCGCGCGCGAGCAACTCGGGCAGCTTCGAGGGCGGGTGCAGCTCGTCCACCGGCTCGCCCGGCTTCATCGGGCTGCGGCGCACGCCGATCACCTTGAGGCCGAAGGTCTTCGCGTAGCCGGCGAAGACGGTGCCGACCGCGCCGACGCCGATCAGCAGCAGCGTCTGGCCGCGCAGGTCGTCCGGGAGCGCGTCGCCGCGCAGGGGATTCCACTCGCGCCGGCACTGGCTGTGGATGTGGCTGCCGAAGCCGCGCGCCAGCATCAGTATCCCGGCGAACCCGGTCTGCGCCACCGGCTCGGCGTTCGAGCCGGTGGAGCTGGTGATGATCACGCCCCTGGCGCCGAGCTCGGCCACGAATTTCTGCTGGCCGACGCCGGAGCTCGTGAAATTGACCCACTTCAGGCTGGTCGCGGCCCGCACCACGTCGAGATAGGCGGCGTAGTAATGCTCATCGAAGCGGATGTCGCGATCGAGGAAAACGCAATGGACCCGGTCGCGGTCGGCCTGCGGCATCTTCGTGCCCGGCGCATCGGGCAGCGTCACGAGCGAAACGGGCTTGCCGGCGCGCTCGGCGACGGCCTTGATCTCGTCGCCGAAGCGGGCGATGAACTGCCTGGATACCAGTACGTTGATCATGATGTGGACCGGGTGAAGGAAAAATAATACGGACTATACCGTGGCTTTTGGTGCCCCGAATGATGAGTGACGGGTTCGTGCTAACTTTCTCTTTTCCCCTCTACCAGGAATGACCATGAATGACCCGAAGAACGCATCCGGCGCGGCCGACCCGCGCCGCTTTAAGCTGATCCCGCTCGAGAACCTGACGCCGGAGCAACGCGTGGTCGCGGACGCGATCCGCTCGGGCGCGCGATCGGCGGTGAAGGGCTCCGCCGCCGGCGGCACCGGCCCGCTCGGCGGCCCGTTCAACGTCTGGCTGCGCAGTCCCGGCATCGGCAACCTCATCCAGCAGCTCGGCGCGGAGATCCGCTTCCGCTCGTCGCTGCCGGCGAAGCTGAACGAGATGGCGATCATCATCACGGCGCGGCAGTGGACGTCGCAGTACGAGTGGTACGCGCACTGCCGGCTCGCGCTGGAGGCCGGGCTCGATCCGGCTATCGCCGACGACATCGCGCGCGGCCGCCGGCCGGCGAAGATGGACGCGGACGAGACGATCATTTATGACTTCTCGCGCGAGCTGCACGAGACGCAGACCGTCGGCG
>CAYSRR010000411.1:0-2027 GCA_964433375.1 uncultured Streptomycetaceae bacterium
TTGTCGACCGCCGTTTTCTTAGCTTCTGCATCTTTCAAGAGCGCGCGCGCGATTACCTCCACCAGCGCAGCTCGAGCATCGTCATAACCTTGGTATAGCCAGGCATTGAAAACTACAAAGAGGAATTTCTCGCCCGTGCGCTCTCTTAGAGCAGCCTCGACGAGCTTGATCATGGAGGACTTGCCCACGCCCCAGCCACCGGTCACGCCGATAGATATAGGGCTACCCTTCGCTTGGTCGATTATTTCCGCAGCTGTCTCGGCGACAGCTTGAAAATTCAGGAAATCTCGACTGGTCTCGTTATCGGACCACATGTTTTTTGGCCGGCTTGGTGATCGCCGACGCTCCCCGTCTCGGATCCGCGGGTACAATAGCACGGCGCCCCGGTAGAGCGAGCCTCCGCGGGCTCCGGCGACAGCCTCAGAAGCCCCCTTAGGCAGCCTCGAGCTTCCTGGCAATCTCAGTCACGTTGGGATGCGTATTCCGCTTGAGCGTGTTCAGCGCCCTATGTACCCGGTCATAGTCGCGACCTCGGCCGGAAACGGGCCCTTCTCGCTGACCGATCTAAGCTACACGCCTCAATGGCACAACGTCGCCGCCGCGGATCCAGCCGTCGACCATGTCGGCCCAGGACTGCAGCATCTGGCGCCGCTGCTCCGCGTACTCGGCTTTATTGTAGATCGCGCGCACGCCCTTCTGTTGATGCGCCAGGCACTTTTCGATCCAGTCCGAATTGAAGCCGGATTCATGCAGGAGCGTCGATCCGGTGCGGCGCAGGTCGTGCACGCTGAAGGGCTCGATCTCGCGCCCCTCCGCGCTTAAATTCGTCAGGGCGACGTCAATCACCCGGTTCAGCGTGGCGTTGGAGATACCCGCCTCGGTGTCGTAGCGTCCGGGTAGCAGGTACGGGCTGCCCCCAGCGCAGGTTTTGAGCGCCACCAGGATGTCCAGCGCCTGGTTGCTGAGATAGACCACGTGCACGCGTCCGGCTTTCATGCGCGCGGCGGGAATCGTCCAGGCGGCCTGTTCGAAGTCGACTTCCGACCATTGCGCGCCGATCAGCTCGCCCTTGCGGACCATGGTGAGGAGGATCAAGCGCAGGGCCAGCTTCAAGGTGGGAAGGGTCGCGACGGACTCCAGGGCGGTGAAGAAGGCCCGGATTTCGGTCGGGCTGAGCGCCCGGTCCCGCGGCTTGAAAACGGCAATCTTGGACGCCTGGATCTTGTCCGCGGGGTTCTCGACTTGCAGGCCCCGGCCGATCGCGTACCGGTAGACCTGGCTGACGATTTCGCGCGTATGCACGGCCGTGGCGGGCGCGCCACGGGCCTTGATCCGGTCGCATAGGGCCATCAGCTCGGAGGGCCGGATCTCTTCCAGCAGGCGCTTTCCGAGGGCCGGGACGATGTCCCGGTCCAGGATCGTCTTGCGCATGGCCTTGGTGCTCTCCGCAAGTCCTCCGTTTTCAAGCCATAGAGCGGCGTATCCGGCGAACGTGACGGTATCGCGCAGGGCCTGTTTACCGTCAGCCTTGGCTCGCGCGGGAGAAATACCGTCACGAATTTGCCGCCGCGCCTCCATCAGCTCGTCCCTGGCCTGGGTCAGCGACACCTCAGGGTAGCGCCCCAGCGTGAGGGTCTCGCGGCGGCCGTTGAAGCGGTAATCAAAGCGGAAGGTTCTGTTTCCCGTCGGGGAAACGACAACGTACATGCCATCGCGGTCAGCCACTTTGTAGGCTTTCTCCCGCGGCTTGAGGTTTCTGATTGTGAGGTCGGTCAGCATCGAGGGCTCCTTTTACCGTCAGGTCCCGGTGACGGTGTTTTTCCCACCGGGAGGAAGCACCTCAGTCTAGACCGTCAGCGATACCGCCAAAACAGCGCGCCACGTCTTGATCGCCGATGAACGACGTTGAGAGCTAAGCCACTGTCTTGCCGATGATACGAGCGCCGAAGCGATCGACCATGAACGGTGCGGAATGACCTTAACTCATTCCCACTCGATGGTCGCCGGCGGCTTGCTCGAAATGTCGT
>CAYSRR010000412.1:0-2017 GCA_964433375.1 uncultured Streptomycetaceae bacterium
TCCCCCGCCGGCGGCTCGGGCCGCGCGACGAAGCCGAAACGGCGCGCCACGTCGCGCGAGGCGATCGGCTCGATCTTGAGGGTCGAGTCGCCCACCTTCAGCCACAGCGGCGCCGGCTTGCCCTGCTCGACGAGTTCCATCAGCTCGTCGAGCGCCGCTTCGGACAGCGGCTGGCCTCCGGCGTCCACCAGGCAGGGGAGCAGTCGCTCGAGATCGCGGTCGTGCAGGATGCCCGGCCCGTGCTCGGTCTCGATCAGCAGCATGCCGTGCTCGTCCAGCCAGGCCCCGCCCGTGGCCGCTGCCCGCCTGCCGTCGTGGGTCGAGAGCGCGAGCGGCGCGCCCTCGGGGCTGGAGACGCGCAGCACGAGCGGCGCGTAATCGAGGTCGACGAACACGCGCTGCGGGCCATTCTGGAAATACCAGCAGCCGCGCTCGTCGCGCGCGTAATTGCGCCCGATGAATTCGGTGACCAGGGGATTGCCGATGCGCTCGCCCTTGATCAGCCAGTGGCCGCGCCGGTCGAGCGACAGCCAGCCATACACAGCGGGAACATCAGGCCACTTGGCCATCCCGCGCGTGACGATTTCATCCATGGGCGCGAGATTAACATGAGTGCCGCTACTGTTCTTCCGCGTGGACGGCGGTTTTCGCGTGCTGCTCGGCGAGGGTTTTCTGCACGCTGGGCGGCACGGGGTCGTAGCGCGCGAACTCGATGGAGTAGGAGCCCTGGCCCGCGGTCACCGATTTCAGCCTGGCCTGGTAGTTGGCGAGCTCGGACAGCGGCACCTGGCCCTTGATGATCAGCGTGCCGGGCGCGGCCGAGTCCGTGCCGCTCACCTGGCCGCGCCGGGAGGAGAGGTCGCCCGCGATGTCGCCCATCGCCGCTTCGGGCGCGGTGATCTCGATGTGGACGACCGGCTCGAGCACGATCGCGCGCGCCTTGCCGATGGCGTCCATGAAGGCGCGCTTGCCGGCGGCGATGAAGGCGACTTCCTTGGAATCCACGTCGTGATGCTTGCCGTCGTAGACGACGACGCGCACGTCGTGCACCGGGTAGCCCGCCACCGGGCCCGCTTCCAGCACCTGGCGCACGCCTTTTTCCACCGCGGGGATGAACTGGTTGGGGATGACTCCACCTTTCACCTGGTCGACGAACTCGAAGCCCGCGCCGCGCTTCAGGGGCTCGACCTTCAGGTAGACCTCGCCGAACTGGCCGGCGCCGCCGGTCTGCTTCTTGTGACGGTGATGTCCGTCGGCCCTGGCAGTGATGGTCTCCCGGTAGGGAATGCGCGGCGGCTTCGTCGTGACCTCGACGTGGTACTGGCCGGCCATGCGGTCGAGGATGTAGCGCATGTGCAGGTCGCCCAGGCCGCTCACGATGGTCTGGTTGACCGTGGCGTCGTGCTCGACCCTGAAGGTGGGGTCCTCGGCGGCGAGCTTGTGCAGCGCGTCGGAGATCTTCTGCTCGTCGCCGCGGCGCTTCGGCTCGATCGCCAGGCTGTGCATGGGCGCCGGAAATTCGAGCGGAACGAGGTGGATGTGGTCTTCCTCGTGCGAGTCGTGCAGCACGGCGTCGAAGCGGATCTCGTCCACTTTCGCCACGGCGCCGATGTCGCCCGGCAGGAGCGCGTCGGTCTCGACGAACTCCTTGCCCTGCAGCAGGTAGGCGTGGCCGACCTTGAACGCCTTGCGCTCCTCGCCGACGAAGAGCTGGGTGTCCCTCGTGACGGTGCCCTGGTGCACGCGGAACACGCCTACCTTGCCCACGAACGGGTCGATCAGTACCTTGAACACGTGGGCGAGCACGTGCTTCTTCGGGTCGGGCTCGGCGCGCACCGGCTGCGCCTTCGCGCCCTCGCCCTTCAGCAATTGCGGCGGGTTGCCCTCGGTGGGGTTGGGCATCAGCTTCACGAACGCATCGAGCAGCTCGGAAACGCCGGCGCCGTTGCGCGCGGACACGAAGCACACCGGGATCAGGTGCCCTTCGCGCAGCGCTTTCTCGAACGGCGCGTGCAGC
>CAYSRR010000413.1:0-2013 GCA_964433375.1 uncultured Streptomycetaceae bacterium
TGCCGAACTTGCGGCCGGCCGCCTCCAGGACGCGCAGGCCCTCGGGCATCACTTCCTTGCCGATGCCGTCGCCGGGAATGACCGCGATGCGGAATTGCTTCATGTTGACCTCGTGAATGGTGATTCGTGAGTCGTGATTCGACTCGCAAAAACAAAGGGCAGCCGAGGCTGCCCTTTCGATATTACCGAAAAGCGGGCGAGCCCGCTTTCTTCACTTCGCCGCGGCGGCGGAGGGCTTGCGCGCGTACTTCTGGCGGAATTTCTCGACGCGGCCGGCGGTATCCATGATCTTCTGCTTGCCGGTGTAGAAGGGATGGCACACCGAGCACACTTCGACGTGCAGGTCGCGGCTCAGGGTCGAGCGCGTGTCCCACGCATTGCCGCAACTGCAGGTGACGGTGATGGTGCTGTATTGGGGGTGAATCTTCGGTTTCATGCGGCCTCCATGCCGATGGTTTCCGAGAAAGTCGCGCATTATCCACAATTTAACCGCGCTTAGCAAGCACGGTTAAATTGTGGAAAAGGATGAAGGATGAACGTGGAAGGATGACCCCCCCACTTCGCGTGTGCCTCAGGGTCTCGGCCTTTCACTGTCGTCCGGCCAGTAACTCTACGGATTGTTGCAATACCGAACTTCCGACCGAAGGCAACGGGAGGCCGGGACCTGCCGTTGTCGCGCGCAGCGCGACGGTCATCCTTCCACGTTCATCCTTCATCCTTGGCGACCATTGCGAGCTAACGCAGCAATGGTCGCTGGCCGGGCGCCCAGTTTTCCATCAGCGCGCAGCAGCGCGCGATGGCGCGCCTGGCGGCCTCGGGCGCGACTTGCTCGAAGCGCGATATGCCGTTGATCACGCTGAGCGACACGAAGGTGATCTCGTCGGCCGCGGCGCGGACCCTGATCCGGCCCTGGTCGTGGGCGTAGCCGTGCAGCAGGTGCTCGCCCGGGCGCAGGTCGATCCGGAAGTAGGTGCCGGGCAGCGTGGAGCCGATCAGGCGGCCGTTCACGTAGAGCACGCTGTCCTCGGTATCGAGGCTGCCGAGAGCATCGCTACGGTAGACGTACAGGGTGGCGACCCCGGGATGGGTGAGGAAACGCCGCGCCTGGGCATCCTGCTCCCGCGACGCCTGGGGCGTGGACGTACAGGCGCCGAGCGCGGCGAGCAGGAGGCAGACAGCGAGGGCGCGCGTCACTAACCGCCGAGCAGCTCGCCGCGCATGACCAGCGAGCGGCCCTGCGATTCGGGAACCACCTGGAAATACGACATTGCGTAACTGATCCACGGTCTCGTGCTGTGCTGGACGAAGTAGATCTTCCCGGCCTCGACCTGCAGCGTGATGGATCCGTTGTCCACGGCGAAGCCGGCGATCTGGTGCCGGCCCGGGCCGACTTCCCAGCGGTAGTAGGTCCCGGGGTAGGTCGTGATCATCATGCCCGTCTCGCCGAGCCACACCGTCGCCGGCACGCGGTTGAAATCCGGGTCGCCGCGCACGAGATAGATCACAGCCCTATCCGGCACGCTCTCGAATTTCTTGGCCTGGATATCCTGCGGCGTGGGCGGCAGTTGCGCGCAGCCGGCGAGGAGCAGGGAAAGCAACAGGGTCCTGAAGATCATGAGGTCCTCCATCCATCCACTATCGCCACGCCAGTATAGACCCGACCGGCCCGGGAAGGCTGACGGGTTCGTAAGCAATTGTTACCGGTAAGGGGGCGGTACCGGTGGCGAAGACGGTCTCGGTTACAACTACCCCCGACGCATGGAGTCAAAGAAGTCCGAGTTGGTCTTGGTGGCGCGGACTTTATCGAGGAGGAATTCCGTCGCTTCCAGTTCGTCCATCGGGTAGAGGAGCTTCCTCAGCACCCAGATCTTCTGCAGCACGTCCTGCTTGATCAGCAGTTCCTCGCGGCGCGTGCCGGACTTGTTGACGTTGATCGCCGGGAAGATGCGCTTCTCGTACATGCGGCGGTCGAGGTGGATTTCCATGTTGCCGGTGCCCTTGAACTCCTCGTAG
>CAYSRR010000414.1:0-2012 GCA_964433375.1 uncultured Streptomycetaceae bacterium
GGCACCGTCGCGGCGATAATCCTTGTAGCGGAAGGTGACGCCGTCCTGGTCGAACGCGATCAGCCGGCTGTTCGAGATCGCGACCCGGTGGGTGTAGCGCGACAGATAGGCGAGTACGGCCTCGGGCCCGGCGAACGGAGGCTTGGCATAGACGACCCAGCGCTTCTTCCTGACCGGCGAGAGGTGGCGGAGGAAGACCCGGCGTTCGGCAAACGGCGCCATTGCGCCGAAGAAGCTGAGGCGCCGGGCATCGTACAGCGCCAGCAGCTGAGTCAGGAACAGGCGCCGAAACAGCCGTCCGAGCACTCGCACCGGTAGCAGGAACGCGGGCCGCGATGATATCCACCGACTGCCGTCGGGAGCGATACCGCCGCCGGGCACGATCATATGCACATGCGGGTGGTGCGTCATCGCAGATCCCCAGGTGTGCAGCACGGCGGTGATGCCGATCCGAGCGCCAAGGTGCTTGGGATCGGCAGCGATGGTCAGCATCGTCGCCGAAGCCGCCCGGAACAGGAGATCATAGACCACCGCCTTGTTGTGGAACGCGATGTCGGCGACCTCGGCGGGCAGCGTGAACACGACATGGAAATAGCCGACCGGGAGAAGATCGGCCTCCCGCGCCTCGAGCCAGGTGCGCGCGGCGGCTCCCTGACACTTGGGGCAGTGACGGTTACGGCAGCTGTTATAGGCGATACGCCAATGTCCGCAGTCCTCGCAGGCCTCGACGTGACCGCCGAGCGCCGCGGTCCGGCACTGCTCGATCGCCGACATGACCTTGAGCTGTTGGAGGCTGAGATGCCCAGCATGGGCGGCTCGATAGGCGGGCCCCGCGCTGCGGAAGATATCGGCGACCTCGAGCGAGGTCTGCACTGGCTCAGCCGGGCGGCGCTTCACCCGCCATCAGGGCCATCAACCGGTCGAGCGGCCCGGCGACGGCATGGATCGTTCGCGTCGACACCTTGGTATAGAGCGCGGTCGTCTCCAGCTTGCTGTGGCCAAGCAGGACCTGGATCACGCGGATATCGACGTCCTGCTCGAGCAGATGCGTCGCGAAGCTATGGCGCAAGGTGTGCGGGCTGACGCGCTTGCGGATGCCGGCGACCTCGGCGGCTTCCTGAACCGCGCGATGCAACTGCCGGGTCGAGACCGGATCGGTGCAGCTGCGCCCCGGAAACAGCCAGCCATGGGGCAGCATGACGTTGCGTCGCTTGCCCTCGCGCCACCACATCCGGAGCAGCTCAAGCAACTGCGGCGAGAGCATGGCATTGCGGTCCTTGCGTCCCTTGCCCTGCTCGACGCGGATCAGCATGCGGGTGCTGTCGATATCATCGACCTTGAGGTGCGCGACCTCCGACACACGCAGCCCCGCGCCATAGGCGACACCGAGCGCGGCCTTGTACTTGATCCCCGGCGCTGCTTCGAGGAGCTTCGCCGCTTCATCGACACTGAGCACATCGGGCAGCTTGCGCGGATTACGCGTGATGACGAGCGACCGCGCCAGATCCCGCCGCCCAAGGGTCCCGGCGAACAGGAAGCGCAGGGCCGAGACGGCACCGTTGATGGTTGACGCGCTGACGCCCTTCTCGTGCTGAGATAGCTGGAAGCGCCGGAGATCTTCGGCCGTTGCCGTATCGGGAGGACGCCCGAGGAATGCGGCGAAGCGCCGCACATGGCGGATATAATCCTGCTGGGTGTGCCGCCCCAGGCCGCGCATCATCATATCATGCTGCATGCGCTGGCGAAGCGGGGTGACGGGTACGTCGGTCGTAGCGGTAATCATGGCATGCTCCTCTTCGTTGAAGGAACTCCATGATCGGCCTACCGCGCCGCCTTACTCAACGTCCCTGTATCTTCCGGCGCCTCAGTCCTAGCGCCCATCCCGCGAAGCGGGTTCGTCCATCCACCCCGAAGCGGCCGCTCGCGCCTACCCCGCCGGCAATCGCAACCGTACCAGCACCCCGCCCAGGTCCTCGCTTTCCTCCAGCGCGATGCTGCCGCCGTAGATTTCC
>CAYSRR010000415.1:0-1996 GCA_964433375.1 uncultured Streptomycetaceae bacterium
CCTGCGGCAGGACCGAGGCCGAGATCGCGCGCGAGATCGGCTGCGACGCGCTGATCTACCAGGACCTGGAGGCCTTGCGCGAGGACGTGCGCAGCGTCAATCCGCGGGTCGCCAATTTCGAGGACTCGTGCTTTAGCGGCGTCTACGTCACCGGCGACGTGACGCAGGAATATCTCGACGGCGTCGAGGCGCAGCGGCGCGACGGCAACAAGATGGCGGACATGGCCGAAGCGGAGAGCGCCCAGCTCGACTTGGGGCTCGAGGCGGTCGAGTAGCTTGACAGGGCTTGCCCGCGGGCGTAACTTTCCTTTCGCGCCGATTTGAGGATCAGCTTGCGGGCGCGTTAAAAATCCAGCTAAAGCGACGGAGAAACCCGGTCCGCGCTAGCTGGCCGGGTTTTGTTTTTTTCGGAGCGTGATCATGGCGAAGGGCTTTACCACGACGATACTGCATTCCGACCTGGAGGCGCCGATCGAGCATTTTGCCGTGCACAAGCCGATGCACGCGGCGGTGGCATACGGCTATGCCGACGCGCGCGAGCTCGCGCAGGTGTTCAAGGGCGAGATGCCCGGCTTCGTCTATGGCCGCCAGGGCAATCCCACGACCGCGGCCCTGGAGGCGAAGATCAGCAAGATGGAGGACGGCATCGCGACCGCCTGCTTCAGCACCGGCATGGCCGCCATCACCGCCATTTTCGTCTCGCTGCTTCGCGCCGGCGACCACGTCGTGTCGAGCTCGTTCCTGTTCGGCAATACCAACAGCCTGTTCGGCACCCTCGACGCCCTGGGTTGCGAGATCAGCTTTGTCGACGCGACGGATGCGGACAACGTGGCCCGGGCGATCCGGCCCGATACGCGGCTCGTGTTCGTGGAGACGATCGCCAATCCGTGCACCCAGGTCGCCGACCTGGCGCGCATCGGCGAGCTCTGCGCCGCGCGGGGCCTGCTCTACGTGGTGGACAACACCATGACGTCGCCCTATCTGTACCGGCCCAAGCGGCACCATGCCGGTCTCGTCATCAATGCGCTGACCAAGTACATCGGCGGACACGGCAACGCGCTGGGCGGCGCGGTGACCGATACCGGCTGCTTCGACTGGAAGAAATTCCCGAACATTTACGACAACTACAAGACGGCCGCACCCGCCATGTGGGGCCTCCTGCAGGTCCGCAAAAAGGGGCTGCGCGACCTCGGCGGCACGCTGGCGGCGGAGGTGGCGCATCGCCTGGCGGTCGGCGCGGAAACGCTGGCGCTGAGGATGGACAGGGCCTCGGACAACGCGCTGCAGCTGGCGCGTTTTCTGGCCGGACATCCCGGGGTGAAGAAAGTGTATTACCCGGGGCTCGAGTCGCACCCGCAGCACCGGCTGGCCGGCGAACTGTTCCGGACCTACGGCGCGCTGATGAGCATCGAGCTGGCCGGCGGCATCGACTGCTTCGATTTCCTCAACCGGCTGAAGCTGGTCATCTCGTCCAGCCACCTCGGGGACAACCGGACGCTCGCCATCCCGATCGCCCACACCATCTACTGGGAGATGGGGCCGCAACGCCGCGCCGAAATGGGCATAGCGGACTCGTTGGTCCGGCTGTCGATCGGTATCGAGGACCTCGATGACCTGATCGGCGATTTCCGGCAGGCGCTGGGCTGATCGGGCCGCCCGCTCCCGGACAGCGGGTGCGCCCGGGGCGTCCGCCGTGTTCAGGACCTGCGTTCGCCGCGCGGATTGCCACGGTTTTGCGGACGCGCGCCATTGTCGGCCGGTCGCGGCGGGCTGCTCATTCGGGGTGCCGGGACCGCAGCGGCGGGCCGTGGCGCGGGCGCGACGCTCGCACGCGGCGCAGGGCGTTGCTGCGGCATCGCCCTGGCGGCACGGCTATCGCCGAGGGCTTCCACCCGGCGGCTGGGCTCGGCGGCACGCCTCGGAGCCGCCTCGCGCCGGGGCGCCGGAACGACGGCTGGACGGGGTTCCGCGCGCACGGCCGGCGTCGGGCTGGCCG
>CAYSRR010000416.1:0-1966 GCA_964433375.1 uncultured Streptomycetaceae bacterium
ACTCTGCCCGCGACCCGCGACTTATGACGGCGCGCGAGTCGCGGGTCGCGGGTCGCGGGTCGCGGGTCGCTAGCCTTTGACCGCGCGCGCGGCGCTCCACTCGCTCGCGCCGGCGCCGGACTTGACGGTGCCCTTGATGGCGTCGTCGCTGACGCGCCCGGTGTACTGGGCGTTACCGGCCTTGAAGGTGATCCGGTCGCCGTTCAGCCGGCCTTTCACCGCCGTCTCCCGGCCGCCGGCCTTCAGCGTGCCGGTGATCATCTGGAAAGACTGCTTGAACGTGAGTTCGCCGTCCGGCAGCTTCCAGGCGCCGTCCACCTTCGCCGGCACGATCCACAGGTAGGCCGTGCAGTAGGACTGGCAACCCTCGCTATCCGACGCCTGCACGCTGTTGTCGTGCTCCCACTCGCCCATCGTGAACGAGTTCGACACGACGCGCGTGCCGGGCTTGAGGTCGAGGATCTTCGGGCGCAGCTTGAGGTTGATGTCGGGCAGCAGGAACAGGGTAATCAGGGTCGCCTTGGAAAGGTCGGTGTCGAACAGGTCGGCCCGCCGGAACGTCGCCCTGGCGGTCACGCCTTCCTTCGCGGCGGCGCGCTGCGACAGCGCGACCATGTCGGGGTTGTACTCGATGCCGAGGGAAGTGGCGCCGCGCTTGGCGGCGGTGATGACCGTGCGCCCGTCGCCCGAGCCGAGGTCGATGTGGTAATCCCTGGCCGTGAGCTTGCCGAGATCGAGCATCCGGTTCACCAGCGCCTGCGGGGTCGGCACCCACACCACGTCCTTGCCGGACTGACCGACTTCGGGCTGAAACTCCTGGGCGGACGGCTTGTCCTGCGCGGAACCGGCGGCGGCGAACAGGGCGAGGAACAGCGCCGCGGCGGTGCGGCGCGCGAGAGGCATAGCGGTCATGCGGATTCTCCGATGAAAGGTTTTGTAAGGTAGAACGCGTCGGGTCAGGGCGCGATGATACCGGATTGAAGGCGTGAAGTAAGACTCGGTGAAAATCGGGTCAGTTCCCCGCACGCGGCCCGATCCTGCCCGCGGGGTCGGCGTGCAACTCGCCGCGCCGCAGGCCCTCGAGGCGGCCGCGGGCCAGCCATTCCTTCGTGGCCCGGTGCAGGACGGCGTGCTGCCGTTCCCACAACGCGAAGTGCGATGCGCAGGCGAGCTCGAGAAACACCTTGTCCCGGGACCCGATCTGGCGGAAGACCTGGTAGCGCTCCCGCAGCCGGTCGAACTCGCCGACCATGACGAGCGTCGGCGCTTTCACCCGCGCCGCCAGCTCCGGCGGCCAGCCGAAGCGCGTCGCCGCGCGGCCGCGCATGACCCCCTCTTCCGAGCCCCAGCTCGCGCCGACGCGATCCCACCGCATGATCGCCTTCCACAAGACGTCGCGGATGCCCGGCTCGAGCTGCCCCGGGCAGCGCACGTCCGGGTCCCAGCGCACCTTCTCCAGCTCCTCGCGCGTCTGCAGGCTCACCGGAAAGCCTTCCCCGGGCCGGGCCGGGACTTTCAGCCCGGGTATCGTCGGGCTCGGCGCGAACAGCACCGCGCGGTGGATTTTTTCCGGGTGCTGCGCGACGTAGCCGCCGGCGCGCGGGCCGCCGGCCGACCAGCCGACGATATGGATGCGCCTGACGCGCTCCTTCCCGCGCAGCCAGTCCACCACCGTGTCGATTTCGTCCCAGTCGCTGCGGATCGTGTTGAACTGGCGCGGGTAATTCGGCGCGACCGGCCCTTGCAGCGGCCGCGGCGTGATAATCGCCTGCTGCGCCGGATCGACGTTGGACGGGTCGTCCATCATCGGCCGCGGCGAGCCGCCGTAGCCGGAGAGGTCCATGGCGTAGGCGCGGAATCCGGCGCGCGCGAGATACGCCATCCAGTTGTAGGTCTTGTAGTCGAAGTCGAAATCCGGCACCGACGGCACCGTCGCGCCGTGCACGAACAGCACCACGCCCGCCGC
>CAYSRR010000417.1:0-1952 GCA_964433375.1 uncultured Streptomycetaceae bacterium
GAGTACCAGAAGAAACTGAAAGAAGCCGGCAAGGAAGAAGGCGGCATCTTACTGGACCTTGGGTTTGATATGTCTGTGTCGAACCTGGAAGTTCACCGATTGCTTTCACATGCCAACCATGTTGTGGTTGAGAGGCACGCACCACTGCCATGTCTTGGTAAGACACTGATCAGCTCGTACCTTATACAAGCCCACAACCTGTCTGAGCTGTTGAACAAGCACCACAGGTTATGTATGCCGTACCCACGGCAAACACGTATGCACATGTGGGATGACGCGCATTACTTCGACTTCGAGGAGTACGAGAACTTCGCGCCGATGATTATCAAGCCAAGGATGCCCCGCATACCTAAGCTGACCATTGTGCCATACGGTGCGCTGACAACCGGTACGCCAAATACGAGTGTGCTGGCAAATGCGATACGCGCCATCTTCAACTATGACTGGACACCAAAGTCCATAGGAGCTTCCGAATGCAAAATCGTCTGATCGCTCAGATCGTCCTTTCCATCGCTGTGGCGTACGGATTGCTTGTCGCCAAGTACAACACCGTTATCTCCCTGTACACGATGCTCAACGATGAAGTAGTGGGTTTGACGTTCATCGTGTTTGCTATGGTGTGGTTTGCCATCACAGCCATCCTCATCCAGTACGTCGATCGGCGCAAGACGCTCAAAGCTATCTGGAGCCAACGCAAGCATGGTCGCTTGCTATCACTGGTTCAGGCTGGGTTGAGCGAAGGCGGATGCTTCGCGTATCTCGCCAAAGAAGTACCGTACGCTAATGGAAAGCTACCTCCCATGACCATCGTGTATGTCATCGGCACTGACGGCGAGCAGGGTTGGTTGCAGGTCATTCCCAAGTTCGACCAACAGATAGATATGGGCGAAACCATGGATGAGAATCCAATCAACGCATACAAGCAAAGAGCACCCAAGCCCAGCTTGGTTGTACGTGTGCAGGCAACCGACTTGTACAAGCACATACCGCCAAATCTGATCCCAGAAATCATCTACTGAGAGAACCTGAGCTAAAAAGATAACCAGTATATAGCGTGACTACTGATTGCAGTTATGCTATACTGATATGGCTAAGCGCTTGCTCCATATAGCGCTATTGGTCACAATCTTAGATGAGGTTTACGAACATGCAAAGCATCGTACAGCAACGCGGTAAAGTGGAGTTCCCGCAGTTCATGGGCGAGCGCCACCACATGCGCCCGTTCTTCAAGGCTGATGGCCTGCCGCAGGATTTGGCGCGCTGGCAGCCTACCGTTGACGCCATGCTCGACGGTATCGACACCGACGGTCCTGTGTACATCATGATCGACGAAGGTAAAGTCGAGGCTGGCAAGTGCCATCGCCGTCCACGTATGCACCTCGACGGGTTCTGGATTCCCGAGCTGAGCAAAGCCAACACCGGTTACTCGGTCGATCCTGATCGCCTTCCTGCCGACCTGTTGGCCTTGTACGCGCAGTACAACAACGGGCATCACGGTGTTCATCGTTCTGCTAATGGCCGTCACGGCCATCGCGTGAGCGCATCTGGTCTGCGCCATGAGCAAACACCTGGTCACGGCTCTCGTCCAGCACAACCACGCCAAACCTCTTGGCTACCAGCTCCAATCGCATCCGCGCCAGCATGTCCACACTGATGATATTCACCGGGCGTTCCAGCGATTTGTTGCGCCCGTCTACTACATTTACATCTGCCTCCGACTCCAGAAAGGAGGACAGCCATGTCGCACAGGCCTCCTCCCAGGCCGCCCTCATGCCGCTTTCACACACGATCAGCACCGGCCAGTCTGCCCGATAAAAGGCCGCCAGAGCCAACGCCTGAACAGTTTTACCCAGTCCTTGGTCATCCCCAATGAGCACTCGCCCATCAAAGCGGATGCCCTGCTCCACGCCTTGCAGCTGGAACGGCATCAGGCTGCTGTACAGCAAGCCTGG
>CAYSRR010000418.1:0-1949 GCA_964433375.1 uncultured Streptomycetaceae bacterium
GCGAGGAGCAGCGCGAAGGCGCTGAAGAATCCCGTCAGTTGCGCGATGATGCGCTCGCGCACCAACAGCCGATCAATCGTCTCGTCCATGGAGCGCACCGCGCTGAGCGACAGCCGCGAGTCCACCCGGGCGAGGACACGACGCAAGTCCGCCTCGGATGCCGCGGCGCTGTGCTCGGTGCGCATGTAGAACGTCGGCGGCATCCGCAGGTCGCTGCCGAAGAACGGCACGTAGAACTGCACCGGCACCGCCGCGCGCAGGTCGCGGGTATAGCGGGTGTCCCGGGCCACGCCGACGATCTCGACGCGCACGCGCCCGTCGAGCATCAACGTGCGTCCCACGGGATCCGCCCCGGCGAAATACTTCCGTGCCAGCCGTTCGCCAATGATGGCCGCGTGGGGGGGCGGCAGTGTGCCGTCGGCGGACGGCGGCGGCTCGTCGATCGGCAAAAACGCCCGGCCCTGCAAGATCGGCACGCCCATCGTCGTGAAGAACTCGGGGCCTGCCAGCACCACGCGCGCCGCGACTTCCTCGTCCGGCGCCGCGACGTAGCCCTCCGGCGTGAAATCCATGGTCATACCATTTCCCGTCAGCAGGCCCGCGCCGGCGACGCTCGCCGCCCGCACACCGGGCAGGGTCGGCAGTTCCCCAAGCACCTTCCGCAACAACGCCGCTTGTTCCGCAGGAGTCGGCCGCCAGCGGCCAGTGTCCACAGCGACGCTCAGGAGATTCTCCCGGGCGAACCCGAACTCGACCGTCTGCAGCTTGTGCAACGTCCGGGCGAACAGGCCCGCGCCGGCGAGCAACAGCACCGAAAGCGCCACCTGTATCACCACGAGCGAGGGTTGTAGTCGGGAGCCCGTATCTGCGGTCGAGCCCCGGCTCTGGCCCTTGATCGTGGAAACGATATCCAGCCGGCTCAACCGCCACGCGGGCACGAGGCCGAACAGGACGCCCGTGAGCAACGACACGCCGATCGTGAACAGCAGCACCCGGCCGTCAGGCGACATCACCACGGGCACGTTGGTCTGCGCGACGAACCGCGTCAGGAATCCCGTGCCCCACAGCGCGAACACCGTCCCAAGCGCGCCGCCGGACAGGGCGAGTAGCACGCTCTCGATCACCAGCAACCGCAGCAGCCGCCCCCGCCCCGCCCCGAGGGCCGCCCGCACCGCGAACTCCCGCTGCCGCGCCGCGCCCCGGGCGAGCAGCAGCCCCGCGAGATTCGTCGAAGCGATGAGCAGCACGACCCCCACTGCGATCATCAGCACCGTCAGCGGCTGGCGAAACTCGCTGCGCGCGCCGACGAAGCCCGCCGCCCCCGGGCGCAGTTCGATGGTCTGGGCGAGGATGCGCTCGCGCTCCGCGGCGGGACGATTCGGATTGCGCGCGACCTGCGCCTCCAACTCGACGCTATAAAACGTCTTCGCCTCGGCCCGCGCCTGCTCGAGCGTCATCCCCTCCCGCAGCCGCCCGAACAGCACCAGCCATGACACGCCTTCGTTCATCAAGCGCAGGTCGCGCCGTCCGAATTGTGTGCCCAACTGCAGCGGCCACCAGACCTCCGGGTTCACGTCGGCCTGGAAGCCGACGAACCCCGGTGGCATCACTCCGATGACCGTGACCGGCAGCGTATCCAGTTGCAGAGCCCGCCCCACGATGTGTGGATCTCCCCCAAAACGGCGCTGCCACAGGCCATGACTGATCACGACCACGGGCTCCGCGGCGCCCGGCTTGTCGTCGTCGGGTCCGAACGTGCGTCCCAGCAGCGGGGGCACGCCGAGTGTGGCAAAATAGCCGCCGGTGGCGCCCTGCGTGTCCACCGTTTCACTGTCGCCTTCGGTTTCGGCGTCGGCCAGCCCCCACCGCGACACCCGATACTGCACCGCTTCAATCGCGCTGAAGGAGGTCATCGCGGCGCGCAGCCGTTGATAGAAGGGAAACGAGAA
>CAYSRR010000419.1:0-1945 GCA_964433375.1 uncultured Streptomycetaceae bacterium
GGCGTGCTCTACCGCCTGGCCGGCGAGCTCAAAGCCACCAGGATCGCGCTCGGCCACCATCGCGACGACATCCTCGAGACTTTCCTGCTGAACCTGTTCTACGGCGGGCAACTGAAGTCCATGGCGCCCAAGCTGCGCTCGGACGACGGGCGCCGCGTCGTCATCCGCCCGCTGGCGTACTGCGAGGAGCGCGACCTGGCGGCCTACGCGGAACTGCGGAAATTCCCGATCATTCCCTGCAACCTGTGCGGCTCCCAGGAAGGCCTGAAGCGCAACGAAATGAAGCAATTGCTGCGCGAGTGGGAGCAGCGTTACCCCGGCCGCGTCGAGACCATGCTGAACAGCCTGCGACACGTCCGGCCGGCCCATTTGCTCGACCGGACGGCGTTCGACTTCGACCGTCTGCCGCCCGCCCGCAGTACCATGGGCAAGAGCTGCCAAGACCCTGAATTTTAGGGGTTTTGGGGCTAGCACTCCCAATATAACCTGTTGAATAAAATACGTAATATTGTTGCATTCACATTGTCAAAATTAACTTGTCATGCTAATCTTCGGCTCACCATGAATTGCGCCACGCGTCTCGTCGCCCTGTTCGGCAGCCAAGCGGAAGTCGCCCGCCGGCTGCGGCTCGACCGCGCCGTGGTCAACAACTGGGTCAAGTCGGGCTACGTGCCGGCGCGCTGGGCGATGGAAGTGGAAGCGCTCAGTTCCGGGAGCATCACCGCGGTCGAAGTCCTGAATGAAGCCAATGCCAGAAAGCCGCTGCGCTTCAAGTCGCGGCCGGACGGCGAGAGTCTTTTCGGTTCGTCTCTAACGGGGAATAACGCCATGAACGATTTTGCGCCGGTCAAACGCATCAACTCCTTCCACCCGCCGCAGCGCACGCTGATGGGCCCCGGGCCGACCGAGATCCACCCGCGCGTGCTCACCACCATGAGCCAGCCGGCGATCGGCTACCTCGACCCCGTTTTCGTCGAGATGATGGAGGAGCTGAAATCGCTGCTGCGCTACGTCTACCAGACCAGGAACCCGCTCACGTTCCCGATCTCGGGCCCCGGTTCGGTCGGCATGGAGTACTGCTTCGTCAACATGGTTGCGCCGGGCACCAAGGTGATCGTGTGCCGCAACGGCGTGTTCGGCGGCCGCATGATCGAGAACGTCGAGCGCTGCGGCGGCACCGCCGTCGTGGTCGAGGACAAGTGGGGCGAGCCGATCGACCCCAACAAACTGGAAGAAGCGCTGAAGAAGCATCCGGACGCGCGCGTCGTGGCCTTCGTGCACGCGGAAACGTCCACCGGCGTGCAGTCGGACGCGAAAACGCTGGTCGAGATCGCCCACAGGCACGACACGCTCGCCATCGTCGACGCCGTCACCTCGCTCGGCGGCTCGCCGGTGCGCGTGGACGAGTGGAAAATCGACGCCATCTACTCCGCGAGCCAGAAGTGCCTGTCGTGCACGCCGGGCTTGTCGCCGGTTTCGTTCTCGGAGCGCGTCGTCGATTTCGTGAAGGCACGCAAGGACAAGATCCATTCCTGGTTCATGGACATGAACCTGCTGCTCGGCTACTGGGGCGAGACCACGCGCACCTATCACCACACCGCGCCGACCAATTCGCTGTTCGCCCTGCACGAGGCGCTGCTGCTGATCTACGAGGAGGGCATCGAGAATTCCTGGGCGCGCCACCAGCGCCACCACGTCGCGCTGAAGGCCGGCCTGGAGGCGATGGGCCTCAAGTTCCTGGTGAAGCCCGAGTACCAGCTGCCGCAGATGAACGCGGTGTATTGTCCCGAGGGCGTGGACGAGGCCGCGGTGCGCAGGACGCTCTTGACCGAGTTCAACCTCGAGATCGGCGCCGGGCTGGGGCCGCTCGCCGGCAAGATCTGGCGCTTCGGCCTGCTCGGCTATTCCTGCCGCCCCGACACCGCGAGGCTGTGCCTGTCGGCGC
>CAYSRR010000420.1:0-1917 GCA_964433375.1 uncultured Streptomycetaceae bacterium
CGATCTTGTCGTGCGCCCAGCGGTTGCGGTAGGCGTCTTCCCAGGTGCGGTCTTCCCCCGTCACCACACCGTGGCCGTCGGAGAAGGATTCCCGCGGTTGCGAGAAATAGGTCAGTCGGTCAAGAAAGTGGCTCATCTCAAGCTCCGTGAATCGTGATTCGTGAGTCGTGATTCGACTGTTTCAGCACGGCATTTCCGCGTTCCTGCGCGCGTAATACCACCAGGTCGTCACGATGCAGGTGAGATAGAAGACGATGAACAGGTAGAGCGCCATCTCCGGCCCGCCGGTCATCGTGATCGAGGTGCCGTAGCTCTTCGGGATGAAGAAGCCGCCGTAGGCGCCGATGGCCCCCGAGAAGCCGAGCACCGCCGCGCCTTCTTTGTTGCCGTCCTTCACCGCCTGCTCCTGCGCGGCCGCGCCCCCACCCTTCGCCGCCCGCTGGCGCTCGGTCAGGAAAATCACCGGGATCATGCGGAAAGTCGAGCCGTTGCCGATGCCCGTCGTGAGGAACAGCAGCATGAAGCACGTGAAGAATCCCGCGAAGCTCCCGCCGGAGCCGCCCGACGGAAGAAACCACAGCACGCCGCCCACCGCCGCGGCCATCACGATGAAATTCCAGAACGTGACGCTGGCCCCGCCCAGCTTGTCCGAGAGCCACCCGCCGAACGGCCGTATCGCCGCGCCGATCAGCGGCCCGATCCAGGCGAACTGCAGCGGGTTGATCTCCGGGAAGGCCTGCTTGATCAGCAGCGGGAATCCCGCCGAGTAGCCGATGAACGAGCCGAAGGTGCCGAGGTAGAGCCAGCACATGATCCAGTTGTGCTTGCGCTTGAAGATCACCGCCTGCTCGCGCACGGAGGCCTTCGCATCGGCGATATCGTTCATGCCGAACCAGGCGGCGATCGAGCAGATCGCGATGAAAGGCACCCACACGTACGCGGCGTTCTGCGCCCAGATATTGACCTGCTGGCCGGCCTGGTTGACGATGACCTGCGGGTCTCCGCCCAGCGGCCCGTAGACGCCGGCGGCGATCACCAGCGGCGCGAGGAACTGCACCGAGGACACGCCCAGGTTGCCAAGGCCGGCGTTGACGCCCAGCGCGGAGCCCTTGCGGTCCTTGGGAAAGAAGAAGCTGATGTTCGCCATCGAGGACGAGAAATTGCCGCCGCCGAAGCCGCACAGCACCGCCAGGGCGAGGAACGTCGCGTAGCTGGTCGTCGTGTCCTGGATCGCGATGCCGATCCCGATCGCGGGGATGAGCAGCGAAGCGGTCGACAACGCTGTCCAGCGCCGGCCGCCGACCACCGGCACCATGAAGGAATAGAAGATGCGCAGCGTCGCTCCGGAGAGCGAAGGCAGGGCGGCGAGCCAGAACAGCTGATCGGTGGTGAACTTGAAGCCGAGCGCGTTGAGGTTGACCGCGATCACGCTCCACATCTGCCACACCGCGAAGGCGAGGAACAGGCACGGCACCGAGATCCAAAGGTTGATGCGCGCGATCGCCTCGCCCTGCTGCTGCCAGAACGCCTTGTCCTCCGGCGTCCAGACGGTCAGCACCCGGCCGGTTTTTGCGATTTCCGTTGCCATGGCTGCCCCTTTCCTGTCTCAGGAGAAATGCGCGGGTTCCGGGTGCCTGCGGCTCTGCTCGGCCCCCATCGGCCGCACCTCGGTGAAATACATCCACATCAGGGACACCCAGACAATACCAAACATCAGCATGAACGCGGAAGAACGCACGCCGGTCAGGTCCACCAGCGCGCCGAACAGGATGGGCAAAAAGAAGCCCCCCAGGCCGCCCGCCAGCCCCACCACGCCAGATACGACACCGATGTTGTTCGGGTAGTCGTCGGAGATATACTTGAAGACCGAGGCCTTGCCGATGGCGAAGGCAATGCCCATGGTGAACATGATGACGG
>CAYSRR010000421.1:0-1910 GCA_964433375.1 uncultured Streptomycetaceae bacterium
AGGACGCGGCATCCGGCCGTCATGACGCGGTGCCGAGCCGTTCCAGCCGGTAGGTGCCGGACACGATGGGCTCCCACCATGGCCGGTTGTCGAGATACCAGCGCACGGTGGCGCGCAGGCCGTCGTCGAAGCGGGTGCGCGCGCTCCAGCCCAGTTCGCCGCGGCACTTCGACGGGTCGATCGCATAGCGGTGGTCGTGGCCGGGCCGGTCCTCGACGAACGAAACCAGCCGCGCGTGCGGCGCCCCCGCGGGGGCCATCTCGTCCAGCAGGGCGGCGATGGCGTGGACCACGTCGATGTTGCGGCGCTCGCATTCGCCGCCGACCAGATAGGTCTCGCCGGGGCGTCCCTTGTTGAGGATTGCCCGCAACGCATCGGCATGGTCGTCGACGTAGAGCCAGTCCCGCACGTTCTCGCCCTTGCCGTAGACCGGCATCGGCTCGCCGGAGAGGCCTCGCAGGATCATCAGCGGGATCAGCTTCTCCGGAAACTGGTAGGGGCCGTAGTTGTTGCTGCAGTTGCTGACGATGGCCGGCAGCCCGAACGTGTGGTGCCAGGCGCGGGCGAGATGGTCGGACGCGGCCTTGGAGGCGGAGTAGGGCGAGCGCGGCGAATAGGCCGTCGTCTCGGTGAAGGCGCCGTCCGCGCCGAGCGCGCCGTACACCTCGTCGGTGGAGACATGGAGGAAGCGGAACGTGTCGCGGCGCGCGCCGGACAATGTCTTCCAGTGCTGCAACGCCGCGTCGAGCAGCGTCTGGGTGCCGACCACGTTGGTCTGCACAAAGCGCGCGGGTCCGTCGATCGAGCGGTCGACATGGGATTCGGCGGCGAGATGCACGATCGCGTCGGGCTCGAAGCCCGCAATGATCGAGCCCACCGCGTCCGGCTCGCAGATGTCGGTCCGGTGCAGCGCGAATCCCGCCCGTCCCTCATGGGGCGCAAGCGTGAGCGGATTGGCGGCGTAGGTCATGCAGTCGATCACCGCGACCTCGGTACCGGGCTCCTGCAAAAGCGCGCGCACCACCGCCGAGCCGATGAAACCCGCGCCACCGGTGACCAGGACCCGCATCGATCAGGCTCCGGTCCACTGGAAATGGGCGCGCAGGTCGCGCAGCCGCGGCTGCCGCCTGTCGCGATCGATCAGGATGGCGGCGTCTTCCGCCACCGGCCAGCGGATGCCGAGATCGGGATCGCACCACAGCAGGCCGAGGTCGTTGTTGGCGTCGTAGTGCGCGTCGACCTTGTAGAGCAGCAGCGTGTCATCGGTGAGCGTGCAGAAGCCGTGGGCGAAGCCGCGCGGCACCAGCGCCTGCACGCCGTTGTCGGCACTGAGTTCGACCGTGACATGACGGCCGAAGGTCGGCGAACCGGTCCGGATGTCCACCAGCACGTCGAGCACCGCGCCGCGCAGCACGCCGACCAGTTTGGTCTGGGCGGACGGCGGGGCCTGGAAGTGCAGGCCGCGGACGGTGCCCTTCTTCGCCGACAGCGACACGTTGTCCTGCACGAAGTCGAACTGCAGTCCGTGCTCCGCCAGCGTGCGCTTGTTGTAGTGCTCGGCGAAATAGCCCCGCGGGTCGGCGAACCGCCGGGGGGTCAGGAGGCAGGCGCCCGGGAGTTCGAGAGGGGTGACTTGCATGATGGGCGGGCGGGGGTGCGCGGTTCGTGTCCGATGGAGGGCCACAAGCCATTACGGTCACCGAAGGTCAATTGCACGTTTTGCAGGGAATTTTTCATCCGGAATGGGCCTGCTGGAGGCCTGTGAAGTTGCCTTTCATTCGGCTAATTGATTGATAATCAGCTGTTTTCTCGCTCGTCGTGGAGACGTAGGGCCGAGAAGAGCAGGGAATTTTCGAGACGCGGAGCAGGGAATTTTATTGCCGCGGAGCAGGGTACCCGGGTGGATTATG
>CAYSRR010000422.1:0-1896 GCA_964433375.1 uncultured Streptomycetaceae bacterium
CGATCTGCACGAGCTGGTTTTCCACGTCGTAGGCGTAGCCGTCCGCCCCACTGATCCGGTTGCCGTTGCTGTCGTAGCTGCCGGCCGCCTGGTTAAAGGCGTTGGGCGTGTAGGTGGTGACGGCGGCGTTGTTGGTCCGCTTCAACATATTCCACGCCGCATCGTAACCGTAGAAGAAGTTTTCCGCCGGCACGGCCGTCCCAGCGGCGTTGAAGGCTTTGACTTCGCGCACCTCGCCGGCGTTGTCGTAGGTGGCGGTGCTGTAGCCGTTCCAACTGGTGGCGTTGCTATTGGTGCGGCTGAGCTTGGTGCGCTGGTGGGCGGCATTGTAGGTGTAGCCGTGCCGGTTGAGGATCGTCGAGCCGTGCCGGAACTGGCTGTCCGTCAACCGGCCCAGGGCATCGAACTGGTTGGTGATCGTAAGAGTCCCCGGCAGGGTGAGGCGGCGCGTCTGGCTGCCTTGAATGTTGTAAGTGTAGGTATGAGTTCCCGCCGGGCTGGTGACGCTGGAGAGCCGGTGGCCGGTATCCCAGGCGTAGGTATTGGTCCAGGCGTTGCCGGTCGGCTGGCTGAGGATCAGCCGGTGGCGCAACCGGGCGTTGTTGAAGGTGTAGCTTACCGTGTCACCGCTCCAGGGGCCGTCTTCGCTGGTCAAGAGTCCATGGGCATAAGTGTACTTGGTGGTCCCCATCGCGTCCACCAGGTTGGTCATCCGGTTCAAGGCGTCGTATACGGAGCTCACGTCGGTCGGCCGCAGGAATAGTTAATCGACAATGGCCGCCCGTCTGCATTCCTTCATATATATTTATGTAGTAACAGATTTCAAGTACCATATTTTCCACAAATGAATATCTCTAATCGTAATCCCCCCAAATGCTATCGGCTTTTTTAATCTCAAAAGCCTGCAATTCATTTCCGATTTGCTGTTTAATAATATAATCGCTCGTCATCAATTGATTTGTTGCTAAGTCATCTGAACTGAATAGCATTTTGTGAAAATATAAAGCTGACTGCTTACCGCGTGTAGGTATGAGGATACTGCAATTGCTGCGTACCGGAATATAAATAGAGGTTACCTCCCAAGCTTCTGGCGCTAAATGGTGAAATTGCCCCAGATAGTTCGGGTGAGCGAACACGGCCACACCGGAATCTGGCCAGTAATAGAAGGCTTTAATACCATATTCTTCCGGTACTACGCGCGGATCTCCTAAAGCGCTTACCCAATTACTGACAGCAACTCCAACACGGAGCTCCGGATGTCCAAGTCTCCGCGATACTTCCGCTGCAACCGCGTCATTAATCGATCTCCGCTTGCAGCCTGTCAACACGACAGCACTTGTGGAGCATACAATAATAACAATAATCAGAAATCGATTCATTTTGGTGGTCCGTAGAATCGTCCGCAATGGCTTTCGCATGAATCATTAACCGGGCACACTAATCCCGTAAGGTTTGCAATCATATCATTCAGAGAATCTTTAAACTGGTCATCTGGTGACAACTTGTTTCTTATCAAGTTAGCTAAATTGTCACCCACTTCTCGTGCGATATCGATCTTCAAAGCTGTATCTTCTCCTCCTGCCTTTTTTGAACGACAATTAGCCAGGCAGTGATAATATTTATCGTAATTTGGAAACCATTTGCGCTTTCCAGAACTAATGTCTCGAATAGATTGATACGAATCAAGGAATTCTTTGGCTGTGGTAACGGGTGGAATAACTGGATTCGACGGCCCGGGAACTACGCCGACTGGAGACAGACCTAGTAGGTCGGCAGCTGTGAGGGGGGTGTTTGCTGCGAAAGCATAAAGATTAATCCCGCCCTTTTCCTCAATCGGATCGCGATTGAGCCATCTCTGGCTGAGGGGATCATAGAAGCGGTAACCGTAGTAATAGA
>CAYSRR010000423.1:0-1890 GCA_964433375.1 uncultured Streptomycetaceae bacterium
GGTTGGAGGAAATGTTGCATTGAACCAGGTCGGGGTTGAGGCCGCGCGCCTCGAACTCCCGCCGGCAGTAGGTGCGGGCGAAAAAGCCGCGCTCGTCCTCGACCGGGTCGATGTCGATCACGAAGGCGCCCGCCAGCGGCGTTTCGGTGAACTTCACCGCAGCACCTCCACGCGGGGGATGGGCACGACGAAGCGGCCACCCCACTGCCGGATGTGGGCCATCTGCTCCATGATCTCCGCCTTGAGGTTCCAGGGCAGGATCAGCAGGTAGTCCGGCCGGGTTTCCTGCAGTTTCTCCGGCGGCAGCACCGGGATGTGGGTGCCCGGCAGGAAGCGGTTCTGCTTGTGGGGGTTGCGATCCACGACGTAATCGAGGAAATCGCCGCGGATGCCGCAGTAGTTGAGCAGCGTGTTGCCCTTGGCCGCGGCGCCGTAGCCGGCGGTGCGCTTGCCTTGCCGCCTGGCCCCGATCATGAACTCGAGCAGGGCGCGCTTGCTTTCCTGTACCCGCTCGCCGAAGCCGGAATACGTCTCGATCCGGGCCAGGCCCGCGTCGGATTCGCGGCGCCTGAGCGACGTAACGCGACTCGTGACGACGGCGGCGGCATTCGCGGCGTGGCGGGCATAGATGCGGAGCGAGCCGCCGTGCGTGGGGATTTCTTCCACGTCGAACAGCGTCATGCCATGGCGCGCGAACACGTGCTCGGCCGTGGCGAACGAGAAATACGAGAAATGCTCGTGGTAGATCGTGTCGAACTGCGTTTCCTCCATGAGGCGCAGCAGGTGGGGAAACTCCAGGGTGACGATGCCGGAGGGCTTCAGCAGCAAGCCGAGGCCCGCGACGAAATCATTCAGGTCGGGTACGTGCGCCAGCACGTTGTTGCCCACCAGCAGGTCGGCGCGCCGGCCGTCGGCAGCGAGCGCCTGCGCGGTCTGCCTACCGAAGAACTTCACGACAGTGGGAACGCCCTTCGCTTCCGCCGCCCGGGCCACGTTGGCCGCCGGCTCGATGCCCAGCACGGGGATGCCGCGCTCCTTGAAGTACTGGAGGAGATAGCCGTCGTTGCTGGCGATTTCCACCACCTGGCTTGCCGCGCCCAGGCCGAAGCGCTGGACCATCTGTTCCGCGTAAGCCCGGGCATGGGCGAGCCAACTGTCGGAATACGACGAGAAGTAGGCATAGTCCTGGAAAATCTGCTGCGGGCTCTGGAATTCCTGCAGCTGCACCAGGAAGCATTCCCCGCACACGCGGGCATGCAGCGGGTAAAACGGCTCCATCGCGTTCAACTGGCCGGGCGCGAGGAAAGCATTCGAGACCGGGGACATGCCCAGGTCCACGAAAGTGTGCTCCAGGGGCGTGGAGCAGAAGCGGCAGGGCGGATTAGTCAAAGGCGCGCTTGTCCTGATAGCGGGCGATCTGGTCACCCGTCAGGCGACGGGCGCTGGCAGGGTCGCGATAGTAGGCCTTGTACCATGCCACGGTCCAATCCAGGGCGGATTGCGTCGTGAAGCGCGGTTGCCAGCCGAGCGTTTCCCTGGCTTTGGCGGCATCGAGGTTGAGCATGCGCGCTTCGTGGGGCTGGGGCGCTTTGCCGGTCGTCTTCCAGCGCGCATCGCCGCCCCACAGGCGGCAGGCGCGATCGGCGATCCAGCGTACCGTGCGCGTATCCCTGGGCTGGGGACCGAAATTCCATGGTCCGGCGAGCGCGCGCTTTTTCGCCAGCTGTTGCGCGAGCATCAGGTAACCGGTGAGGGGGTCGAGCACGTGCTGCCACGGCCGCGTCGAGGCCGGGTTGCGGATGCCGGCCGGCTGGTTGCGCGCAAAAGCCCGGACCATGTCCGGCAACAGCCGGTCGGCCGCCCAGTCGCCGCCACCGATGACGTTCCCGG
>CAYSRR010000424.1:0-1890 GCA_964433375.1 uncultured Streptomycetaceae bacterium
CCCTACCCGAACGATTTTCACCAGTCCTGGGCGCCGGGCCCGTTGCCTGCGGCGGCGGCCGTGCCGGTGCGCAAGGCCGCTAAAAGAGCAGGGAAGGGATGAGCCGTCCTGCCGGGGCGGTTACAAGTTACAAGGTTTGAGTTACGCAAGAAAAAAGGCCAGCGTTCGCTGGCCTTTTTTCTTGTTTCTGGCGCGCCCGGAGGGATTCGAACCCCCTACCCCTTGGTTCGTAGCCAAGTACTCTATCCAGATGAGCTACGGGCGCAAAAAGGGAGCCGAATTATAGCATTGAGACGGCCGCTGCCGGGTGCTATCTGGACAGGATAGCCGAGATCGGCTCGGGCCCGCGCGTGGACGTCGGCATCGTCGGCGACGCCGGCACCGTGATGCGCCAGATGCTCGCGGCGCGCGGCAAGCGGGTCGATGGCGGGCGGTTCGCCGACCCCAAGCGGGAAAAACCGGGGCGCGATCTCGGCTATACCCGCTTCGACCTGTTCGCGCAGAGCCTGGGCTGCCACGGCGAGCAGGTCGAGAAGCCGGAGGACATCCGCCCGGCGCTGGAGCGCGCGAAGAACGCGATCAGGGGCGGCAAGCCCGCGCTGGTCAACGTCGTCACCGATTTTGCCGCGCGCGCGGTCACCGTGCGGTTCACGAAGACTGCTACATAGGCATGGAACAACTTGTAAGGATTCCAGCTACAGCATGGTATTCAAGCCGGGGCATTGAACTCTTACTTTTGAATCGCGTAAGGCCCTGGGGGGAGCTTGGTAGGCTCGATAATAAACACCTGACTATTCGCTTGTTGAGTAAGAGGCAGATAGTTTGGTGCCACCCTGGTGACTGCCGCACTGATCGCAGCAGCAATGAGCATGGCGAGAGGATGTCCTTGCTGGCTCTGTTGAGGACTATATTGCATGCGCTTATTTGCATGCCAAATGCGGGTGCCATCCTTCCGGGTCAATTCATAGTCAAACTCAACAGTTACGTTTGTACTGATAACTACGTACTGAGCATCCCACCGGTTTATGGTGACGTAGAGCACCGCATCGGCACCAAAAAGACTTGCTAATTGCGCTGCTTCCATCCTGCGAACCTGCTCAGGCTCGTATAGGCCTTCTTGCTCCAACACGACCTTGACCGTATTCACCGGAAACACGTAATAGCCCAGTTCCGCTAGTGGAACAGTTAGCGTGCTCAACACATAGTTTGAGGCATCGACGTCTAAGGAACGATTGACCACAGGGACAATCAGGATTGAGCGAGGAGGGGCTTTGCGAAACTCGGTAAAGTCGTAAGGTTGCTGAACAGTGGCGCAGCCGTTCAGCCCCACGGCAGTCGCTAGGCAAACGCTAGTTATCCACGTTTTCATTTCACGTCAACCTTCTTCTTCATTTTGTCTAGGTTGGATAGCATCGTGTCCATTAGATGGCGGCTCTCTGGCCAGGCATCACGCTCTTTTCGGTAATAGCTGGCAGCGGTGTCCCTGTCGCCCCGTTCAAGATAGAGCGTTCCAAGTTCAGCGTAGAGCCCAGGGGCCGGACGTAGCTTTTTCTCTTCGAGACTTCTTAAGTGAACCTCCATGGTCGTACGAAATGCTTCAGCACTGGTTGGATCCTTGTAATAGCGGTACAGGCTTGCATCGTAATTATTCCAATCGTAGTGCTGATGGGTTGCACAACCAGGCAGCACAAGGATGAGCGCTGTGGCTAGAAGGATTCTAGTCATGGTTTTGGAATCAGAATTGTTCGGGTAGCGCCATCCCCGAGAAAAACACGCTCTTGCAAGACCACTCGTCCTCGGCTTTCAACCTTAATCACATGCGTTCCCGAAAGAACTTTCAATGCGTTTTTGTTAGTCGCATAAGTTGACGCAGTCCCCATGTTGAGCTCG
>CAYSRR010000425.1:0-1886 GCA_964433375.1 uncultured Streptomycetaceae bacterium
ACAGCGCCACCTGCTCGCCGAACCGCGCAACGTCACCCGCCACCTGTTCCGATGCAGCGAGCGTCATGAGCCACCCTTGCGCTTCGGCCAGTGCCCCGGCGCTCAGCTCGTCGTCAGTCCGCCGTACCTGTTCGATGGCGGCAACGACACGGCTCGGCAGATCGGCGCTGGCGACGTCACCGTCCTGCCGCCCCAGCACGGAGAGCACCGCCCGCACGGCTCCCTGTTCGATGATGCGTGCCGGTGAACTCTTCTTGAACGGAATGCCTGCGCGGTCGAACGCTTCGCGGAACGCCGCCGACTGCGCATCGGTGCGGTAGAGCACGGCGAAGTCGGCAAAGCTGAGCGCGGTACCGGCCTCCGGCGCACGCGCGTTCCTGCCGCCGGTCTTCTTCGCGCTGGCCGACAGCATGTCGTGTCCGCCCAGCAGCTCCTCGATCATCGCCGCCACGAACTCCGCTTCGGCATTCTCGTTGGGAGCAGCGTGCACCCCGACCGGCTCCTGCATGGGCCGCGTGATGCCGTCCGGCGACGCGCCCATGAGCTGCGCCGCTGCGCTCACGATGGTCCCGCTCGACCGGTAGTTGCGCACGAGCCGTACCGTTCGCGCCGCGGAGAAGTCCTGCGCGAACCGTTCGAAGCACGACGAATCCGCGCCGCGGAATCCGTAGATCGCCTGATCCGGATCACCGATCACGCAGAGATTGCCATCGGGCGCCGCGAGGAGACGCAGCAGGCGGTACTGCTGCTCGTCCACGTCCTGGAATTCGTCGGCGGAGATGTACGCGCAGCGCGCCCGCCAGCGTGCCGCGACGCCCGCGTCACGCTCCAGCAGATCGGCGGCCATCACCACGAGATCGTCGAAATCCACCCAGTGCTGCTCCCGCGACAGCCGACCGAGCATGGCGAGCGCCTCCCGCTCCTCGCCTTCGCCCGTGGCGCCGGTCCGCTTCAGCAGGGACACCGACTTGAGCAGCCGCCCGGCCCGGCTCTCGGTGATGGTCAGCGCGGCCGCCAGCACCGCTTTCCGTTCCGCCTCGTCCGCGATGCGGAAATCGGCGGGGAGACCGAGCGCCGCGCTCTCCGCGCGCAGGATGGCCAGGCCGAGCGAGTGGAAGCTGTGCACGGCCACGTCCTGCGCATGCTCCGGCAGCAGCAGGGACAACCGCGCCCGAAGCTCCTCGGTGGCCCGGCGCGTGAATGTGATGGCGAGGCACGACGCGGCCGGCACACCGCGTTCGAGCACGAGATGCGCGATGCGGTGCGTCAGCATGCGCGTCTTCCCCGATCCGGGGCCGGCGATCACGGCCAGCGGCCCGTCCGTCAGTGCGGCCGCGCGCGCCTGATCCGCGTCGAGCGCGGCGAGGATGCCCGTGCGCCCGGAGGGTTGCACGGGGGTGGAGGGTGTCGAAAGCGCCGCTGCCGATGGTGTGCCCGCCGCCTCAGGCGCCCGCAGCCCTGCCGGACGTGCTCGACGCCGGACCGGTATGTCGAACAGGAGGTCGCCCTTGGTCAAGCGATCCAGCTCGGCGGCTTCGAACAGGCGGATCACGCCGTATTCGCCGTCATAGCCCGCTTGGCGGATGACCGCGCCGGATCGCAGCCGTTCCACCGCTTCGCCGAGCAGTGCATCGGTCCGCGTGATGTCCTCGACCGGAACTTCGCCGAGCACCGAGAGTTCCGGTCCCAGCGCGGCGGTGACGCGGTCATAGGCCTGTCCCACTGCCTTGGACGCGACGCCGGTGCCCACGATCTCGGACAGGATCTCGGGGAGCGGCACGAGACTCTGCACCGCACCGGCGGTGGGCGGCGGCACGACGTCGGCTTCGCGGCGATCGGCGAGCATCTCCACGCGGTGCGCCACGCCCACGGTGACACCGTTGCCG
>CAYSRR010000426.1:0-1875 GCA_964433375.1 uncultured Streptomycetaceae bacterium
ATCGTGCACCGTCTCGACAAGGACACCAGCGGGCTGCTGGTCGTGGCGAAGACCCTGCCGGCGCAAACCGACCTCGTCCGCCAGATGCAGGCGCGCACCGTCAAGCGCGAATACCTCGCCGTGGCGCACGGGCGCGTCGCGCGTGACGGCAAGGTGGACGCGCCGATCGGGCGCCACCCGGTCACCCGCACGAAGATGGCGGTCGTCGCGCGCGGGCGCCAGGCCGTCACGCATTACCAGGTGCTCGAGCGCTACGCCAGCGCCACGCTACTGCGCTGCCGGCTCGAGACCGGCCGCACCCACCAGATCCGCGTGCACCTCGCCTCGATCCGCCACCCGCTCGTCGGCGACCCGGCCTACGGCAAGCGCAACAGCGCGATCGCCTTCCCCCGCCAGGCGCTGCACGCGGAACGCCTCGGCCTGCTGCACCCGAAAACGGGAAAACCCATGAACTGGCAGGCCGACGCGCCGGAAGACATGCAGGCACTGATAGCGCGCCTGCGCGACGAAGCGCAGTTAAAGCCCTCGTCACCCGTCACTCGTCACTCGTCACGCCGATAGGCCATGCAGCCCCCGCATCCCGACTGGCTCATTCCCGACTGGCCGGCCCCGGCCAACGTCAGGGCGTTGATCACCACCCGCGCCGGCGGCGTCAGCCAGGGCGCGTATTCGGGCCTCAACCTCGGGCTGCGCACCGGCGACGACCCGCAGGCGGTTGCCGCCAACCGGGAGCGATTGCGCGCCGCGCTGCCGCAGGAGCCGAAATGGCTGCGCCAGGTGCATGGCACCCGCGCCGTCGAGGCGGATGCGCTGGAAGATATCCCCGAAGCCGACGCGGCGATCGCGCGCCGGCCGCGAACGGTCTGCGCCGTGATGGTGGCCGATTGCGTGCCGGTGCTGTTCGCCGACCGCTCGGGCACCACCGTCGCCGTCGCGCACGCCGGCTGGCGCGGGCTCGCCGGCGGCGTCATCGAGCAGGCGATCGAGCGCATGGCCGTGCCGCCCGGCGAGATCATCGCCCATCTCGGCCCCGGCATCGGTCCGCGTGCGTTCGAGGTCGGAGCGGACGTGCGCGACGCGTTCCTGTCCGGCGGCGCACAAGCGGAAGCCGCCTTCAAGCCGCATGCCGCGGAGAAATGGCTGGCCGACCTCTATCTGCTCGCGCGCCAGCGTCTCGCGCACGCGGGCGTGACGCAGGTCAGCGGCGGAGATTTGTGTACCTACTCCGACCCGCTGCGTTTTTTTTCCTATCGCCGCGACCGCACGACTGGCCGCATGGCGGCGCTGATCTGGCGCTCCGCTTGAGCAGTGTGATTCACGTATAATCCGCGCCTCTTTTGAAATTCAACCTGAAATTGCGATGACGCTTATCTGGATACTGGCTGCGACCGTGGCGGGCGGCGTGCTCTCGGTTGCCGCCGCCGCGGCAGTCGCGCTGAACGCGCGCGCGTCCTGGGTCCCGATCCTGGTGAGCTACGCCGTGGGCGCGCTGCTCGGCGCCGTGTTCCTGGAGATTCTGCCGCATGCCTTCGGCATGGCCGACAGCCTCGAGGGACTGGCGGCCACCATCCTCGCGGGCATCCTGCTGTTCTTCGTGCTGGAGAAGCTGGTGCTGTGGCGCCATTGCCACGTCGAGCAATGCGAGGCGCACGACCCCCCGGCCGCCCCGAATCAGGTTCACAATCACGGGCACGGCGACGACCACGGCCGCAGCGGCATGATGATCATGATCGGCGACACCTTCCACAATTTCGTGGACGGCGTGCTGATCGCCGCCGCGTTCCTTGCCAACCACGAGCTGGGCATCGTCACCGCGATCGCCATCATCGCCCACGAAGTGCCGCAGGAAGTCGGGGATTTCCTGATCCTGCTGCA
>CAYSRR010000427.1:0-1858 GCA_964433375.1 uncultured Streptomycetaceae bacterium
GCTCAAGGTGCTGCCACTGCCGGCGGCGGAAACCACGCTTCGCCTCCCATGCGACGAAGCGAAGGCGATCGAGCTGATGAACGCCTGGGCCGGAAAACCGTTGCCGGTCTCGGCAACGGTTTTCCGAAACGGGGAACTGCTCGCAAGGCTTTCCGGAGCACGCGTGGCCGTGGACGCCGCGGCGAAGAAGCTCGGCGGCAGCGTGGTGGACCCGGGCCCGCTGTGGACCGCCATCCGCGACCAGGCCGACCCCTTCTTTGCCGGGGATGCGCCGCTGTGGCGGCTGTCGGTGAAGCCGACCACGCCCCCGCTCGCCCTGCCCGGCAGCCAGCTCATCGAATGGGGCGGCGCGCTGCGCTGGCTCCGGACCGACGCGGTGCCGCAAACGATACGGGACGTGGCCGCCCGGGCCGGCGGCCATGCGACGCTGTTCCACGGCGGCGACAAATCCGCCGGCGTGTTCCATCCGCTGCCGCCGGCATTGATGAAGCTGCATCGCAACCTCAAGCACGCGCTGGATCCAGCGGGCATCCTCAACCCCGGCCGGCTTTACCCCGATATTTAGCCGCAAAGTCGCAAAGACACAGAGATTTCATGTACGGACATCAAGAGCCCCGCACTATTTCTGAACATCTTTGCGCCTCTGCGTCTTCGCGGCTAATTTAATAAATGCAAACGAGCCTCGCCCCGTTCATCAAGGACACCCCCGAAGGCCGGGAGGCGGACGCGATCCTGCGCAAGTGCGTGCACTGCGGCTTCTGCAACGCGACCTGTCCCACCTACCAGTTGCTGGGCGACGAGCTCGACGGGCCGCGCGGGCGCATCTATCTCATCAAGCAGGTGCTGGAAGGCGCGACGCCGACCGCGAAGACCCGGCTGCATCTCGACCGCTGCCTGACCTGCCGCGCGTGCGAGACCACCTGTCCGTCCGGCGTCGAGTACGGCCGCCTCGCGGACATTGGCCGCCGCCTGGTGGAAGAGCGCGTTCCCCGCGGCCCGCTCGAAGCGGCATGGCGCGGCGCGCTGAAGGCTGTGATCCCCAATCCCGCCCTGTTCCAGCCGTTACTCAAAGCGGGACAATTTTTCCGGCCGCTGCTGCCCCCGGCGCTGAAACACAAAGTACCACCCGCGGCAGCGGCCGGACCATGGCCATCCGCGACCCGCAAGAGGCGCATGCTGGTGCTGGAAGGCTGCGTGCAACCGGGCCTCGCCCCCGCCACCAATGCCGCTGCCGCGCGCGTGCTCGACCGTATCGGCATCTCGCTCGTGCGCGCGGAGAGTGCCGGCTGCTGCGGCGCCGTAGCCTTCCATCTCAACGCCCAGGATGAGGCGCTCGACACCATGCGGCGACTGGTCGACGTCTGGTGGCCGCATATCGAAAAAGGCGCCGAGGCGATCGTCGTCACCGCCAGCGGCTGCGGCGTGACAGTGAAGGAATACGGCCACCTCCTGCGCCACGATCCCGCCTACGCCGCGAAGGCGGCGCGCGTCTCGGAACTCTCTCGCGATATCAGCGAAGTCATCGCCGCCGAGAAAGAAGCGATTCTCGCGGTCACGGGTCACGGGTCACGAGTCGCGGGTCGCCGGCAAGTCGCTTTTCATTCACCTTGCAGCCTTCAGCACGGGCTGAAGCTGAAGGGCAAGGTGGAAAGCCTGCTCGCCGCGCTCGGCTATTCGCTGACGGATGTGCCGCAGGCACACCTCTGCTGCGGCTCCGCCGGCACCTACTCGATCCTGCAGCCGGAACTCTCGAAGCGACTGCAGGAAAACAAGATCGCGGCCCTGGAAAGCGGCAAGCCCGATGTCATCCTGACCGCCAACATCGGCTGCCAGGCGCACCTGCAGTCCGCGACCGCGC
>CAYSRR010000428.1:0-305 GCA_964433375.1 uncultured Streptomycetaceae bacterium
GGTGCTTTGCGTTTATCGATTTGAGCGCGCGGTCCTGAATCGGGTCGAAACCGGCGGACGTGATGATCGCGATCCCCAGGCCATGCTTGACGTAGGTCTTCATGACGTCCACGTCCGTGGCGCTCAGCACGATATTGGGCGTTATTTTCTCCCGCTCGAATGCGAGCATGACCTTCGAATGTATGGAGAATTCGGAGTTGTAGGTGATCAGGGGTTGATCGACCAGATGCGAGATGTTGAGATTCCTGACTTTCAGCAAGGGGTGCTTCGACGGGGTGAGTATCACGATAGGATGCTCGTTGCAG
>CAYSRR010000428.1:315-1852 GCA_964433375.1 uncultured Streptomycetaceae bacterium
GCGCCGCGTCGGTGCGTTTTGGCTCCGACGAAATGGAAAGATCGGCGTCGCCGTTTCTTACCCACTGGATGAGCTGAATCGGGTGCCCCTGCTTGATGCTCAGATGGACTTTTGGGTGACGCTTTCTGAATTGCTCGATTACCCCGGGCAGGACGTATCGGGCATGCGTGTGAGTGGTGGTGATCACCAGCCGCCCGCAATCCTGCGCGCTGAACTCCTTGCCGATCTGCTGCAGGTTCCTCGAGTCGTGAAGCATGCGGCGCGCAACCGCCAGCGCTTCCGTGCCGGGGCTGGTCAGCCCGGTGATCCGTTTCTTGCCGCGGGAGAATATGGCGATCCCCAGCTCGGCCTCCAGCTCCTGGATATGCCGGCTGACGCTGGGCTGCGAGGTATAGAGCAACGTGGCAGCCTTGGAAATGTTGTAACCGCAGTCGACTACCGTGCAGAGATACTTGAGTTGCAGCAGTTTCATAAAAGGCCGCCGTATGCAGAATCTGAATAGCTTTATTCAATTATATCCGTTGTTTTCATTATTTGTTGGCGCCTAAACTCCAGCCCATGCTTCCGACGCCGCAAGCCAAGTGGCAGGTTTTCACATGAGCGGTGGCCGCGGCCCCCTCCAGGGGATAAAGATCGTCGACATGACGATGGAAGTGATCGGGCCGCTCGCATCGCAGGCGATGGCCGATCTCGGCGCTGACGTCATCAAGATCGAGCCGCCGGCCGGCGACGGGCGCAGGACGCAAGGCCCGGCGCGCCACCCCAAGATGACTTCACAGTTTCTCCATACCAACCGCGCCAAGCGCAGCGTCGTGGTGGACCTCAAGAAGGAAGAGGGCCGCGCCGTCGTGCTCCGGCTGTGCGGGTCCGCGGATGTTTTCCTTTACAACAGCCGGCGGCAGGCGATGCGCCGGCTCAGGCTTGCCTATGCCGACGTGGCGGCCGTCAATCCGGGGATCATCTATTGCGGTGCGTCGGGCTTCAGCGAGGACGGGCGCTACGCCTCCAAGCCGGCTTACGACGAAGTGATACAGGGCCTGACGGCGCTTCCCTTCCTTCAGGCGCGCCTGAACAACGCCGAACCCACGTTCCTCCCGTTCATGTTTGCCGACCGCACGTGCGGGCTGGCCCTCGCGCACACCATCCTCGCGGCGCTGCTGTGGCGGCAGCGCACCGGTGAGGGCCAGGCGATCGAACTGCCGATGTTCGAGACGCTGGCCGGCTTCGTGCTGTCGGAGCACATGTGGGGAAGGACTTTTGAACCTCCCATCGGGGGGGGCGGCATGGAGCGCATGTTCTCGCGCCGCCCGGCGGCCACCCGGGACGGCTATCTCTGCTACACGCTGGCGAGCGACGAGCAGTACGCCCGGTTTTGCGACGTGATCGGGCAGCCTGAACGCAAGGAGGACCGGCGTTTTGCCCGGCGCGGGGACCGGAACCGCAACATCGCCGACTTCTACCGGTTCGTCGAGGGAGCGCTCGCGAAGCGCACAAACGCGGAATGGCTGGACCTGTTCCAGAAGGCCGACCTGCCGGC
>CAYSRR010000429.1:0-1848 GCA_964433375.1 uncultured Streptomycetaceae bacterium
CCGGCACGGCGCGCCCATCGTCATCAAGGCCGACGGCCTGGCCGCGGGCAAGGGCGTCGTCGTCGCGACGAGCGCGGCCGAGGCGCACGCGGCCGTGGACGCGATGCTCACCGGGAAGAAGATGGGCGCTGCCGGCGCGCGCGTGGTGATCGAGGAGTTCCTGGACGGGGAGGAGGCGAGCTTCATCGTGCTCGCCGACGGGCGTCACGCGCTGGCGCTCGCCACCAGCCAGGACCACAAGCGGCTGCAGGACGGCGACCACGGCCCCAACACCGGCGGCATGGGCGCGTACTCGCCGGCGCTGGTGGTGACGCCCGCCATTCACGCCAAGGTCATGCGGGAAGTGATCCAGCCGGTGCTGACCGGGATGGACAAGGACGGCACGCCGTACAGCGGGTTTCTCTACGCCGGCCTGATGATCGCCCGGGACGGGCGCGTCAAGGTGCTCGAGTTCAATTGCCGCATGGGAGACCCCGAGACGCAGCCGATCATCATGCGGCTGAAGAGCGATCTCGTGCCGCTCATCGAGCACGCGCTCGCCGGCACACTCGACCAGGCGGAAGCCGAATGGGACCGGCGCGTTGCGCTCGCCGTGGTGCTGGCGGCCCACGGCTACCCGGACGACCCGCGCAAAGGCGACGCGATCCACGGCCTGCCGGCGCCGCAGGAGGATTGCCACGTGTTTCATGCCGGCACCGCGCTCGCCGGCAAGGACGTCGTCACGAGCGGCGGGCGCGTGCTGGCCGTGACCGCGCTGGGCGGCAACGTCAGCGCCGCCCAGCGGCGCGCATACGAGGCCGCCGAGAAGATCCGCTTCGACGGCATGCAGTTCCGGCGCGACATCGGGCACCGCGCGCTCGGCGCGGGCAAAAAATAACGGCAAAGGACGGGCACAACATGACCATGACCTACGACCGCGCGCGCCAGGACCTGGGCAACATCGTTCTGCTCGAGCACGTCAACGTCTGCATCACCGACCAGCGCCTGGCGACGCTGTTCTACATTTCCGGGCTGGGGTTGACGCGCGATCCCTATCTCGTGACCGGCGTGGAGAACATGTGGGTCAACGTCGGCCGCCACCAGTTTCACCTGCCCACCCGCGGCATCCAGGTGCTGCGCGGTCACGTCGGGCTGGTGCTGCCCGATCCGGACGCGTTGAAGCGCCGGTTGCAGAAAGTCGCGCCGCAACTCGCGGAGACGCGCTTCGCCTGGGAGGAGAAGGACGGCGCCGTCGAAGCAACCTGCCCGTGGGGCAATCGCTACCGCTGCCATGCGCCCGCGCCCCGGTTCGGCGACACCGATCTTGCGATCGCGTACGTCGCGTTCGACGTGCCGGCCGGCGCGGCGCGCGGCATCGCGCGTTTCTACGAGGAAATCCTGGGAGCGCGGGTCTCGGTGGAAGGCGCCGCGGGAGACGAGACCACCGTTGTCGCCGTCAGCGCCACGCAGCGGCTGCGGTTTCGCGAGACCGCTCGCCCGCTGCCGGACTACGACGGGCATCACATCCAGGTCTACGTCTCCGACTTCTCCGGCCCGCACCGCCGCCTGCTCGAGCGCGGCCTCGTCACCGAGGAATCGAGCGAGCATCAGTACCGTTTCCGTGACCTGGTCGACCCGGGCAGCGGCAAGGCGCTGTTCGCGATCGAGCACGAGGTCAGAAGCCTCACTCATCCGCTCTACGCGCGCCCGCTCGTCAACCGCAACCCGGCGCAGACCAACAACGATTACACGCGCGGTCGCGACGCTTTCAGCGGCACCTATTGAGGCGGGGCCGGCTGCGGCCGGTGCTAGAATCTCCGCATTCCCCGCGCGACGACGGCGGCTGCCCGCGGGGAACGAGCGAGAGGA
>CAYSRR010000430.1:0-540 GCA_964433375.1 uncultured Streptomycetaceae bacterium
CCACCGACGGCATGCGGCCGTGCACGGTGTTGAAGCCGTGCGAGTTGCCGAGGAAATAGTCCGGCGTCTTCGAGGAGCAGCCGATGCCGGAGAGCTTGGCGACGCGGTGCGGCTGGACGTCGAGCTCCCAGCAGGCCTGGATGATGGCGGCCGAGATCGAATCGTGCCCGCAGCCGGCGCACAGGGTCGAAATCTTGCCCTCGTAGTCGCGGCGCGTGTAGCCGACCTGGTTCCTGGCCAGCGTCGGGTGGTGGAGCTTGGGCTTGGCGATATACGTCATGGTTTTGCCCTTATCTGACTCTGGCTTCTGGCCCGTGGGTCATGAGACCACCTTCTTGAGCGGCACGACGGTGCGGGCCGCGGCATGTTGCGAAACCTGGTCGACGATAAAGCGCGCCGTGATCGGCGTGCCGTCGTAGTGCAGCACCGACAGCAGGCGCGACGGGTTCACCCTGGCCTCGTTGACCAGCAGCGTCTTCAGCTGGGCGTCGCGGTTCTGCTCGACCACGAACACCCAGGGGTGCGACGCGACGAAATCCG
>CAYSRR010000430.1:550-1845 GCA_964433375.1 uncultured Streptomycetaceae bacterium
CCGCGATTCGCGATACAATTGGTCCAGCCGCGCGACGAAATCCGCGATCTCGTCCGTGAAAGGGAAGCCGCGCACCCGCAGCGCGTTGACGTGGATGCCGCGCGAGGAGAGCACGTCGAGCGCTTCGTACATCGCCGGCGCCGTCGAGCCGTAGAAGATCGCCCCGAAGCGCGCGGGCTTGTCCGCCGGGGTGAGCAGGGGCTTCGGCACCAGCTTCTTGGCGGTGTCGAATTTCCGCAGCAGCCGTTCCATGTTGTAGACGTAGTCCGGGCCGGCCTCGCTGTAGCGCGCGTAGCGGTCCTTGGTGGTGCCGCGGGTGAAGTAGCCGCCCCTGGCGGGGTGGGTGCCGGGATAGGTGCGGTAAGGCACGCCGTCGCCGTCCACGTCCAGGTAGCGCCCGAAGTCTTTGCCGGACTCGAGGTCGTCGTGGCCCATCACCTTGCCGCGGTCGTAGACCCTGGTGTCGTCCCACTGGAACGGCGCGCACAGCCGCGTGTTCATGCCGATGTCGAGATCGGTCATCACGAACACCGGGGTCTGCAGCCGCTCCGCGAGGTCGAATGCCTGCGCGGAGAATTCGAAGCACTCCGCCGGGTCTTCCGGGAACAGCAGCACGTGCTTGGTGTCGCCGTGCGAGGCGTAGGCGCAGGCGATCACGTCGGATTGCTGGGTGCGCGTGGGCATGCCGGTCGAGGGGCCGCCGCGCTGCACGTTGATCAGCACCACGGGAATCTCGGCGAAATAGGCCAGCCCGATGAACTCGGTCATCAGCGAGATGCCCGGTCCCGAGGTCGCGGTGAACGAGCGCGCCCCGTTCCAGCCCGCGCCGATGGCGATGCCGACGGAAGCGAGCTCGTCCTCCCCCTGGATGATCGCGTAGCGGCTCTTGCCGGTCGCGGGGTCGACGCGCAGCTTCTGGCAGTGTTTGATGAAGGCTTCCGCGAGCGAGGAGGAAGGCGTGATCGGGTACCAGGCGCACACCGAGGCGCCGCCGTAGACCGCGCCCAGCGCCGCGGCGCTGTTGCCGTCGACGAAGATCCGGTTGCCGACGTTGTTGGCGCGCTTGATGCGGATGCCGATCGGGTGATCGAGGTGCTCGCGCGCGTAATCGCGGCCGAGGCGCAGCGCCTTCACGTTCGACTGCAGCAGCGCTTCCTTGCCCTTGTACTGCTCGGAGAACAGCTTCTCGATCTCGGCCGGGTCGATCTCGATCAGGGCGGACAGCGCGCCGACGTAGACGATGTTCTTGAACAGCTGGCGCTGGCGCGGGTCGGAATAGGTCGCGTTGCAGATCT
>CAYSRR010000431.1:0-1839 GCA_964433375.1 uncultured Streptomycetaceae bacterium
AGCTCATCATGAAACCCTAGGAAATCGTCGGGCCCGGCCCCGACGATTTCCTTATGGTACGGCGTGATGGTCCCGGCCAGGACGCCGGACGACATCGTGGCGAAGCTGAACGCGGAGCTGACGCGTATCCTGCAACTGCCCGACGTGCGCAGCCGCTTCCAGGAAGAGGGCGGGGACGTCACGCCGTCGACGCCGGAGCAGTTCGCCGCGTTCATCGGCCGCGAGCTGCCGAAGTGGGCGAAGATCGTCAAGGCGTCGGGCGCCAGGGTGGATTGACGTACGTAAAAAAGCCGCGCGGTCCCGCGCGGCTTTTTATTGAAATTACTACTTTGCGTCTTTGCGCCTCTGCGGCTAATTCAGTCTTTCGAAGACGGCTGAAATGCCCTGCCCGCCGCCGATACACATCGTCACCAGCGCGTACTTCCCGCCGGTGCGCTGCAGCTCGTAGAGCGCCTTCACCGTCAGCACCGCGCCGGTCGCGCCGATCGGGTGGCCGAGACCGACCGCGCCGCCGTTGGGGTTGGTCTTCTTCGGGTCGAGATCGAGGTCGCACGAGACCGCCAGCGCCTGCACTGCGAACGCCTCGTTCGATTCGATCACGTCCATCTGCCCGATCTTCAGGCCGGCCTTGTCGAGCGCGCGCTGGCTGGCCGGCACCGGCCCGATGCCCATGATCTTCGGGTCCACGCCGGCGATGCCGTAGGAGACGAGCCGCGCCATCGGCTTCAGGCCCTTCTTCTCGGCCGCGGCGCGCTCCATCAGCACCACCGCCGCCGCGCCGTCGTTGATGCCGGAGGCGTTGCCGGCCGTGACCGAGCCGTCCTTCTTGAACACGGCGCGCAGTTTCGCCATGCCTTCCACGCTCGCGTCCGCGCGCGGATGCTCGTCGCGGTCGAACACGGTCACGCCCTTGCGCGTCTTCATCTCGATCGGCAGGATCTGGTCCTTGAAGTAGCCCTTCTCGATCGCGTTGATCGCGCGGCGGTGGCTTTCCACCGAGAACTCGTCCTGCTGCTCGCGCGTGATCTTCCACTTCTCCGCGATGTTCTCCGCCGTGATGCCCATGTGCGTGGTGTCGAAGGGATCGGTCAGCGCGCCCACCATCATGTCCACGACGGAGCCGTCGCTCATGCGCTGGCCCCAGCGCAGCGTCGGCATCAGGTAGCCGCCGCGGCTCATGGATTCCGCGCCGCCGCCGACCGCGACGTCGGCGTCGCCCAGCGTGATCATCTGCGAAGCGGAGACGATGGCCTGCAGCCCGCTGCCGCACAGGCGGTTGACGGTGAGCGCGGTGGATTCCTCCGGCAGCCCGCCTTTCAGCGCGGCGACGCGCGAGAAGTACATGTCGCGCGCCTCGGTATGGATCACGTTGCCGATGACGCAGGCGCCGACTTCCTTCGCGTCGACTTTCGAGCGCTTGACGGCTTCCCTGATCACCTGCGCCGACAGCTCGGTCGGCGCCAGGTCCTTCAGCGCGCCGCCGTAATCGCCGATCGCCGTCCGCACGCCGGACAGCACCACCACTTCGCGCCCGCTGCTCATAACAATCTCCTAACCATTTGAATTTATGAAACTATAAAGAATGGAACCGGTTCGCGGTCAGCCGCGGAAAGGGAGGGCAATCTTACGCCGCGATGGCGGCGCTGTCGAGATTGTGCGGCACAGCAAACCCCAAATTAGCCGCCAAGGCGCCATGACGCCAAGAAAACCTTTAATTAGCCGCAAAGACGCAAAGGCGCAGAGGTGAAATCAACTCGAACCGCCAATCTCGTCAGGAGAACTGATTGAGGTTCCCCTCGAATTTCGCCTTCCAACGGTGTCATTGTAGGATGAAGGTTA
>CAYSRR010000432.1:0-1827 GCA_964433375.1 uncultured Streptomycetaceae bacterium
CGAGTCGGTGGCGATCTGCGAGCAGATCGGCGATCCCGCCACCTCGAAAGGGCCGGTCGAGCGCCAGGTCACCCGCGTCGTCACCCCCGGCACGCTGACCGACGCCGCTCTGCTCGACGAAAAGCGCGACAACCTGCTGCTCGCGCTGTGTCCGCAGAAGAATCTCGTCGGCCTGTCCTGGCTCTCGCTCGCCTCCGGGCGCTTCACGGTGATGGAAACCGCTAGCGCCAACCTGGCCGCCGAGCTGGAGCGTCTCGCGCCCTCGGAAATCCTGGTGCCCGAGGATGCCGCCGCGGACCTGCTGAACGGCACGGCTGCCGCCGTGAAACGGCTGCCGCCGTGGCAATTCGAGCTCGACGCGGCCCGGCGCGCGCTCGTCCGCCAGTTCGAGACCCACGACCTCACCGGCTTCGGCGCCGCCGACCTGACGGCGGCGGTCTGCGCCGCCGGCGCGCTGCTGGAATACGCGCGCACCACCCAGGGCACGGCCATCGCCCACGTCCGCTCGCTCGCGGTCGAGCAGGAGCGCGCCTGGGTGCGCATGGACCCGGCGACGCGGCGCAACCTCGAGCTCACCGAGACCATCCGCGGCGAACCGTCGCCCACGCTCTATTCCCTGCTCGACACCTGCGCCACCGGCATGGGCAGCCGCCTGCTGCGCCAGACCCTGCACCACCCGCTGCGCGACCGCGCGGCGCTCAACGCGCGGCTCGACGGGGTCGAGCAGCTGATCGGCGCGAACGGCGCGGCGCCGCACCGCGAACTGCGCGAAGTCCTGCGGCAATGCGTGGACGTCGAGCGCATCACGGCGCGCATCGCGCTGAAGTCCGCGCGCCCGCGCGACCTGTCCGGCCTGCGCGACACGCTCAAGCGGCTGCCGGATATCGGCGCTGCCCTCGTCGGCGTTGCCGGATCGAGAATCGCCGAGCTGGCCGCCGCGGCCGCGCCGCAGGACGCGCTGGCGGCGCTGCTGACCGCCGCGATCCGGCCGGAGCCGGCGGCGGTGCTGCGCGAAGGCGGCGTCATCGCCGGCGGTTACGACGCCGAACTCGACGAGCTGCGCGGCATCCAGGCCAATTGCGGCGAGTTCCTGCTCGCGCTCGAGACGCGCGAGCGCGCGCGCACCGGCATCGCCAATCTCAAGGTCGAGTACAACCGCGTGCACGGCTTCTACATCGAAGTGTCACGCGCCCAGGCGGAGAAAACGCCGGTGCCGGACGATTATCGCCGGCGCCAGACGCTCAAGAACGCGGAACGCTACATCACGCCCGAGCTGAAAGCGTTCGAGGACAAGGCGCTCTCGGCGCAGGACCGGGCGCTCGCGCGCGAGAAGCTGCTCTACGACAAGCTGCTCGACGAGCTGGCCCCGCACATCCCTAAGCTGCAGGGCGCGGCCGGCGCGCTGGCCGAGCTCGACCTGCTGTCCGCTTTCGCCGAGCGCGCCACGGCGCTCGGCTACGTCCGCCCCGCCTTCGCCGACGAGCCGCTGATCGAGATCGACGGCGGCCGGCACCCGGTGGTGGAAAGCCAGGTCGAGACCTTCATCGCCAATGACGCGCGCCTCTCGGCGTCGCGCCAGATGCTGATCGTCACCGGCCCCAACATGGGCGGCAAGTCCACCTACATGCGCCAGGTCGCCCTCATCACGCTGCTGGCGCACTGCGGCTCGTTCGTCCCGGCGCAGCGGGTGCGGCTGGGCCCGGTCGACGCGATCTACACGCGCATCGGCGCCTCCGACGACCTTGCCGGCGGGCGCTCCACTTTCATGGTCGAGATGACGGAAGCCGCCTACATCCTGCACCACGCCACGCCGCACAGCCTCGTGCT
>CAYSRR010000433.1:0-1819 GCA_964433375.1 uncultured Streptomycetaceae bacterium
GCTGCGCCTGGTGGAGCGCGCCGACGCGCTGATAGAGGGATATCGCCCGGGCGTCATGGAGCGGCTGGGGCTGGGGCCCGACGTCTGCCTGGCGCGCAATCCCAGGCTGACCTATGGGCGCATGACCGGGTGGGGACAGACGGGTCCGCTCGCGCCCGCTGTCGGCCACGACCTCAACTACATCTCGCTCACGGGCGCGCTTTTCTCCATCGGACGCAATGGCCAGTTGCCGGCGCCGCCGCTCAATCTCGTGGGCGACTACGCGGGAGGCGCGCTATATCTCGCCCTCGGCGTGCTCGCTGGCCTGCTGGAGGCGCGGCAGTCGGGCAAGGGCCAAGTCGTCGACGCGGCCATCGTCGACGGCACGGCGTCGCTCATGACCTCCATCTACGGCCTCTATGGCGCGGGTCTGATGCGCCTGGAGCGCGGCTCGAACAACTCCGATTCCGGCGCCTATTTCTACGACGTGTACGCCTGCGCCGACGGGCACCTGGTTTCCATCGCGGCGATCGAGGGCCGGTTCCATGCCGATCTCCTGTGCCTCATGGAACTTGCCCCGGCGGAGATCGGCGCGCAGAGGGACCGGGCCAACTGGCCGAAGGCGCGGGCGATCTTCAGCGAGAAGTTCAAGACCCGGACGCGGGCCGAGTGGTGCGCGTTGCTCGAGGGCCATGCCTGCTTCGCGCCCGTGCTGAGCATGGCGGAAGCGCCGCACCACGCGCACATGAAGGCGCGCGAGACTCTCATCGAGGTGGACGGCGTGATCCAGCCCGCCCCGGCGCCGCGCTTCAGCCGCACCGTGCCGGAGAGGCCGGCGCCCCCCCAGCCCCTCACCCGCGAGAACGCCGACGCCGCGCTGGAAGGCTGGATGAACCCGGGCGAGGTCGCCGCCGCGCGTGCCAGCGGCGTCCTCGCGCCGTAGCGCCGGCCGGGCGCCAGCGATGCACGGATAGGAGAACGGAAATGGACTCGATGACGGCACGGCTTGTCGATTTCGCGCGGGCGGCGAACTACGCCGATCTTCCGCCGGAGGTCGTGCACGAATGCAAGCGCAGGCTGGTCGACACGTTCGCGTGCGCGGTGGGGGCGTACGACGACGAGGTCAGCCGCCAGGCCCGGGCCATGGCACGCCGGCAGGCGGCGGTTGCCGGCGCGCCGGCATCAAGCGTGCTCGGGTGCGACTGGAAGGCGATGATGCGCGTGCACGACTTGAGCGACACGTACCGGGTGAAGAGCGGCGGCCATCCAAGCGACGTCATCCCGGGGATTCTGGCCGTGGCGGAAACGGTGCACGCCGGCGGCCAGTCGGTGATCAGCGCCGTGACGCTTGCCTACGACGTGTACTGCGGATTCCTCGAGTCGTACGACATCAACTCCAGGGGCTGGGACCAGCCGGTCTATGGCGTGGTCGCCTCGGCGCTCGGCGCAGGGGTGCTGCTGGGGCTCTCCCGGGAGCAGCTGGGCCACGCCGTCGCGCTCGCGCTGGCGCCCAACATGGCGCTCACCCAGACGCGGCTCGGCGAACTCTCCGGCTGGAAGGGGTGCGCGGCCGCCAACGCCTCGCGCAACGCCGTCTTCGCCGCGTTCCTCGCCCAGGAGGGCTTTACCGGCCCCACCGCGGTGATCGAGGGCAAGGGGGGGCTGTGGGACATCGTTGGCCGGTTCGACTGGGACGTATCCGTCGGTCCTGGCCGGCCGCACCGGATCACGCGGACCGACATGAAGTGCTACCCCATTTGCTATCACGCGCAGTCGGCGGTCTGGGCGGCGCTCGAGGCTCGCAAGGGCGTCGACGTCCGGGACATCGGACGGGTGGAGG
>CAYSRR010000434.1:0-1818 GCA_964433375.1 uncultured Streptomycetaceae bacterium
GACAGGTGCTTGTTGGTGTTGTCGCCGATGGTGTAGCCCTTCCACGAGTCGGGCTTGAGCCGCGCCTGCTCCTCCTCGACCTTGTCCAGCCAGCCGGGATGCCCCGGGGTGAAGATCGCATGGGAGTAACTGCGCCGGGTGCCGGCCTCCTTGTTGATCTTCTCGCGCGCGGCGTACTTCATGTCGTTGGTCAGGAAGGAGTAGATCGGATCGACCGAGTAGGAGCCGCTGATGCAGCCGACCTTGGTGTCGCTGTCGAGGTAGATTTCCTTGAAGTAGTTGGGAAACTTCAGGTCGTCGATGGTCTGCTCTTTCTCATTGAGCGACAGGTTCCAGCCCAGCTTGCCCACCGTGGCGCGCTGTGCGACGAAGGTCTTGATCGGCGTGTCGTCGCGCAGGAAATGGGTGTGCATGTCCATGATGAACTGGCTCTTCAGCGCCTTCGCCCGCTCGTTCGCCATCTCCGGCGTGGCGGCCTCGGCGCGGCTCACCATGTACAGCGGCCCGTAGGTCTCGTTCATCGCGACGAAGGCCGCCGCCATGCCCGCGGCGGACTGGAAAAAGCGCCTGCGGCTCAGGCCCTGCCGGCGCGCGAGTTCCCCGCCGTACTGCCGGATGCGGGCTTCGAACTCCCGCTGCTGTCCGGTCTGCGGACAGGGCAGGTACTCGTCGCTGGACACGCACTGCACGGGAATCGGGGACGGGAATATGGATTCTGCGGGAGCGACCTGTTCAAGCTCTTCCGGGGTAAGCATGGGACTCCTCCTGGACCGGTGACTGGCTGAGCATGCGCCGCGCGCGGCCGTTCGGAGACGGATTTTTATCGGAAACTTTTCGAATACGCAGCGTCACGGGAGTGTGCGACGCAGGCCGGGCGGTGTCAAACCGCGCCGGCGGCGGGACTACTTGACGATCTGCAGGCGGGGCCGGCCGCCGGGCGCGGGCGAATCCGGCTTCGGGTCGTCCGGTTTTTCGGGAGGCTGCTGCATCGCCGGCGGCACGGTCGACTGGACCTGCGATTCCTCGGGGAAAAACAGGCCCTGCCCGTTCTCGCGCGCGAATATGCCCTGCACCGCGGCGACGGGGACCGAACATTCCCGCGACACGCCGCCGAAGCGCGCGGAGAACTGGATCAGGTCCTGGCCGATGGTCAGCTTGTGCGTCGCGTCGTGGCTGAGATTGAGCACGATCTCGCCGTTCTTGACGTGCTCCGCCGGCACCCGCGTGTTTTCGTCGACCTTGACCGACAGATACGGCGTGAGCCCGCTGTCGCAGGCCCACTCGTGGACGGCGCGGATCAGGTACGGCTTGGTGGAACGCTCAGCCATAAAATTCAGCGATGAGTGCGGAACGATGAGTGATGAACAACTTCAGGGTTCTGCTCAGCGCTCATCGTTCCTCGCTCATCACTGTCACTTGCGCATTACCTTCTCGGACGCCGTCAGCGCGTCGATGTAGGCCGGGCGGCTGAACAGGCGCTCGGCGTATTTCATCAGCGGCGCGGCCTGCTTGCCGAGCTGGATGCCGTAGTGGTCGAGGCGCCACAGCAGCGGCGCGATCGCGACGTCGAGCATCGAGAATTCCTCGCCGAGCATGTATTTCTGCTTGGCGAACACCGGCGCGATCTGGGTCAGCGCGTCGCGGATGGTCTGGCGGCCCTTGTCGGCCTGTTTCTGCGTGCCCTTCTCGATCGCGATGACGTGGGAGAACATCTCCTGCTCGAAGCGGAACAGGAACAGCCGCGCGCGGGCGCGCATCACCGGATCCGCCGGCATCAGTTGCGGATGCGGGAAACGCTCGTCGATGTATTCGTTGATG
>CAYSRR010000435.1:0-1814 GCA_964433375.1 uncultured Streptomycetaceae bacterium
CGAGCATAAGCACGAGCGTGCCCTCGGAAACCTTGTCGCCGACTTTGAGCTTGATCTCCTTCACCACGCCGGCGGCGGGCGCGGGCACTTCCATCGTCGCCTTGTCCGACTCGAGCGTGACGAGGGGCGCCTCCTTGCTGACGCTGTCACCCGGCTTGACCAATACCTCGATCACCGGGATGTTCTTGAAGTCCCCGATGTCGGGGACCTTCACTTCGATTACTTGGCTCATGCGGGAAAGCTCTAGGCCTTGGCGGGATTCGGTTTCTCCGGATCCACGCCGTACTTCCGGATCGCCTCGACGACCTTCTTCTGCGGCAGCGCCTCCTGGTCGGCAAGCGCCTTCAGCGCCGCCACCGCGACGTAGCGCCTGTCCACCTCGAAGTGACCGCGCAGCGCCCGCCGCGTGTCGGAACGCCCGAAGCCGTCGGTGCCGAGCACGCTGTAGTGCGCCGGCTGCGGCAGGTACGCGCGGATCTGGTCGGCATACACCTTCATGTAGTCGGTCGCCGCGATCACCGGGCCCGCATGGTCCCTCAGGCATTGCTCGACGTAGGAGAGCCGCGGCTCGGCCTCGGGATGCAGCAGGTTCCAGCGCGCGGTCTCGATGCCGTCGCGGCGCAGCTCGTTGAAGCTGGTGACGCTCCAGATGTCGGCGGAAACGCCGAAGTCCTTCTCGAGCATTTCGGCCGCCGCGATCACCTCGCGCAGGATGGTGCCGCAGCCCATGAGCTGCACGTTCAGCTTGCCTTTCGCGGCCTTGCCCGCTTTTTCCGGGCTGGCGATGAGGTGCATGCCGCGCAGGATGCCCGCCGCGGCGCCTTCGGGCATCGCGGGATGAGCGTAATTCTCGTTCATCACCGTGATGTAGTAGTAGATGTCTTCCTGGTCCTGGACCATCCGGCGCATCCCGTCCTGGATGATCACCGCCAGCTCATAGGCGAAGGTCGGGTCGTACGACACGCAGTTGGGCACGGTGGATGCAAGCACGTGGCTGTGCCCGTCCTCGTGCTGCAGCCCCTCGCCGTTCAGCGTGGTGCGTCCCGACGTGCCGCCCAGCAGGAAGCCGCGCGCGCGCATGTCGCCGGCGGCCCAGGTGAGATCGCCGACTCTCTGGAACCCGAACATCGAATAGAAGATGTAGAACGGGATCATCGGCAGGTTGCTCGTGCTGTAGGAGGTCGCCGCCGCGATCCAGGAGCACATGCCGCCCGCCTCGTTGATGCCCTCCTGCAGGATCTGGCCGCTCTTGTCCTCCTTGTAGTACATGAGCTGCTCCGCGTCCTGGGGCGTGTAGAGCTGGCCCACCGACGAGTAGATGCCGAGCTGGCGGAACATGCCCTCCATGCCGAAGGTGCGCGACTCGTCGGGCACGATCGGCACCACGCGCTTGCCGATTTTCTTGTCGCGGATGATGGTGTTGAGAATCCGCACGAAGGCCATCGTGGTCGAGAACGCGCGGTCCTCGCTGCTTTTCAGCTGCGCCTCGAAAGCCGACAGCACCGGCACTTCCAGCGGCTCGACCTTGCGCCTGCGCGCCGGCAGCGAGCCTCCCATGGCCTCGATGCGGCTGCGCATGTACCGCATTTCGGGCGAATCTTCCGGCGGCTTGTAGAACGGCACCTCCTCGAGCTTCTCGTCCGGGATCGGCACCTTGAACCGGTCGCGGAAGGCGCGGATCGACGCCGTGCCCATCTTTTTCTGCTGGTGGGTGATGTTCTGGCCTTCGCCGGACTCGCCCATGCCGTAACCCTTGACGGTCTTGGCGAGAATCACCCACCAGCAGAAAAAGATGGGCACGGCGTCGATCCGCG
>CAYSRR010000436.1:0-1812 GCA_964433375.1 uncultured Streptomycetaceae bacterium
GCCGCTGTCGGATTCGGTCATGCCGGTGCCCGACAGCGGCAACCATCCGCTCAAGGCCGGCGACACCATCCTGGTCCCGTCCGGCGAGAAGCACGCGACCCGCAACACCGGCAACGAACCGCTGGTGCTGCTATGCTTCTTCCCTGTTGCCGACATTGCGAAACGCACCCAGGAAACGACGAGCAAAACATAGCCACAGAGAGCACAGAGAACACAGAGAAAAAGAAAGGCTTCAACGAAAGTAAAAAACTTCTTCAGGTAAGCGAGCCTGCTCCGACAGCGCCAGCAACCTGTTTCTCTCTGTGACCTCTGTGTTCTCTGTGGCTTCAATTCGAGGTTTTTATGTCTCATGACGTTCTGTGCCTGCGCCCCGAAGCCGACTTCGCCCGCGCCGGCGTGATCCCGCCGGCGCAACTGTCCATCGCCTACCTCAAGCCCGACGACCCGCAACTGCACATGATCGCGAAGGAAGTCCGCGCGCTGGTCATCCCGGCGGTGGGCGGCAGGCTCGCGCCTTCCCTGTTCGAGGGCAGCAGGATCAAGCTGGTGCAGGTGACCGGCGCCGGCGTCGACCGTCTCGACGAGGCCGTCATGAAGAAGCTCGGCATCGCGGTCGCCAACGTCCCCGGCGGCAGCAACAACGCGGTGGCCGAGTACGCGGTGGGCAGCGCCATTGTGTTGCTTCGTCGCCTGCCGTGGGCCAGCGCGGAGATCCGCGAGGCGAATTACGTTTCCTTCCGCGGCCGCATGATGGCCGACAACCTGCCCGGCCTCGAAGGGCTCACGGCGGGCATCGTCGGTCTCGGCACGATCGGCTTCGCGGTGGCCGAGGCTTTCCGCCGTTTTGGCTGCGAAATCGTCTATCACGACCCCACACCGCGCGACGAGGCCGCGGCGAAACTCGGGGCAAAGGCGCTCCCCCTCGACGAACTGCTCAAGGCCGCCGACATCGTCAGCCTGCACGTGCCGCTGCTGCCGCAGACGCGCAGCATGATCGGCGCCCGCCAGCTGAGCCTGATGAAGCCCGGCGCGGTGCTGATCCAGGTCTCGCGCGGCGGCATCGTCAACGAGACCGCGCTCGCCGCCCATCTCAATTCAGGCCGGCTGGCCGGCGCGGCAGTCGACGTCTACTCGGTCGAGCCGCCCGACACCGACAACCCGCTGTTCGCGCTCGAGGGCGAGGCCGCGCACCGCGTGCTGTTCACGCCCCACGTCGCCGGCGTCACGCGCCAGGCCTCCACCAACCTGTTCCGCGACGCCTGGGCCAACGTCGAGCGCGTGCTGGCCAGGGGCGAGGCTCCTCTGAACCGCGTCTATTGAGCCGCGGCGCCAGCCGGCGCCGCTTCCAGGAGAAAAGAGCATGAAAAAGGACGTCAAGCGAAAAGAGCTCGGCATCGCCGTCATCGGCGCCGGGCGCATCGGCACGCTGCGGGCGCGGCTCGCCGCCAGGCATCCCGCCGTCGGCTACATGGCCATCGCCGACCTCGATCCACAGCGGGCGAAAGCGCTCGCGGACGTGACGGGCGCCGACTTTCATACCGGCAGCAACCATGAAGCCATCGAGCGGCCGGAAGTGAACGCCGTGTTCGTGTCCACGCCCGAGAGCCTGCACTCGGCCCCGGTGCGCCGCGCGCTGGAGCTGGGCAAGCCGGTGCTGTGCGAGAAGCCGATCGCGCTCACGCTCAAGGACGCCGACGACATACTCGAAACCCTGAAAGCGACCGGCGGAACGCTGCGCATCGGCTACAGCCGCCGCTACAAGGAGTGCTACCTGCGCGCCAAGGAGCAGATGATCCAGGGCCGGCTCGGCCG
>CAYSRR010000437.1:0-1807 GCA_964433375.1 uncultured Streptomycetaceae bacterium
GTAGGTGGACTGGTTCTCCGTGAGCAGGAAGGACTGCTCGCCCCGCGTCACCCGCGCCGTGCCGCGGACGACGATCCAGTGCTCGGCGCGGTGGTAATGGATCTGCAGGGAAAGCTCCGCGCCGGGATGGACGATGATGCGCTTCACCCGGAAGCGCTCGCCCTGGTCGATGTCGTCGTAGCTCCCCCACGGCCGGTGCACCTTGCGATGGTTCACGCACTCCGGGCGCGACTCGCTCTTCAGCCGCGAGACGATCTTGCGCACCGCCTGCGCCTGGTCGCGGCGCGCCACCATGACGGCGTCGGGCGTCTCGATGACGACCAGGCCGTCGACGCCGACGCACGCGAGCAGGCGGTGGTTGGAGATCAGCAGCGACTGCCGGGTTTCCACGGCGCAGACGTCGCCCTGGCTGACGTTGCCCTCGCCGTCCTTCGCTCCGATTTCCCACAGCGCGTCCCAGGCGCCGACGTCCGACCAGTCCGCGTCGAGCCTCACCGCCACCGCGCCGTGCCCTTCGTTGCGGGCGCGCTGCGACCCGATCCGCTCCATGACGGCGTAATCGATGGAGTCGGCCGGGCACTTGCCGAACGCCTGGGCTTCGACCCGGTGAAAAATCCCGTCCCGCGCGCCGCGGCCGTGCGCGGCGCGGCAGGCGGCGAGGATCTCCGGCCGCAGGCGGCCGATGACCTCGATCCACGCGGAGCAGCGCGTCATGAAGATGCCGCTGTTCCACAGGTGGGCGCCTTCGGAAAGATAGCGCCGCGCCGTTTCCGGGTCCGGCTTCTCCACGAACGATTCGACGCCGTACGCCGGCGGGTTGCGTCCCGGGTACAGCTCGGCCCCGACGCGGATATAACCGTAGCCGGTCTCCGCGGAAGCCGGCGGCACCCCGAAGGCGACGATGCAGCCTTCGGCGGCGAGCGCCGCGCCGCGCCGGAGCGCCTCGTGAAACGCGTCCTGGCGGGAGATGACGTGGTCCGACGGCATGACGGCGAGCACCGGGTCGTTGTCCTCCAGCGCGTGCAGCGCCGCGAGCGTGAGGGCCGGGGCCGTGCCCTTGGACGCGGGCTCGAGCAGGATCGCATGCGGCGGCATGCCGACCTCGCGCAGCTGGTCGGCGATCATGAAGCGGTAGTCCTCGTTGCACAGCACGATCGGCGCGGCCAGCGCGGCGGGCCTGGGCGCCAGTCCTTCCAGGCGGCGCACTGTTTCCTGCAGCAGGCTCAGGTCGCCGTTCAGCGCGAGCAGCTGCTTCGGATGACGCTCGCGCGACAGCGGCCAGAGCCGCGTCCCGGAGCCCCCGCACAACACCACCGGCTGGATCTTCATCGTCACCTCCGCTTGTGAATGATTCATCGACGGCCGCGCAGCGTTTCCGCGGCCAGGTACGCCAGGAACAGCGTGTTGGTCACGAGGTAGCGGCGCCACAGGCGCCGCGGCTCCGTCGCCAGCCGGTGCAGCCATTCCAGGCCGGCGTCGCGCATCCAGCGTGGCGCGCGCGCGGTGACGCCCGCGTGAAAATCGAAAGCGGCCCCCACGCCGATCATCACCGCGCGGATGCGGCCGCGTTGCCTGGCGATCCACGCCTCCTGTTTCGGGCACCCCAGCGCGACCATGACGATGCCCGCGCCCGACTCGTTGATCGCGCGCACGACCAGCGCGTCCTCCTCCGGCGTCAGGTCGCGGAACGGCGGCGCGTAACAGCCCGCCACCTTCATGCGCGGGAACTCCCGGGCCAGGCGCGCGGTGAGCCGCCGCAGCACGCTCGCCGTGCCGCCGTACAGGAATACCGGCAAACCTTCGGCCG
>CAYSRR010000438.1:0-1805 GCA_964433375.1 uncultured Streptomycetaceae bacterium
CGTGGGTGCGGCGGCGGTCGTCGCCGGTGTTCTTGCGCAACTCGAGAAATTCCTCGATGTCGAGGTGCCAGGTCTCGAGGTAGGAGCACACCGCGCCCTTCCTCTTGCCGCCCTGGTTGACCGCCACGGCGGTGTCGTTCACCACCTTCAGGAACGGCACCACGCCCTGGCTTTTGCCGTTGGTGCCCTTGATGTGGGAGCCCAGCGCCCGCACCGGCGTCCAGTCGTTGCCGATGCCGCCGGCGTATTTCTGCAGCATCGCGTTCTCCTTGATCGCCTCGTAGATGCCGTCGAGGTCGTCGGAGACGGTGGTGAGATAGCAGCTCGCCAGCTGCGAGCGGCGCGTGCCCGAGTTGAACAGCGTCGGCGTCGAGCTCATGAAATCGAAGGAGGACAGCACGTTGTAGAACTCGATCGCGCGCGCTTCGCGCTGGTCCTCGGGCTCGTTCAGCGCCAGCCCCATCGCCACGCGCATGAAGAAAATCTGCGGCAGCTCGATGCGGCGGCCGCGCACGTGGAGGAAATAGCGGTCGTAGAGGATCTGCAGCCCGAGGTAGGCGAACTTGAGGTCGCGGTTGGCGTCGAGCGCCGCGCCCAGGCACTTGAGATCGTAGCCGGCCAGGCGCTCGTCGAGCAGCTCGGCCTCGATGCCCTCCTTGATGAACCGCGGCAGGTACTCGGCGTAGCGCGCGCGCATCTCCGCGTGCGTCACCTCTTCGCCGAGGGTTTCCAGGCGCAGCGAGTGCATCAGCAGCCGCGCGGTGACGTAGCTGTAGCCCGGGTCCTGCTCGATCAGGGCGCGCGCGGCCAGCACCAGCGATTTGCGCACTTCGTCCATCGGCACGCCGTCGTAGAGGTCGCGCTGCATCGCCTGCAGGATCGGCTCCGCGCTCACCTCGCGGCCGAGCCCCTCGCACGCCTCGCGCACCAGCGCCGTGATCCGCCCGAGGTCGAGCGGCTTCACCTGTCCGCCTTCCTTCACGTTCAGCACCGGCAGCTGCGCGGCCTTGCCCTTTTCCTTCTCCTGCGCCTCGCGCTGCTTCGCGCGCTCCCGCGTCCGCTCCTCGCGATAGAGCACGTAGGCGCGGGCGATGTTGTGCTCGCCGGCGCGCATCAGCGCGAGTTCCACCTGGTCCTGAATATCCTCGATGTGGAAAGTGCCGCCCGAGGGCTGGCGGCGCACCAGCGCGGCGACCGCGTTCTCGGTGAGTATCGCGACCTGCTCGCGCACGCGCGCGGAAGCGGCGCCCTGGCCGCCGTTCACCGCGATGAACGCCTTCGTCATCGCGATCGAGATCTTCGCGGGCTCGAAACCGACGACCGCGCCGTTGCGGCGGATCACCTTGTACTGGTCGTAGCGGGCATCTCGTGCAGCAGGCGTTTCATTGGTAGCCAGGCCGGCGGGCGGAGGAACGAGGGTGGATTCGGTGGCGAGCTGCATTTGATAACTCCTTGAGTTTTAAGTTTTTTTATCACCCAAGGGGAGGCTGGCCTCCCCAGTCCAAAATTCCTGTGTGACACGTAACCACTATATCTTGTGGTGCTATGCCACTTTCCAACAAATTCTAGTAGTCTGATTTTGTGAAAGCAACAGGTTTTTGAAGTATTTCTTAAATCCTAGATTTATTGGGAAAAACCAACTGCAAGGTGATGAAACGGCAGGCAAAACTGCTCATGTTTTGAGCAGCTGGCAACGGCTGCTCAAGGATCGGGCAGGACCGTCGGGAAAGGACCGAAAAGGCTGTGGATAAGTGCTGCCAAAACCGGACCCAACGGGCCGGTTTGGCTCCGCGCGTTCGAACGGA
>CAYSRR010000439.1:0-1791 GCA_964433375.1 uncultured Streptomycetaceae bacterium
TGCAGCAGGCGCACCACCTGCAGCACGCGCAGCAGGTTGTGGTCGCGCACGCCCAGCTCCTCGAGGTGCTCGATGGTGCGCGTCAGGTACTCGATGTTGGGGCCGCGGGAGCCGCGGCAGGTCGCGACCCGCAGTGCCGCCTGCTCGACCGTGAGCTCGCCCGCGTAGCCCGCGTGCTGCGGGTCCGCGACGAAAGTGAAGGCGCGCGCCTCCGTCTTCCCGGGCATCCGCATGCGCACCAGCCGGGGCAGATAGATGCGGCGTCGCATCTCGCGGTGCCAGAGCGCCTGGACAGTCTCGATAATGTCCGCCTCCGCCACCAGGAAAGCGACGCCGCGGCAAGCGCCGCCGCGGTCCAGTCCCAGCACCAGCCCGGGGCGTTCGGGCGTGCCGCGCCAGCGGTTGGAGTTGATGCAGAGCGCCCGGTGATAGCCGCGCACCAGCGCGGGGGTGCGCTCGAGATAGCGGAATCCCGGGTCCCACATGAGCGACCCGTAGCCGAAGATCCACAGGTCGCCCGGCGGGATGCCCAGCTCGGCGGGCGGGGGAACGATGACTTCGGGTTCGGCGGCCGTGTCCATCCCCTCTTAACGAACAAGCACCATGCCCGGACTACGCGACTTTCCAGGCGACCGGACCGCCGGCGCGCAACGGCACCAGCCGGTCGGCGCCGAACGGGATCTCCGGCGGGACGGTCCAGGGTTCCTCGGCCAGCGTCAGGGTATCGGTGTTCACCGGCAGACCGTAGAACCGTGCGCCATGGCGGCTCGCGAACCCCTCCAGCCGGTCGAGCGCACCGGCCGCGGCAAACGCCTCGGCGTAGAGCTCGATGCCGGCGTGCGCGGTGTAGATGCCGGCGCAGCCGCAGTCGTTCTCCTTGGTGTGGCGCGCGTGCGGCGCGCTGTCGGTGCCGAGAAAAAACTTGGGATTACCGCCAGTGGCCGCCTTCACCAGCGCCCGCCGGTGCGTTTCCCGCTTCAGCACCGGCAGGCAATAGAGATGCGGCCGGATGCCTCCGGTGAACAGCGCGTTGCGGGAGAACAGCAGGTGATGCGCCGTGATCGTGGCCGCCACGCTCGGGGGCGCGGCCGTCACGAATTCCGCCGCCTCGCGCGTGGTGATGTGCTCCATGACGATCCTGAGGCCGGGAAAGCGCGCGACGAGCGGCCCCAGCACGCGGTCGATGAATGCCTGCTCCCGGTCGAAGATGTCCACTTGCGGATCGGTGACCTCGCCGTGCACCAGCAGCGGCATGCCGTGCTTTTCCATCGCCGCCAGCACGCCGTGACACTTCGCGAGATCGGTCACCCCCGAATCCGAGTTGGTGGTGGCGCCCGCCGGGTAGTACTTCACCGCGTGCACCGCGCCGCTCGCGCGCGCGGCGGCGATCTCGTCCGGCCGCGTGTTGTCGGTGAGATACAGCGTCATCAGCGGCTCGAAGCGCGCACCGGCGGGCAGCGCCGCGAGGATGCGGTCGCGGTACTCGAGCGCGAGCTTCGTCGTCACGACCGGCGGCCTGAGATTGGGCATCACGATGGCGCGCGCGAAACGCCTCGCGGTGTCGGGCAGCACCGCGCGCAGGTGCTCGCCGTCGCGCAGGTGCAGGTGCCAGTCGTCGGGGCGGATGATCGTGAGGCGCCTTGTCATCGGATCCATGGTAAATAGGGAATGAGAAATAGAAAAGCCCGCCTTTTCTATTTCTCATTCCCTTTAAGTTTGAGAGCCAGTTTGTAGATCTCGTTGCGCTTGCCGCCGGTGATCTTGACGGCGAGATCGACCGCCTGCTTGAGC
>CAYSRR010000440.1:0-1765 GCA_964433375.1 uncultured Streptomycetaceae bacterium
CCGACGACGATCCAGACGGCTGAGCGGGCTTTTATTCTCATCTGCGTTTATCGGCTTATCTGCGGTTCCATTATTGTTTTGTTTTCCTCCGCGTCCTCTGCGTCCTCCGCGGTGAGAGGTTTGGGTTAACGGTTTTCGAACCGATTGTAATCGAACAACCCCGCCTCCCGCGGCGCCCACTGGCGGTAGGCCAGGTGCAGTGCATCGCTATGCGCCCAGAACCGCTGATCGGTGCGGCGGATACCGTAGCGGGCCAGCAGCTTCTGGTAATCGGCTTCGGACGCAAGCCGTCGCACCGCCTCGACGAACCCCGGGAGATCCCGGGCATCCACGGAGAAGAACGCGTTCGGGTAGGCGCCGACAAAGCCGTTCAGCACCGACAGCGTGTCCTCGTCGGGCAGACGGCGCTTTTCGTCCCCCAGCAGTTCGGCCACGTTGCTGTACGCGCTGTTCGCGAGCAGCGTGAAGTGGCGCGCGTCTCCGGCGGCGTCGCGCACCGTGAGAAACGCGACTTGCGGAAGATGCGAGATCGCCCGCCCGCGCAGCCTGGACAGGTCATCCAGGTCCCGCAGCGGCGCACCGGTCAGCCCGCTGCCGGCAATCGCATACCGCTGCGTCGAGGCCGGCGCCGTGTGGGATTTCAGCATCCCGTACAGCTCGTCGAGCGGCTTGCCCGTTTTGAACTCGATGCCGGTTTCCCCCGCGTAGTAGGCGTCGGTGTTCCGCAGGAACTCGTCGTGCTGCCGGCTCACGCCCCGATACCAGTGGTCGCGCACCGGCTGGCGCTCGGCGCGCGGCAGCAGCCCCAGGAAAGTCAGCTCGCCTTCCATGCGCATGAAATCGAAGTAAAGGCGCGTCGCCAACTGGTGCCCGGCGTTGCCGTAGACATCGAACCCCGCCACCAGCAGGTAGTGGATGCGCTCCAGCAGCGGGTAGCTCATCAACAGCGCGGTCTGCGGTCGCTCGCCGACCAGTCCCTGGACCACCGTTGCGCTGTCGAAATGGCGGAACACCGTGAGCGCGGCGTTGGGATTCCCGCGGTCGCCGTCCCACAGCATCTCCAGCTTCGGCGGATTGTGCTTGCCGAGCCGCTCGTTGAGATAGCGGCTCTTCGCCTCGAGATAGCTGGTTTCGAGCCTGGCGTAGCGCAGCCACCTCAGCAGCCCGGTGCTGCTCTCCAGCTCCGCCGGCAGGCTCAGGTTGTGGCGCTCCTTCGCCAGGAACGCCCCGTCGTTCTCGGCCTGCACGAATTCCGGCCTGACGAACACCACCCAGAAATGGTCGTTGATCACGTTGAGCGCGGTCTGGCCGCGGCAGACCGGCCCCTTGATGAAGCCCATCAGCGTGAACTGCGCCTCCTCGAGCATGAAGCGGTAGCGCGCGTTGATCGGCAACTGCTCGAAGGTGGTGAAGGGATTCGACGCGGTCTTCGGCGCGTACGACGGCAGCGACGCGACCTCGTAGGGCGCGTCGATGAACCACGCCCTGAGCTGCGCCAGGCGCGCCGCGTTCAGCGCATACGGCATGTGCGTCTTGGCGAGCGGCGTCTCCGCCAGCCGGCGCAGGCGGTAGTAGGGACGCGCCACGTCGGGGTCGTCGTACGGCCGCCGCGTGGCGATGACTTCGATCGGCTTTCCCGGCGGCGTCCTGGAACGCACCAGCTCGAAATAGGCCGGTTCCGGCAGGTCATCGAAGTACAGGTGCGCCAGGAACCAGTGCTCGTAGATGTAGCGGCTCGCCAGCCGGGCCTTGAGGCTGTCTTCGT
>CAYSRR010000441.1:0-1751 GCA_964433375.1 uncultured Streptomycetaceae bacterium
GCGACCAGAGCCGGCCGATGGTGTTCTTCTGCGTGGATCCCGAGTGCTGGCTGTCGTATAACACGGCGCTGCGCGCCATCGCGCTCGGCTACACCAACGTCATGTGGTACCGCGGTGGCATCGCCGCCTGGCGCACCGCGGAGCTGCCGATGGCGCAGTCGGACCCATTCTTCTGGTAGAGATGAGTGTCGAGTGTCGAGTGTCGAGTGACGAGTGATGTTCCCTCGACTCCCCCGACACTCAATCCTCGACACTCGGCAACGCCGTCGCCGCGCGCGGTACGCGGTCGAGCCGCCAGTTCCTGATCGCCCAATCCCATAGTTGACCGACGCTGCCCCGCGCCAGCTCGCGCGGCGGTTGCTGGCCGAGGAAGGACAGCGCCGCGACGAGGGCGGGGAGTGGCTTCGCCGCGTCGACCGGAGCCGCGAAGGTCTGCTTGGAGAGCTTTTCGCCCGCGGCGTTGACCGCGACCGGCAGGTGCGCGTAGCGCGGCTGCGGATGGCCCAGCAGCCGTTGCAGGTAGATCTGCCGCGGCGTGGAGGCGAGCAGGTCGGCGCCGCGCACGACGTCGGTGATGTCCTGCTCGGCGTCGTCCACCACCACCGCGAGCTGGTAGGCGTAGACGTCGTCGGCGCGCAGCAGCACGAAGTCGCCGAAATCGCGCTCGAGGTCGTAGGCGACGGGTCCCTGGACGGCGTCGGTGAACGCGATGCGCGCGCCGCTCGTGTCCACGCGCAACGCGCGTGCGGTCCTGGCGGCCGGCAGGACCGCGCGGCAGGTGCCGGGATACACCGGCCCCTCGATGCCGGAGACCGCGGAATCGGCGATCTCGCGCCGGCTGCAGGCGCAGGGATAGACCCGCGCCTTCTCGCGCAGCCGGTGCAGCGCGCTGTGGTAGGCGTCGTTGCGCGCGCCCTGGCGGACGATGGTCCTGTCCCATTCCATGCCGCAGGCGCGCAGAGTGCGCAGGATGTCCTCGTCCGCGCCGGGCGCGACGCGCGGGGGGTCGAGGTCCTCCATGCGCACCAGCCAGTCGCCGCCGCGCGTGCGCGCCTCGAGGAAGCTGCCGGCCGCCGCGACCAGCGAGCCGAAGTGCAGCGGCCCGGTGGGCGAGGGCGCGAAGCGGCCGCGGTAGATTGCCATTCGGCAAGTTTAAATCCAAAACGCTGAATTAGCCGCAAAGGCGCAGAGACGCAAAGGATTCGAATTAAATTCAAAAGCGGAGGTTGGCTTGCAAGGTGTGCGTGATGGGTTTTTCCGATGATCTGTCGACTCTGCGCCTTTGCGTCTTTGCGGCTAATATAGGATTTTTACGTTTTCACGGACGGGACCATGAAATCCAAAGCCGCAGTTGCGCACAGGGTCGGCGCGCCGCTCACGATCGAGACGGTCGAGGTCGAGGGCCCGAAGGCAGGCGAGGTGCTGGTCGAGATCAGGGCGACCGGCGTTTGCCACACCGACGAGTTCACGCTGTCCGGCGCGGACCCCGAGGGGCTGTTTCCCTCGATCATGGGGCACGAAGGCGCCGGCGTGGTGGTGGACGTCGGCCCCGGCGTCACCACGCTCAGGAAGGGCGACCACGTCATCCCGCTCTACGTCCCCGAGTGTCGGCAGTGCGAGTACTGCGTGTCGGAGAAGACCAACCTGTGCCAGGCGATCCGCGTGACGCAGGGGCAGGGCCTGATGCCCGACGGCTCGAGCCGCTTCACGCTCGGGGGAAAAAAGGTGCATCACTACATGGGCACCTCGAC
>CAYSRR010000442.1:0-1747 GCA_964433375.1 uncultured Streptomycetaceae bacterium
CGGCCGGCGAGCGGATGGTTGCCGTCCACCACGACCTTGTCGTCGGCGATGTCGGTGACGGTGTAGATCAGCGCGTGGCCTGATTCCGCGCCGCGTCCCTCGAACTGCATGCCGACCTTGATGTTGTCGGGAAACTTGCTGCGCGGCTCGAGATGCACCAGTTCCGCGTTGTAATCCCCGAACGCGTCGTCGGGCCCGAGCCGGACGCGGCAGGTTTCCCCCGCCGCCTTGCCCGCCAGCGCCTTCTCCACGAGCGGGAAGATGCCGTCGTAGCCGCCGTGGAGGTATTCGATGGGGTCTTCCGCCTTCTCGATCATTCCGCCGTCGGTGTCGAGCAACTCGTAGGTGATGGATACGACGGTGTCCTTGGTTATCTGCACTTTCCGATGCCTTTCAATAGTCCCAGAATTTCCTGCGCGTGGCCGCGGGGGCTGACCCCGTAGCTCGCGTGCCTGAGCACGCCCTTGCGGTCGATGATGAACGTCGAGCGCACGATGCAGGTCTTTTTCCTCCCGTCCGCCTCCTTGTCGTGCAGCACGCCGTAGCGCCGGCATACCTCGCCGTCGCCGTCGGACAGCAGCTGCACGCACAGCCCGTGCTTGTCGCGGAAAGCGCCGTGCGCCAGGCAGTCGTCCATGCTCACGCCCATCACCACCGCCTTGAGCGCCGCGAATTCGTCTTCCTTCTCGCTGAACTCGATCGCTTCCAGCGTGCAGCCCGGCGTGTCGTCCTTGGGATAGAAATACAGCACGACGCTGCGGCGGTTGCGGAAGCTGCCCAGGCTCACCAGGTTCATGTCCGCGTCCGGCAGGTCGAAATCGGGCGCCGGCTGCCCCGGTCGCAGCATGGCGGCGGTGTCCAGTGTTTCCGGCAACATGGTCAACTCATTTTGTGAACTTCGCCCGTCGCGGTCAAGCGGTCCGGGCGGGAAATTTTCCCGGAAGGAGTTTGCCGGCTTCATCCGGCAAACTCCTTAACACGAACCCAAGCCATTCTATCGAACAAAATGGAAACGGGAGTGCTTTCCCGTTTGCGTCACAGGCGGGTACTATTATCCGGGCAAATTGCAAAACAAAGGCACTCGTAATGATTCGGTCAGCCTTATTAACAAGTTACCATTCAAGCATCCTGCCGGGCCGCCCCGACCGGCAGGATGCTTGTTATCATCTTTTCGCATGACGCAAGCCCGATTTGCCGGACTGTCGGCGGCGGAATTCCTGCATCGCCACTGGCAGAAGCGGCCCCTGCTGGTGCGTAACGCACTGCCGGAATGCGGCAATCTCCTGCAGCGCGAGGGCTTGCTGGAGCTGGCGACACGGGATGACCTCGAATCCCGCCTGGTGCTGCGCCGCGGACGCCGCTGGCAGGTGCGACACGGGCCGTTCGACCGGCGCGAGCTGCAGCGGCTGCCGCGCTCGGGGTGGACCCTGCTGGTCCAGGGGGTCGACCACGCCGTGCCCGCCGCGCGGCGGCTGCTCGACGCCTTCTCCTTCATTCCGCACGCGCGCCTCGACGACCTGATGGTGAGCTACGCGCCCGCGGGCGGCGGCGTCGGGCCCCATTTCGACCACTACGACGTGTTCCTGCTGCAGGGCGAAGGCCGCAGGCGCTGGCGGATCAGCAGCCAGCGCGATCTCGACCTGGTCCCCGGCGCGCCGCTGCGGATACTGCGCCGCTTCCGGCCATCGCGGGAATGGATGCTGTCGACGGGTGACCTGCTGTACCTGCCGCCGCGCTGCGCGCACGA
>CAYSRR010000443.1:0-500 GCA_964433375.1 uncultured Streptomycetaceae bacterium
TGGGCGGCGGCCAGGCCGCCATGGCCTGGGAACCCACCAAGTCGGTCGAGTTCGTCATCCCGGCAGGCACCGGGGGCGGTGCCGACCAGATGGCGCGCTTCACCCAGGGCGTGGTCGCCAAGCACAACCTGATGAAGCAGTCGGTCATCCCGGTCAACAAGTCGGGCGGGGCCGGCGCGGAAGGCTTCCTCGACGTCAAGGCGTCGAAGGGCGACGCCCACAAGATCATCATCACGTTGTCCAACCTGTTCACCACGCCGCTGGCTACCGGCGTGCCGTTCAACTGGAAGGACCTGACGCCGGTCGCGATGCTGGCGCTCGACAACTTCGTGCTCTTCGTCAACGCCGAGACGCCGTACAAGACCCCGAAAGACTACATCGACGCGGCCAAGAAAGCCGGCCCCGGCAAGTACAAGATGGCCGGCACCGGCTCCAAGCAGGAAGACCAGATCATCACGGTCGCGATCGAGAAAGCGGGCGGCGTGAAGTTCACCTACGTG
>CAYSRR010000443.1:510-996 GCA_964433375.1 uncultured Streptomycetaceae bacterium
ACAACCCGATCGAGGCCGTGGCCCACTGGCGCTCCGGCAAGCTGCGCGCGCTGTGCGTGTTCGACGGCCAGCGCATGCCGTACAAGGCGAAGGTCACGGAGACGATGTCCTGGAACGACATCCCGACGTGCAAGGAAGCTGGCATCCCGATGGAGTACACCATGCTGCGCGGTATCTTCATGCCCGCCGGCGTATCGAAGGACGTCGTCGACTACTATGTGGGTTTTTTCCGCAAGGTACGCGAGACGGCGGAGTGGAAAGAGTTCATGGAGCGAGGCGCCTTCAACCAGACCTTCATGGCCGGCAAGGAGTACGCCGACTGGGTCGCGAAGGCGGAAACCCTTCATCGCAACCTGATGTCGGAGGCGGGTTTCCTCGCCAAGAAATAGCCGGAAACCGAAGGGCGGGCGTTCGCCCGCCCTTCTCTTTTTCACGGGACAGGGCGTTTCCCGCGCCTGAGTTCCCCTCGCATTGACCCGGGCAACA
>CAYSRR010000443.1:1006-1740 GCA_964433375.1 uncultured Streptomycetaceae bacterium
CAAAGCCAGATGGAAGAAAACAACGGTTCGACGCAACGCGCGGTGCGGATAGTCACCGTGGATCTCGCGGTCGCTGTGCTGATCTTCGCGCTGGGCGCGCTGGTGGTGTACGAAAGCAGGCGGCTGGGCGCGAGCTGGGCCAGTGACGGTCCCGAAGCAGGCTATTTCCCGTTCTACATAGGCGCGATTCTTTGCGTTTGCAGCCTCGCGGTCTTCGTGCAATCTCTGCTCAAGTTGAAGTCCGACCGGCAGGTCTTCGTCACCGGGGAGCAGTTCAAGCTCGTTCTGGTGGTCCTCGTGCCGACCACGGCGTACGCCATCGGCGTGTGGCTGATCGGCATCTATGTTTCGTCGGCCCTGTTCATCATCCTGTTCATGAGGCTCGCCGGACACTACACCTGGCTGCGCAGCGCGGCGGTGTGCGCGACGGTCAGCCTGACCGCATTCGTGATGTTCGAAATCTGGTTCAAGATCCCGTTGCCGAAGGGGCCCATCGAGGCGTTGCTCGGCTTCTAGGCGGCATCGCAGGGGAGGAAAGCCAAGTTGGAAGAACTAAACGCGCTGTTTCACGGTTTTTCGGTCGCGCTGACGCCGTTCAACCTGATGCTGATGCTCGTCGGCATCGTCCTCGGTGTGGTAATCGGCGTGCTGCCCGGCCTGGGCGGAGCGAACGGCATCGCCATCCTGCTGCCGCTGACCTTCTCGATGTCGCCGAGGTCGGCGACATCGAGAAG
>CAYSRR010000444.1:0-1232 GCA_964433375.1 uncultured Streptomycetaceae bacterium
CCCAAGGGGGAGGGTAAGGGTGGGGGTTTGATAGGGGAAATCGGCGGTAAGTTAGTAATCACTCCGGCCCGCGTTTCGCGGGCCGGACGTGTTTTCAGGGCGGGCTTCAGTTGACCAGCTTACGTCGCGCCGCCTTCGGTCGCCCGGCCCGCCCGTTGGCGGCGCAGTCTTTTCTACAGCCCCAGCCGTTGCCAGATGGTGGTGGTGAGCCCGGCCTGGTTGAGGGTGTAGAAGTGCAGCCCCGGCGCGCCGGCGGAAAGCAGGTCGTCGCACAGGCGCGTGACGACGTCGAGGCCGCAGGAGCGGATCGATGCGGTGTCGTCGCGGTAGCTCTCCAGCCTGAAGCGCAGCCAGCGCGGAATCTCGGCGCCGCAGGCGTCGGAGAAGCGCGCGAGCTGGGCGAAGTTGCCGATCGGCATGATGCCGGGAACGATGGGGATCGCGATGCCGGCCGCCTCGCAGTCGTCGACGAAGCGGAAATAGGCGTCGGCGTTGTAGAAGTACTGGGTGATCGCGGAATTGGCCCCGGCGTCCACCTTGCGCTTGAAGTTGCGGATCTCGTCCGCCGCCGAGCGCGTCTGCGGGTGGTATTCCGGGTAGCAGGCGACCTCGACGTGGAACCAGTCGCCGGTCGTCTCGCGGATGAAGGCGACGAGCTCGTTGGCGTAGCGCAGCTCGCCGCTCGAGGCGAGCCCCGAGGGCAGGTCGCCGCGCAGCGCGACGATGTGGCGGATGCCGTGGCTCTTGTACAGCTCGAGCTGGGCCTTCAGCTCGGCGCGCGAGGACGCGATGCAGGAGAGGTGCGGCGCGGCCTCATAGCCGGCCGCGCGGATTTCGAGCACGGTCTCGAGCGTGCCCTCGCGCGTGGAGCCGCCGGCGCCGAAAGTGCAGGAGAAGAATTTGGGCTTCAACTGCCCGAGCTGCTTCCACGCCGCGCGCAGCCGCTCCTTCCCCTCCGCCGTTTTCGGGGGAAAGAATTCGAAACTGAACGTCCGCGGATGCTTCTTCTGCGATTCCATGTCAGTGAGGTGTGAGGTGTGAGGTGAGAGGGGGAGAAGCGCTCCGCTGCAGGTTGCTCTTCACCCCTTACCCCTCACTCCTCACCGATCAGTAACGATAGTGATCGGGCTTGTACGGCCCGTCGACCGGGAGATGCAGGTAGTCGCTCTGCTTTTCGTTCAGCACCGTCAGGTCGACGCCCAGCTTCTTCAGGTGCAGGCGCGCGACCTTCT
>CAYSRR010000444.1:1242-1738 GCA_964433375.1 uncultured Streptomycetaceae bacterium
CCTTCTCGTCGAGCTGCTTGGGCAGGACGTAGACCTCGTTCTTGTACTGGTCGCCGCGCGTGAATAGCTCGATCTGCGCCAGCGTCTGGTTGGTGAACGAGTTGGACATCACGAAGGACGGGTGCCCGGTGCCGCAGCCCAGGTTCACCAGCCGGCCTTCCGCCAGCACGATGATCCGCTTGCCGTCGGGGAACACCACGTGGTCCACCTGGGGTTTGATGTTCTCCCACTTGTACTGCTTGAGGCTCGCGATCTCGATCTCGGAGTCGAAGTGGCCGATGTTGCACACGATGGCGTTGTGCTTCATGCGCTTCATGTGCTCGTGCGTGATCACGCCGAGGTTACCGGTGGCGGTGACGAAGATGTCCGCCTTGTCGGCGGCATAGTCCATCGTCACCACCCGGTAGCCCTCCATCGCCGCCTGCAGCGCGCAGATCGGGTCGATCTCGGTCACCCAGACCTGGGCGGACAGCGCGCGCAGGGCGCTGGCGCTGCC
>CAYSRR010000445.1:0-1736 GCA_964433375.1 uncultured Streptomycetaceae bacterium
CCGCCGTCCCGGGGCCCGCGGCGGCAGCGGGGCGGGCGGTGCGCGCGCCGTAGACCGCGGAGGCCGCGCACAGCGCGACGAACAGCACGTAGCCGGCGGTCCAGCCCCACGACTGGTGCGCGGTCGTGATCCACGGCTCGACCGCGAACGGGTAGGCGATCAGCGCCAGCAGCGAGCCGAAGTTCGACAGCGCGAACAGCCGGTACACCGTGCCAGAGGGAAAGCTGCGCGCGAACCAGGCCTGCACCAGCGGCCCGGTGGTCGAGAGCAGGAAGTACGGCAGCCCGATGGTCATGACGAGCAGGCCCAGGATGCGCCAGGTCGGGTCCTCGTCCCCCGCGGGCTTCCAGCCGGCGTCCGGGATGATGGGGAGCACGGCGAGGCTCGCGACGAGCAGGACGATATGGAGCGTCACCTGCCGGCGCGCGGCGAGCTTGCGCGTGGTCCAGTCGGAATAGGCGTAGCCGGCGAGCAGCAGGAACTGGAAGAACACAAGGCAGGTCGACCATACCGTCGCGGAGCCGCCGAACCACGGCAGGATCTGCTTCGCCATGATGGGCTGGACCAGGAACAGCAGGAACGCGCTCGTGAAGATCGTGAGTGCGTAGAGCGGCATTACTCTTCTTGGAGGTGGGGTGGATTTCGGGAAGCGCGTATTATACCGACGCCCTTAAGGCGAGGATGAATGCTGAATGCTGAATGATGAGCGGGCCGGACCTAAAACGTTTCTGTATCTGCTTGCGTTGACAGCCGCCTTGTCGTGGCCGGGCGACGCCCGCGCGGCGTGCCCGAGCCACGAGCGGGTCAACACGATCCTGCGCTTCATGATGGCGAAGGAGCCGGTGCGCGGCCTGCGCTCGGACCTGTCCATGAGGGGCGCGGAATGCGGGCGCCGCCGCATGGTCGAGCGGCTGGAGGGAGGCGGCAACCGCATCGTCGGCTACAAGGCGGGACTGACCAGCAAGGCGGTGCAGGACCGCTTCGGCGCGACGGGCCCGGTGCGCGGCGTGCTGCTCGAGAAGATGCTGCTTCCGGAAGGGGAGGACGTGCCGGCGGATTTCGGCTCGCGGCCGGTGTTCGAGCCGGACCTGCTGGTCGTGGTCAAGGATACAGCGATCCACCAGGCGAAGACCCATCTCGACGTGCTGCGCTCGCTGTCCCTCGTGGTTCCGTTCATCGAGTTGCCGGACCTCGTGGTGGCGGAAGGCGAGAAGCTGTCGGCGCCGCTCATCGTCTCGCTCAACGTCGGCGCGCGGCTCGGCGTGGTGGGGAAGGGCATCCCGGCGCAGGCGACGCCCGGATTTGCCGACGCGCTCGCCGCGATGCGCGTGACGGTGACCGACCAGAAAGGCAAGGAGCTCGCGAGCGCGAAGGGCGCGGCGATCCTCGATCACCCCTTGAACGCGGTGCTGTGGCTCGTGCAGGACCTGGACCGATCCGGCATCCGCCTGAAGCCCGGCGACCGGCTGAGCCTCGGCTCATTCACGCAGCCGATGCGGCCGGTGCCGGGGCTTGTTGTGACGGTACGGTACGAGGGGTTGCCGGGGAATCCGGAGGTGTCGGTGAGGTTCAAATAGTGTCGAGTGTCGAGTGTCGAGTGTCGAGGAAAACCCTTTTCAGCCGCCGATGAACGCCGATAAACGCCGATGAAATCAAATAAAGGCGCCAATACGGGGTCGGCCAATACGGGTCGGACCGGCGCAACACATTGATTCACAGTAACAACACTTCCGAAA
>CAYSRR010000446.1:0-1724 GCA_964433375.1 uncultured Streptomycetaceae bacterium
CATGCAGCTAAATTAGGCTTATGGTGTATGATTGTCAACAATAAGATTTCCGACTATCAGTCGGAAATCTTAAAATATAAATAATTATCAATAGGATACAAGCTCTCTCGTGAGTTGGTCAGGCGAAATTGACGAGATCCACCGCCGTCGCCGGATAGCCGAAGCGTGTGGCGGGCCGGAGGCGGTTGCACGCCACCATGCCGAGGGCAAACTCACCGTGCGCGAGCGCATCAGTCGCCTGCTCGATGCCGGCAGCTTCCAGGAGGTCGGCAAGCTCGCGGGCCGCGCGCAGTACGGCGACAGCGGCGAGCTCGTGTCCTTCACGCCGCATCCCTACGTCGCCGGCATCGGCCGGATCGACGGCCGGCCGGTCGCGGTGGGCGGCGAGGATTACACGATCAGGGGCGGCGCGGGTTCCGGCAGCGGGCGGCGCAAGGGCGGGCAGGGCGGCTTCATCGAAGACCTCGCGGCGCGCTATCGCATACCGCTGGTGAACCTCATCGACGGCGTGGGCGGCAGCGTCGAGTCGCTCGCGCGCCGCGGCCACAGCACGTTTCCCGGCGCCGGCCAGGACGGCTTCGAGCGCTCGGTCGAGCTGCTCGGGCTGGTGCCGGTGGTCTCCGCCGTGATGGGCACCGCGGCGGGCGGCCCGTCCGGGCGCGCGATGCTGTCGCACTGGACCATCATGGTGAAGGGCACGAGCCAGATCTTCGCCGCCGGCCCGCCGGTGGTGGAGCGCGCGTACGGCAAGAAAGTCACGAAAGAGGAACTCGGCGGCGCGAAGATGGCGGTGGACACCGCGGGCACCATCGACAACGCGGCGGAGAACGAAGAAGACTGCCTGCGCCAGGTCCGGCGCTTTCTTTCGTACTTGCCGACCAACGTGTGGGAGCTTCCGCCCGAGGTCCGTTGCGATGATCCGGTGGACCGTTGCGAGGACGCGCTGGCCGGCATCATCCCGCGCTCGCCGCGCCAGCCGTACGACATGAGAAAGCTGATCGCGATGGTGGTGGACCGCGATTCGGTTTTCGAAATCCAGCCGACGTTCGGGCGCGCGGTGATCACGTGCTTCGCGCGGCTGGGGGGCAAGGTGGTGGGCGTGATCGCCAACAATCCGACGCACGGCGGCGTGGTCGACGTGAAGGCCGCGCGCAAGCAGACGCACTTCACGGAACTGTGCGACACCTTCAACATCCCGCTGGTGCTGCTGGTCGATGTGCCGGGTTTCCAGATCGGGCTGGAATCGGAAGCGGCGGGGATGCTGCGCATCGGCATGCAGGGACGCTACCTCGGCATGCAGCTGACGGTGCCGGTGTATACGGTGGTGGTGCGCAAGTGTTACGGTATGGCGGGCGGCAGCACCGTGGACCGCGCGGGACTCAATTTCAAGATCGCGTGGCCGTCCGCGGAATGGGGCTCGCTGCCGATCGAAGGCGGCGTGAAGGCGGCGTACCGGCGCGAGATCGAGCAGGCGCCGGATCCGGCCCGGCGCGAGAAGGAAATCGAGGAGGAAGTGAGGCGCTACGCCTCGCCTTTTCGCACCGCGGAAGCCTTCGCGGTGGAGGACCTGATCGACCCGCGCGAGACGCGTCCTTACCTCTGCCGCTTCCTCGAAGCGGCGTGGCCGGGCATGCGCACGCGGCTCGGGCCCAAGGCGCGCGCCGGGGTGCGGCCGTAAGCGCGAATCGCGGGAAAAACAGCCAAAAAGTGAGCGCCTACTAACA
>CAYSRR010000447.1:0-1710 GCA_964433375.1 uncultured Streptomycetaceae bacterium
GCAAGGGCATCGAGCGCAAGCCGCCCGCGAAGGCCGACATCGGGTACCGTTCGCCGAACGCGCTGATCGCGACCAACGAGACCATCGTCATTCCTCCCGACTCGATCGGGCCGGTGCAATACGAGGGCGAGCTGGTCGCGATCATCGGGAAAAAGGCGAAGCACCTGACCGAAGACAACGCCCTGTCCTGCGTGCTCGGCTATACCCTGGGCAACGACCTGAGCGAGCGCGGATGGCAGGCTTCCGACCGCACCCTCTGGCGCGGAAAGAACTGCGACACGTTCAAGCCGATGGGGCCTTTCATCGTGCCGGGACTGGACCCGATGAACCTGACCATCTCGGTCAGGGTCAACGGCGAGACCGTGTCGGAATACTCCACCGGCAAGATGCTCTTTTCGATCCAGCACTATATCGCCCAGATCACGAAGTACATGACGCTGTGGCCGGGCGATGTCCTGTGGCTGGGCACGGACAACGCCACTCTGCCGGACCTGAAGGACGGCGACGTCTGCGAAATCGCGCAGGCCGACATCGGCGTGCTCCGGAACCCGGTGGTCCGGGGAAAGGAAAACCGGGGATGAGAATCATCGTCGCCGACGATTACCAGGGATTGTTCACCGGCGCGCCGGGCTACTCGAAGCTCGAGGGACACGAGGTCGTCGCCTACGCGGAGCCGGTGAAGGAACTCGACAAGCTCGCCGCGAGGCTGCGGGACGCCGACATCGTGGTGCTCACGCAGCAGCGCACCCGGTTTCCCCGTGCGCTGATCGAGCGCCTTGCGAAACTCGCATTCATCAGCCAGACCGGTCGCAACACCGGGCATCTCGACGTGGCGGCGTGCACGGAACGGGGCATCGTCGTGTCCGCCATCGGCGGCGGCCAACCGCATGCGACCGTCGAGCTGACGTGGGGCCTCATCATCGCGGCGCTGCGCCATCTTCCCTACGAGGTCGCGCGGCTGAAGGAAGGCCACTGGAACTCCACGGTCGGCAAGCGCCTGTACGGCAGCACCCTCGGCATCTACGCCTACGGCCGGATCGGCAAGCTGGTCGCGAACGGGGGCCGGGCCTTCGGCATGCGCGTGCTGTGCTGGGGGCGGGATGCGTCCATCCAGCGCGCCCGGGCCGACGGATTCGAAGTGGCGGCAAGCCGGCGCGCGTTCTTCGAGGAGGCGGACATCGTCAGCCTGCACCTGCCGTTACGGGAGGAAACCCGGGGCATCATCACGGGCGACGATCTGGCGCTGATGAAAACCACGGCGCTGCTCGTCAACACGAGCCGCGCCGGCATCGTCGCCGACGGCGCGCTCGCTGACGCATTGCGCAAGGGCCGCCCCGGCCAGGCCGCGGTGGACGTTTTCCAGGACGAGCCGGTGCTGCAGGCCGACGACCCGCTTGTGAAGCTGCCCAACGCGCTGTGCACGCCGCACCTGGGCTACGTGACGCGCGAGACGCTGTTGCATCACTATGAAGATGCGATAGACCAGATCCTGGCGTTCGTTGCCGGCAAGCCCGTCAATGTCGTGAACCCCGACGCGCTGGCGAGGCGGTAGCCTGCCCGCCGGCCGGCGGATTTTCACCTGATCCCGACGGGGGCCGCCTGCGGTCAGCCGCCGGGATCGCGGGCCGGTTTCCTTTCAATCATGCCGCCCGGGCCACGGCCACGGGCATTGTTATCGAGGCGCCCCGATGAAAGCGATACAGATCACGC
>CAYSRR010000448.1:0-1710 GCA_964433375.1 uncultured Streptomycetaceae bacterium
TGCGCCCCGCAAGGAATTCACGGCTGACGGCCGCTACCGCCTCCCCATCGAAATAACCGCGTGCTCTTACGCTCCGCGCGGATAGCGTGTCCTCCATTGCATCCCGCAATGGACCTTGCAACCATGCTGCGAAAGGCATGTCGAAGCCGCGCTTCACCTGCAGATCGATGTCGGGCGGCAGCAGGTCGCGCGTCGCGTCGAGCAGGATGCGCTTGGCGCCGCTATCCCGGTAGCTCGCGGAACCTCGCGTTGGAGGATGTCCTCCGAGCTTGGCGTCGTCCGGCAGCGCGAGCGCAAGATCGGTGACAATCGGATCGAGAAACGGCACGCGTACTTCGAGCGAATGCGCCATCGAAACCGCATCGATATCGCGCAGCAGTTGGTTTTGCGTATAACCCCGCAGGCAAAGCGCGCTTACGCGCGCCACGGTCGAGGCGTCCGGCAATTCATCCGCCGCGGCGGCTCGTTCGCGGTCCCGCGGCAGGCGCCCGAGGCGGGCCGCCAGCGGCGTGGTCAACAGGCTGCGGGCCCCGTGGCTGCCGAAGATGCGGTACTGGCGGGAGAACATCTCGAGAAAATCACCGGACGCGCGCATTCGCGACACGACGCGCGCGGCGAGGCGGCCAGGCAAGTGGTCGAGCAGCTCGCTGCTGGCCAGTTTGCTCGCGAGCCGCCCTGGCCCGCCGAGTTTCGGCGCCGCGCGCGTCATGGCCGGGAACCAGGGATAGCCGGCGAACAATTCGTCTCCGCCGGTTCCCGATACGGCCACTTTGACGCTGCCTGCGGCCGCGGCGGAAACGAAATAGGAGTTAACCCCGTCGACCGATGGTTGATCGAGTGCCCTCGCGATGTCAGGCAGCCGGTCCTGCACGTCACGCCCCGTGACCAACACTCGTGTATGGTCCGTTCCGATCGCGGCGGCGGCGCGGGCGGCGTCGTCGGTCTCATCGATCGCGGCACCTTCATCCTGGAAGCCGACGGAAAACGTGCGCACCTTGCGGCCGCTCATGCGCGCCATCAGGCCGACCAGCACCGTGGAATCGATGCCGCCGCTCAGGAATGCCCCGACCGGCACGTCGCTTACCATGTGCACGCGCACGGAGTCTTCGAGCGCCAGCCGCAGGCGCCGAACCTGCTCGGCGTAATGGAGGCTCTCCATGCCGGGAAACCGCGTTGTGTCGAGCTTCCAGTAGCGTTCGATCGTCATCCGGCCGGTCGTAACGGTCAGCCGGTGACCGGGCGGCAGCATGTGCACGCCCTCGATCATGGTGGAGGGTTGCGCCACCGAGCCGTGCGCGAGCAGCCCGTGCAATGCCGGGAGGCTGATCTCCGCCTTGACCAGGCCGCTCGCCAGCAGCGCCTTCATCTCGGACGCGAACACCAGGCGGTTGGCGTCTCCAGCGTAGATCAAAGGCTTGATGCCGAGCGGATCGCGCGCCAGCAGCAGGCGCTCGCGCCCGGGGCCGCCGCGCCTGTCGTAGATCGCGAGCGCGAACATGCCGCGCATCCGCAACAGGAAATCGTCTCCATGCTGCTCGTAGAGCCGCAGCACCACTTCCGTGTCCGAATTCGACGCGAAGACGTGGCCGCGCGCCTCGAGTAGCGCGCGTTGCTCGGCGAAATTGTAGGTCTCGCCGTTGTAGACGATCCAGATGCTGCCCTGCGGGTTCGCCATGGGCTGGTGGCCCGCCGCGGTGGTGTCCAGTATGG
>CAYSRR010000449.1:0-1703 GCA_964433375.1 uncultured Streptomycetaceae bacterium
GAACAAGGGCGAGACGATCGTCGACGGCCCGGCCGATCCGCACGACATCCTGAGGTTGCTGGGGGTGGAAGCGCTCGCGCGCTACATCTGCAACGAGGTGCAGGACGTCTACCGTCTGCAGGGCGTGAAGATCAACGACAAGCACATCGAGGTGATCGTGCGCCAGATGCTGCGCCGGGTGACCATCGCCGACCCCGGCGACACCCGGTTCATCACCGGCGAGCAGCTCGAGCGCGCGGAAGTGCTGGAGGAAAACGAGAAAGCGGAATCCGAGGGCAAGAAGCCGGCCCTGTACGATTACATGCTGCTCGGCATCACCAAGGCTTCGCTCTCCACCGACTCGTTCATCTCCGCCGCGTCGTTCCAGGAGACCACGCGCGTGCTGACCGAGGCGGCGATCATGGGCAAGCGCGATGAACTGCGCGGCCTGAAGGAGAACGTAATCGTCGGGCGCCTGATTCCCGCCGGTACCGGGCTCGCCTATCACCGCGTGCGGCGCCGTCAGGGCACCACGGTCGAGTTCGCCGAGAGCCCGGCCGCCGAGGAGACGGCTGCGGGCCCCGAAACGCAGGAGCAGGTAGCTTGACTTGGGTGACGTAACTCCTTAAAATTCGCAGTCTTTTTTCCGCCGGTTCCGAAACAGGACCCATGGCGGGAAGCGCAGCAAATCCGGCAGGGACGGTGGCGACGCCGTCCCCGCTTTTTTGGAAACGCCGCAGCGCGAGTGTTTTTTCAGTTATATATTTAAATTCAAGGCGTTAAATGCCAACGATCAACCAGTTAGTGCGCAAGGGCCGCAACCCGGTGCGCTGGAAGAGCAAGGTGCCGGCGCTGGCCGGTTCGCCGCAGCGTCGCGGCGTCTGCACCCGCGTCTACACCACGACCCCCAAGAAGCCGAACTCGGCGCTGCGGAAGGTGGCCAAGGTGCGTCTCACCAACGGTTTCGAAGTGATCGGTTACATCGGCGGCGAAGGCCACAACCTGCAGGAGCACTCGGTCGTGCTGATCCGCGGCGGCCGCGTGAAGGATCTGCCGGGCGTGCGCTATCACGTCGTGCGCGGCTCGCTCGACACCGCCGGCGTCAAGGACCGCAAGCAGAGCCGCTCGAAGTACGGCGCCAAGCGCGCGAAAGCCGCCTAAGAAGGGTTATCACCATGCCGCGTCGCAGAGAAATTCCGAAGCGCGAGATCCTGCCGGATCCGAAATACAACAGCCAGGACGTCGCCAAGTTCATGAACGTCATCATGACCGGCGGCAAGAAGTCGATCGCGGAGCAGATCGTTTACGGCGCGCTCGAGCAGATCAAGAAGAAGACCAGCAAGGACCCGCTGGAAGTGTTCAACCAGGCGATCAACAACGTCAAGCCGATGGTGGAAGTGAAGAGCCGCCGCGTCGGCGGCGCGAACTACCAGGTGCCGGTCGAAGTGCGCCCGGTGCGCCGCGTGGCGCTGGCCATGCGCTGGTTGCGGGACGCGGCGCGCGGGCGCGGCGAGAAGTCCATGGACGCCCGCTTGGCCAGTGAGCTGGCCGAGGCCGCGGAAGGCAAGGGCGGCGCGATGAAGAAGCGCGAGGAAGTGCACCGCATGGCGGAAGCCAACAAGGCGTTCTCGCACTACCGCTTCTAAGGAATGATTGTGCCCCGCAAGACCCCCATTGAGCGCTACCGGAACATCGGCATCACGGCCCACATCGATGCCGGCAAG
>CAYSRR010000450.1:0-1671 GCA_964433375.1 uncultured Streptomycetaceae bacterium
CCATCCTTCGTCATAGACGCGCCGCTCGCAACCGCGGACTCTCGATGTTCAACTCTTACCTCAACCGTGCCTTGTGGCCGCTCGCGGCCAAAAGCTCCAGCGCCCGCTCGGCCTCGCCGGGTTTGCGGAACCCCATCATCAAGACCCCCTCCTCGCCCTCGCGCACCTTGAGGATCTCGAGGTCGAGGATGTTGAGGCCGGCGGCGGACAACGGTTGCAGGGCGTTCAATAACGCCCCGGCCTTGTCCTCGATGTCCACGAGGATCTCCGTGACCGTCGAGGTGAATCCCTTGCGCGGGGCCTGATAGCGGGCGCGCAGTTCGTTGGCTTCCTTGAAGAAGCGCGCGCCCCCGTCTTCCACCAGATCCTCTTCCAGCATTTCCAGCTCGCGACGGAAGGCGGGCAGAATCAGCTCGAGGTTCTTGCGGTTGGTGCGCAGGATCGGCTCCCACACCGCGAAGCTCGAGGCCGCGAGGCGGGTCATGTCGCGAAAGCCCGCGCCGGCCACCTGAAGGGTTTCATCGGGGGCGTCGACGGCGGAGACGTGCGCCGCCAGCGCGGTGGCGACGAGCTGCGGAAGGTGCGAGACCTGCGCGACCATGGCGTCGTGACGCGCGGGCGAGAAGCGCAGTACGCGCGCGCCCAGTTCGTCGATGAAATGCTCCAGCGCGGACACGCGTTCAAGGTCGGCATCCTTGTCGGGGCAGACGATCCACGCGGCGGTTTCGAACAGGTGCGCGGCGCGCGCGGAGAGGCCCGTCTTTTCGGAGCCCGCCATGGGGTGCGAGCCGATGAAGGCTCCCGCCACGGCGGAATCAGCCGGGAACGCCTTGCGGGCCGCCGCGCAGATCTCGACCTTGGTGCTGCCCACGTCCGAGAGAATCGCGCCGGGCTTGAGCGCCAGAGGCTCCGCCGCCCACGCCTTCAACAACTCCAGAATACGGTCGATGGGAAGGCACAGGAATCCGAAGTCGCAGTCCTTGAGCGCCGCGCGGATTTCGCCGTAGGCGAACCCTTCGTCGATCACCTTCGCCGCCAGCGCCTCGCGCACGGTTTTTTCCGCCGACACGCCGATGATCTTCCAGTCGGGGTGACGCTTGCGCACGGCTTCGGCCAACGAGGCGCCGAGCAGCCCGAGACCGACGATGGTCAAGGTTTTGGGTGACGACGAGGGCGCGCTCACGCCGCGCCTTCCTTTTTCCGCTGCTCCTGCAACAAACGATGCTCTTCCATGATGCAGTTGAAAATGCGGTGCAGGGCTTCGTCCGAGAGCGGGCCGAGATTTTGCGCGGCCACCGTATCCAGCACGGCCTTTTCACGTTGCGAGTCGAAGATGGGCAAGCCTGCGCGCTCCTTGAACGCGACGATCTGCTCCGCGCAGCGCGCGCGCTCGTTCAGCAGCTTGACGAGCTGCGCGTTCAGCGTGTCGATGCGGGCGCGCCAGTCGTCCAGGCTTTCGGGTTGCGGCACATGCATTATACGGCCTCCTTCGCCGGAACCCCTATGGTCTTCGACGGAGCAATGAGCGCCTTCGCCAAGGTTTCCAGCTCCGCGCGCAGTGCCGGCCAAGGCTTGTCCTCGAGCGTGCGGCGCACCAGCGCGCTGCCCACCACCGCGCCGTCGCACAGCGCGCATACGGCCGCGACCTGCCCGGGGGTGGACACGCCGAAG
>CAYSRR010000451.1:0-1656 GCA_964433375.1 uncultured Streptomycetaceae bacterium
CGCCCGCGCCGAGGGCGCGACCGCTTTCGTTTCGATCATGGAAGGCTGCAGCAAGTACTGCGGCTTCTGCGTCGTGCCCTACACCCGCGGCGAGGAAGTCTCGCGCCCCTTCGAGGACACGCTCGCCGAAGTCGCCGAGCTCGCGCAGCAGGGTGTCAGGGAAATCACCCTCCTCGGCCAGAACGTGAACGCCTATCGCGGCGCCACGCCCGGCGGCGAAACCGCCGATTTCGCCATGCTGCTCGAGTACGTCGCGGCCGTTCCGGGCGTCGGACGGATACGCTATACCACTTCCCATCCCCGGGAATTCACCCAGCGCCTCATCGAAGCCCATGCCGCCATCCCGCAGCTCGCGCCGCACGTGCACCTGCCGGTGCAGTCGGGGTCCGACCGCGTGCTGGCGGCGATGAAGCGCGGCTACACCTCGATCGAGTACAAGTCCATCGTGCGCCGGCTGCGCGCGGCTCGCCCCGACATCTCGATCTCCTCGGACTTCATCGTCGGCTTCCCGGGCGAAACCGAGGCTGATTTCGAGGCGACGATGAAGCTGATCGGGGAAGCCGGTTTCGACGCGAGCTTCAGCTTCCTGTACAGCCGCCGTCCCGGCACGCCGGCGGCGGAGCTGCGGGATGACACGCCGCACGAGGTCAAGCTCGCGCGGCTGCAGCGGCTGCAGGCGAAGATAGACCGGCAGGCCCAGGCCATCTCCCGCGACATGGTCGGTTCGCGCCAGAGCGTGCTGGTCGAAGGCGGGTCCAGGAAAAACGCCGCCGAGCTCCGCGGCCGCACCGCCAACAACCGCACGGTCAATTTCGCGGGGCCCGGGCGCCTCATCGGCCGGTTCGTCGATGTCACCATTACCGCCGCGCTTTCCCATTCCTTGCGTGGGGAAGTCGTGCTGGCACACGCTTGAAGCCCGTCGAACTCGCTTTCAGCCCGGTCGACAACCAGCGGCTCGCCAACCTGTGCGGCGCGCTCGACGAGAACCTGCGGCAGATCGAGACCGCGCTCGACGTCAGCATCGCGCGCCGCGGCGAGCGTTTCGCGGTCACCGGCAAGCCCGCCCAGGCCAGGATCGCGGCGCAGGTGCTGCAGTCGTTCTACGAGCGCGCCCGGAACGAGCTGTCGCTCGAGGACGTGCAGCTCGGCCTGATCGAAGCCGCGGGACCGCGCAAGTCCAAGGCGCCGGAAGGCAGCCCGACGCTGGTCACGCGGCGCCCGGACCTGCACGGGCGCACTCCGCGCCAGGTCCAGTACCTGCAGAACATCCTGTCCCACGACCTCACGTTCAGCATCGGGCCGGCCGGCACCGGCAAGACTTATCTCGCGGTGGCCTGCGCGGTCGACGCGCTCGAGCGCGAGGCGGTGAAACGCATCGTGCTGGTGCGCCCGGCGGTGGAAGCCGGCGAGCGCCTGGGTTTCCTGCCCGGCGACATGGCGGCCAAGGTCGATCCCTACCTGCGCCCGCTCTACGACGCGCTCTACGACCTGATGGGCTTCGACAAGGTGGCCAAGCTGTTCGATCGCAGCGCGATCGAGATCGCGCCGCTCGCCTTCATGCGCGGGCGCACGCTCAACCATTCCTTCGTCATCCTCGACGAAGCGCAGAACACCACGCCCGAGCAGATGAAGATGTTCCTGACGCGCATCGGCTTC
>CAYSRR010000452.1:0-1640 GCA_964433375.1 uncultured Streptomycetaceae bacterium
CGATCGTGCTGATGCACGGCTACCGCTACCCCGTCCACGAGCAGCGCCTCGCCGCCCTCGCGCGCGCGGCGGGCTTCAGCCAGGTCTCGGTCTCGCACGAGGTCAGCCCGCTCATGAAACTGGTCGCGCGCGGCGACACCACCGTCGCGGACGCTTACCTCTCGCCCCTGCTGCGGCGCTACGTCGAGCGCATCGCGGGAGAACTGCCCGGAGTGCGGCTCCAGTTCATGCAATCGAACGGCGGCCTCACCGACGCGGCCCTGTTCCAGGGCAAGGACAGCGTGCTCTCCGGGCCCGCCGGCGGCGTGGTCGGGATGACCCGCACGGCGGCCGCGGCCGGCTTCGACCGCATTATCGGCTTCGACATGGGCGGCACCTCGACCGACGTGTCGCACTGCCACGGCCCGTTCGAGCGCTCGTTCGACAACCTGGTGGCGGGCGTGCGGCTGCGCGCGCCGATGATGGCGATCCACACGGTCGCGGCCGGCGGCGGCTCGATCCTGCGCTTCGACGGCGCGCGCCTGCGGGTCGGTCCCGATTCCGCCGGCGCGAACCCCGGCCCGGCGTGCTACCGCCAGGGCGGGCCGCTGACCGTCACCGATGCGAATGTTCTTCTCGGAAAACTGCAGCCTGAATTTTTCCCGCACGCGTTTGGAAGCGCGGGAAATGAGCCCCTCGACCTGGCGCGCGTGCGGGAAAAATTTATTGAGCTGGCAGACCAGATGCGCAGGGACACCGGTGAAGCGCGCTCGCCCGAGGAAATCGCCGAGGGCTTCGTGCGGGTGGCCGTGGACAACATGGCGAACGCCATCAAGAAGATCTCGATCGAGCGCGGGCGCGACGTCACCGCCTACACCCTGTGCTGCTTCGGCGGCGCGGCCGGCCAGCACGCCTGCCTGGTGGCCGACGCGCTCGCGATGCCGCGCGTGTACATCCACCCCTACGCGGGCGTGCTGTCCGCTTACGGCATGGGTCTCGCCGACATCAGCGCGATGCGCGAGCGGTCGGTCGAATTGCGCATGGAGGCCGGCTCGATGGCGCAGATCGAGAGCGTCCTCTCCGACCTCGAAGCGACCGCCCGCGACGAAGTCGCCCGCCAGGGGGTACCGGCGGACCGCATCGAGATCGCCCGCCGCGCCCACCTGCGCTACGACGGCACCGACACGGCTGTCATCGTGGACTTCGGGACTCCGGACGGGATGCTGCGGGAGTTCGAAGCGGCGTATCGCCAGCGCTTCAGCTTCCTCATGCCCGGCCGCGCGCTGGTAATGGAAGCGGTCTCGGTCGAAGCCAGCGGCAGTACCGCGCCGGCGCGCGAGACGTTCGCCGACCTGCCGCCGCGCGCCGGCCCCGCGCAACCGGAACGCCGGGCGCAACTGTTCAGCGGTGGGCGCACGCGCCCGGCACCGGTGTATCTCCGTGAAGCCCTGCGCCCGGGAGACTCGATCGATGGCCCCGCCATCATCTCCGATACCAACGCCACCACCGTGATCGAGCCGCAATGGCGGGCGCGGGTGACTCCGCTCAATCACCTCGTGCTCGAGCGCAGCGTGCCGCGCCCAGCGCGCACCGCCGTCGGCACGAAGGCCGAACCGGTGATGCTGGAAATCTTCAACAACCTGTTCATGGCGATCGCCGAG
>CAYSRR010000453.1:0-1639 GCA_964433375.1 uncultured Streptomycetaceae bacterium
TTTCGCGACGGCGCCGGATCTCGCGCGCCGCGCGGTGGCGGCGGGCGGGGCCACCGGCGAGCGGGTGTGCGCGTTTCCCATGGACGCGGACTACGACGAAGCGCTGGAGAGCGAAGTCGCGGACGTGAAGCAATGCACGATGGACGGTGGCGCCGACCATATCCTCGCGGCGCTGCTGCTCAAGCGCTTCACCGACGGCCGCCCGTGGCTGCACGTGGACCTGTCTTCCGCGAAGTGCAAAGGCGGGCTCGGCGCGGTCGCGACCGACATCAACGGCTTCGGCGTCGCGTGGGGCGTGGAATTTTTGAAGGCGGCGCTGGGCCGTTCTTGAGCAATCTCAGGAATCGCGGCCGTCAGCCCCGGCCGCGATTCTTGTCCCAGACGTAGCGCACCAGGCGCTGCCAGCGGTTCTGCGGCTGAGCGAGCTTGTTGTGCTGTCGCCCCGCCTGGTCGCGCGCGTGGCTCTTCTTCACGAGTTCGTGCAACTCGCGCATGTTCAGGCCGCCGGGGCCCTTCAGTTTGCCGGGATCGGGTTCGTCCGCCATCGGCGTATGTTAAACTTCCCATTGAATTTAATCGAGTTTTGACCATTTTCGAGCATGACTGGGTGACGCGGCGATGTCGGGCAACACTATAGGAACGCTCTTCTGCGTGACCTCCTTCGGGGAGAGCCACGGGCCCGCGATCGGCTGCGTGGTGGACGGCTGCCCGCCCGGGATGGAATTGTCCGAAGCGGACATTCAGCCCGAGCTCGACCGCCGCAAGCCGGGCACGTCGCGCCACGTCACGCAGCGGCGCGAGGAAGACACCGTCGAAATCCTCTCCGGCGTGTTCGAGGGCAGGACGACCGGCACGCCGATCGCGCTGCTGATCCGCAACACCGACGCGAAGAGCCGGGACTACTCGAAGATCAAGGACATGTTCCGGCCGGGGCATGCGGATTACACCTACCTGCAGAAGTACGGCATCCGCGACTACCGCGGCGGCGGGCGGCAGTCCGCGCGCGAGACCGCGGTGCGCGTGGCGGCGGCGGCGATCGCGAAGAAATGGCTGCACCGGAAATACGGGATCGTCGTGCGCGGCCACATGGTCCAGCTGGGGCCGATGGCGGTGCCGTTCCGGTCCTGGGACGACGTGCACGAGAATCCCTTCTTCGTCGCCAACGCGGAGATCGTGCCGCAGCTCGAGGAATTCATGGACAGGCTGCGCAAGTCCGGGGACTCCTGCGGCGCGCTGATCGCCACCGTGGCGCAGAACGTGCCGGTGGGCTGGGGCGAGCCGGTATACGACAAGCTCGATGCCGATCTCGCCTACAACATGATGAGCATCAACGCGGTGAAAGGCGTCGAGATCGGCGCCGGTTTCCGCGCGGTGGAGCAGAAGGGCACCGAGCATTCCGACGAAATGACGCCGGAAGGCTTCCTGTCGAACAACGCTGGCGGCATCCTCGGCGGCATCTCCACCGGGCAGAACATCGTCGTGCGCGTGGCGATCAAGCCTACTTCCAGCATCCGCCTGCCGCGCCGCACGATCGACGCGGCGGGCAAGCCGACCGTGATCGAGACCCACGGCCGTCACGACCCGTGCGTCGGCATCCGCGCGACGCCGATCTGCGAGGCGATGCTGGCGCTGACGCTGA
>CAYSRR010000454.1:0-1616 GCA_964433375.1 uncultured Streptomycetaceae bacterium
GTCGGCGTAGTAGTCGGGAAACCAGTAGCCGGGCTCGTGCGTCCACTCGGTCAGGCCGAAGCCGCGCCAGTCCGGCGCGACGATGCGCCACTCGCGCGAGAAAGCGTCCACCAGGAACTGGAACGACGCCGACACGTCCATCCAGCCGTGCAGCAGAAACAGCGCGGGCGCGCCCGGGTCGCCCCAGGTGCGCACGTGGTAGCGCAGGCCGCGGACGTCGTGATATTCGGAGCGGCTGGGTTTCATAAGGGGCCGGATGTTAGCAGGATTCGGGCGTGGAATGCGCCGTTCAGCAACGAATCACGAATCACCGATCACGAATCACGCTTCTCAGGCCCGCCGCGCGGGCCGTAAAATACGGCCATGCCCGCGCCATCGTTCATCCACCTTCGACTGCACAGCGAATACTCGATCGTGGACGGCATCGTCCGCATCGAGGAGGCGGTCGAGGCAGCGGCGGACGACGGCATGCCGGCGCTGGCGCTGACGGATCTCTCCAACGTCTTCGGCCTGGTCAAGTTCTACAAGGAAGCGCGGGAGAAGGGCGTGAAGCCCGTCATCGGCTGCGATCTCTGGCTCGAGAACGAGGCCGACCGCGACAAGCCCTACCGCATGCTGCTGCTGTGCCAGTCGCGGGCCGGTTACCTGCGGCTGTCCGAGATCCTGACCCGCGCCTACCGCACCAATCAGTACCGCGGTCGCCCCGAGCTGAAGAAGGGCTGGTTCGCCGAGGGCGGGACCGAGGGTCTGATCGCGCTCTCCGGGGCGCACCACGGCGACGTCGGCCAGGCGCTGGTGACCGACAACCGCGCGCAGGCGCAGCGCCTGGCGGGGGAGTGGGGCAAGCTCTTCCCGGGCCGTTACTACATCGAATTGCAGCGACTGGGCAAGAACGCCGCGGTGATGGGGGCGGCGGGCGTGCCGGTCGAGACCTACGTGCAGCGCGCGCTCGCGCTTGCCTCGAAAGCGAAGCTGCCGGTGGTGGCGACGCACCCGGTTCAGTTCGTGAAGCGCGACGACTACCGCGCGCACGAGGCGCGCGTGTGCATCTCCCAGGGCTACACGCTTTCCGACCAGCGCCGGCCGAAGGTGTACAGTCCGGAGCAGTACTTCAAGTCACAGGCCGAGATGGCCGAGGCGTTCCGCGACATCCCGCAGGCGCTCGCCAACAGCGTGGAGATCGCGAAGCGCTGCAATTTCACGATCGAGCTGGGCAAGCCGCGCCTGCCGCTGTTCCAGACGCCGGCAAACGTCAGCCTCGACGACTACCTGCGCGACCGCGCCGGCGCCGGGCTGGAAGAGCGCATGGCGCGGCTCTACCCGGACGCCGCGCAGCGCGCGCAGAACCTGCCGCGCTACCGCGAGCGCCTGGAGTTCGAAATCAGGACCATCCAGCAGATGGGCTTCCCGGGCTACTTTCTCATCGTCGCCGACTTCATCAACTGGGCGAAGAACAACGGCGTTCCCGTCGGGCCCGGGCGCGGTTCCGGCGCCGGCTCGCTGGTGGTGTATTCGCTCGGCATCACCGATCTCGATCCGCTGCGCTTCGACCTGCTGTTCGAGCGCTTCCTCAACCCCGAGCGCGTGTCGATGCCGGACTTCGACATCGACTTCTG
>CAYSRR010000455.1:0-1383 GCA_964433375.1 uncultured Streptomycetaceae bacterium
AGATCCGCATGAAGATCGGCGTCATGTTCGGCAACCCCGAGACCACCACCGGCGGTAACGCGCTCAAGTTCTACGCCTCGGTGCGCATCGACATCCGCCGCATCGGCGCGATCAAGAAGGGCGACGAAGTGATCGGATCCGAGACCCGCGCCAAGGTCGTGAAGAACAAGGTCGCGCCGCCGTTCCGCAACGCCGAGTTCGACATCCTCTATGGCGAGGGCATCTCGCGCGAGGGCGAGATCATCGAGCTGGGCGTGCTGCACAACATCATCGAGAAGTCCGGCGCTTTCTACAGCTACAACAAGGAGCGCCTCGGGCAGGGCAAAGACAACACCCGCGAGCACCTGAAGCAGAATCCCAGTATTGCCCAGGAGATCGAGGGCCGTATCCGCGCCGCGGTGGGCGTGCCCGGCACGCCCGAGGCGAAGGAAGCCGAGGCGGAAGCCAAGCCCGAGCCGAAGGCGAAGCGGGCGGCGCACTAGAGGCAAGGATGAAGGCGGAAGGCGGAAGGCAGAAGTGCGGGTTTATCCCGGCTCCCGCGGCGCGGGAGCCGGCTTTCATCCTTCGCGCTCGTGCCTGAGAGTCTCGGTTCGCGAGTGCTCAAACTGCTCGCGCGTCGCGAGCACACGCGGGCGGAGCTGACCCGCAAGCTGGCCGAGCACGCGGAAGACCCCGCCGAGCTGGAGAGCGTGCTCGACGACTTCGAGCGGCGCGGCTGGCTGTCCGAGAAGCGCGTGGTGGAGCAGGTCGTGCACGCGCGGCGCTCCCGCTACGGGGCGCGGCGCATCGAGCGCGACCTGCGGGCGAAGGGCGTTTCCGGCGAGGCGGTCGAGGCGGCGATGTCCGGCCTGAAGGAAGGCGAGGTGGACGCGGCGCGCGAGGTCTGGCGCAGGAAATTTGGCGGCCGCATCGCGCGGACCCCCGCCGATCGGGCGAAGCAGGCGCGGTTCCTGCAAGGGCGGGGATTCGACATGGACGTCGTCATGAAAGTGATCAACGCCAGGGACGAGCAATGAAGGTTGACGCTGCGGTCACGAGTTGCGCTGCGCGTGGAAGAAACGCAGCGCCTGCGGTAAAGGTCGATTGACGGACAAATCATGAAAAGCAGCGAGATTCGCAGACAGTTCCTCGATTACTTCGCCGGCAAGGGCCACGCGATCGTCGCGTCGAGCCCGCTGGTGCCGGCCAACGATCCCACGCTGCTCTTCACCAACTCGGGCATGGTGCAGTTCAAGGACGTGTTCCTCGGCAAGGAGAAGCGCGCCTATACCCGCGCCACCACGGCGCAGCGCAGCGTGCGCGCCGGCGGCAAGCACAACGATCTCGAGAACGTGGGCTACACCGCGCGCCACCACACCTTCTTCGAGATGCTGGGCAATTTTT
>CAYSRR010000455.1:1393-1616 GCA_964433375.1 uncultured Streptomycetaceae bacterium
TTCGGTGACTACTTCAAGAAGGACGCGATCCGCTACGCCTGGGAGCTGCTCACCGCCGTCTACAAGCTGCCGGCGGACAGGCTGTGGGTCACGGTGTACCACACCGACGACGAGGCCTACGGCATCTGGGCCGACGACATCAAGGTCCAGCGCGACCGCATCGTGCGCATCGGCGACAAGCCGGGCGGGCAGAAATACCAGTCCGACAACTTCTGGCAGATGG
>CAYSRR010000456.1:0-1598 GCA_964433375.1 uncultured Streptomycetaceae bacterium
CGCATCCGCTACCTGGGCGTGCTCCTTTACGACGCCGACCGCATCCAGGCGGCGGCCAGCGTCGAGCACGACCGCGACCTGTACCACGCCCAGCTCGGCATCTTCCTCGACCCGAACGCGCGGGAAGTGATCGAGCAGGCGCGCAAGGACGGCATACCCGACGCGTGGATGGAGGCGGCGCGCAACAGCCCGGTCTACAAGATGGCGGTGGAGTGGAAAGTGGCGCTGCCGCTGCACCCGGAGTACCGCACGCTGCCCATGGTCTGGTACGTGCCGCCGCTGTCGCCGATCAGCGCCGCGGCCAATGCCGGTCACGTCGGCGCCAACGGCCAGATCCCGGACGTCAACCAGTTGCGCATCCCCGTCAAGTACCTGGCGAACCTGCTCACCGCCGGTGATACGGCGCCGGTGGTGCGCGCGCTGGAACGCATGCTCGCCATGCGCGCCTACCAGCGTGACAAGCACGTCGAGCAGCGCATCAACACCGCCGTGCTGGAGCAGGTGGGCATTACCCGGGACGAAGTGGAGGACATGTACCGCGTGATGGCGATCGCCAATTACGAGGACCGCTTCGTGATCCCGAGCACGCACCGCGAATACGCCGAGAACACGTTCAACGTGCGCGGCAGCTGCGGCTTTTCCTTCGGCAACGGCTGCTCGGAAGGCGCCGGCGAGACCAGCCTTTTCGGCAGCGAGAAGAAGCGCACCATTCCCGTCAAGCTGGAGGTCTGATCATGCTGGGAATTTCAAGTCCTGTTCCGGCTTCCCGCAGCCTGCGCGTGCTGTCCGCCCTGCTGAACTATCCGGGCGCGGACATGCGCGGGCACCTGCCGGAGATGCGCGAAATCCTTCGGAACGAAGGCGCGCTGTCCGCTTCCCGCCTGGCCGAGCTCGAGGCATTGATCGAGGCCCTCGCGGGCGCCGATCCCCTCGAGACCGAAGCCAATTACGTGCAACTGTTCGACAGCGGCCGCGCCACGTCGCTGCACCTGTTCGAGCACGTGCATGGAGACTCGCGCGATCGCGGCCCGGCGATGATCGATCTCGCGCAGACCTACGAAAAGGCGGGGCTGTACCTGGCGCCGGACGAGCTGCCGGACTACCTGCCCGCCGTGCTGGAATTCGTTTCCACCCAGCCGCCGCGCGAGGCGCGCGCTTTCCTGGGCGAAATGGCGCACATCCTGAATGTGCTGTTCAGCGCATTGCAGCAGCGCGAAAGCGCGTATGCCAGCGTGCTCGGCGCACTGCTGGAGCTGGCGGGCGAAAAAGCGCAGGCCGTGAAGCTCGCCGATGAGCCGCCGCTCGATGAATCCTGGGTCGAGCCGCCCGTGTTCGACGGCTGCTCGTCGCAGGGGCAGGCGAAGCCCGGCCAGCCGCAACCCATCCACCTGGTGCGCAGGAACGCCAAAACGGGAGCAGCCGCATGAATGCCTTCGAATCCTATCTGCACATCTTCCTGTTCAGCTTCTATCCCTACCTGTGCATGGTGGTGTTCCTGGTGGGCAGCCTCGCGCGCTTCGACCGCGACCAGTACACGTGGAAGAGCGATTCGTCGCAGATGCTGCGCACCGGCACGCTGCGCTGGGGCAGCAACCTGT
>CAYSRR010000457.1:0-1595 GCA_964433375.1 uncultured Streptomycetaceae bacterium
CAAGGGCGGCGAGCAGTTCTACGACCAGATCTCGGCGCTGCACAAGTCGGTGCGCGGCTCCGACCCGGATGCGTCGCTGTACTGGCTCACCCGCATGCTCGACGGCGGCGCCGACCCCCTCTACGTCGGCCGGCGGCTGGTGCGCATGGCCTCGGAGGACGTCGGGCTGGCCGACCCCCGCGCGCTGCGCATCGCGCTGGACGCGTGCGAAACCTACGAGCGGCTGGGCTCGCCGGAAGGCGAGCTGGCGTTCGCCGAGGCGGTGCTGTACATGGCCATCGCTCCCAAGAGCAACGCGGCCTACAAGGCGTTCAGCGCGGCGCGGGAATGGGTCCGCAACGACACGACGCGGCCGGTGCCCCATCACCTGCGCAACGCGCCCACCCGCCTCATGAAAAACCTCGGTTATGGCCGCGATTATCGCTACGCGCACGACGAGCCGGATGCCTATGCGGCGGGGGAGAATTATTTTCCCGAGGGCATGAAGAAGCCGGAGTTCTACCGTCCCACCGGGCAGGGGCTGGAAGCCCGCATCAAGGAACACCTCGAACGGTTGCGCCAGCTCGACGCCGAGGCAGGACACAAGAAGAAATAAGCACCGCCGCCGGGTCCTGGCGCCGGCTGCCTCGACCGGTTCAAAACGCGGGCGTGTCAAGCTCTGGCGGCGCCCGCCAAACTCCGAGATAATGACCGGCGAACACACCATGCAACATCCTTCCCATGCTTGATGTGCAGCTCCTGCGCGGCGATCTCGCCGGCGTGACAAAGCGCCTCGCCGACCGGGGCTATGCGCTCGACGCCGCTTCGTTCGAGACGCTCGAGGCGAACCGCAAGAAAGTACAGACCGAGACCCAGGAGCTGCAGGCCAAGCGCAACCAGCTCTCGAAGCAGGTCGGCCAGATGAAGGCGAAGGGGGAAGATGCCTCCGCGCTCATGGCGCAGGTCAACGCCGACGCGGAGCGGCTGAAGGCCTTGGAGCACGACCTGCAGCGCATACAGGGAGACCTGGAAGCCTTTCTTCTCCAGGTGCCCAACGTGCCGCACGCCAGCGTGCCCGCCGGAAAGTCGGCGGAAGACAACCCGGAGGTTCGCAAGATTGGGGCACCACGCGCCTTCGACTTCCCGGTGAAGGATCACGTCGACGTCGGCGCCGCCCTGGGGATGGATTTCGACGCGGCCAGCAGGATCAGCGGCGCGCGCTTCGTCCTGATGAAAGGGCAACTGGCGCGGCTGCATCGCGCGATCGCCCAGTTCATGCTCGACGTCCATACGCGCGATCACGGCTATACCGAGGTCTACGCGCCGTATCTCGTCAACGCGGACAGCATGCGCGGCACCGGGCAACTGCCCAAATTCGAGGAAGACCTGTTCAGGATACCGAGGTTGTCGCAGGACGGGCATGACGCCAGTCTGTACCTCATCCCGACGGCGGAAGTCCCGGTCACCAACATCGTTCGCGACGCCATACTCCCGCTGGCCGACCTGCCGATGAAATTCGTGTGCCACACGCCCTGTTTCCGGGCGGAAGCGGGGTCGTACGGCAAGGACACGCGCGGCATGATCCGCCAGCACCAGTTCGACAAAGTCGAGCTGGT
>CAYSRR010000458.1:0-464 GCA_964433375.1 uncultured Streptomycetaceae bacterium
GACACGTTGACGATGTGCTTCTCGCGTCCCGGCGTGCGCAGCATCAGCGGCTTCAGGCGCGCGTTGAGGATGAACGGCGCGACGGCATTGACGAGCTGCACCTCCAGCAGTTCGACCGACGGCACTTCGTCCAGCAGCATCCGCCACGAGTTGCGCCCGCGCAGGTCGACCTGCTGCAGGTCCTGGTCGAGGCGTCCCTCGGGAAACAGGTCCTTCTGCGCCAGCAGCTCGTCCGGCAGCAGGGGCACCTGGGACAGTTCGGCGGCCCGAGCCAGGCCCGCCAGCCCGGCGGCGGCGGCAGGGGCCACCGCCGTGCCGCCCTCGGGCAGCATGCGATAGCCGCGCAAGCCTTCATAGCTGCCCACGAGCCTGCGCACGTGCTCCGGCATGTCCTTCAGCGCCGCCGTCTCTCCCGCCATCATGTGCGCGTAGAAATCCGGCGGGCGGCGCACCGTCTGGCACGC
>CAYSRR010000458.1:474-1576 GCA_964433375.1 uncultured Streptomycetaceae bacterium
GTTGTTGACGATGAAATCGAGCCGCTCGCGGGTCGCGACCAGCTCCCGGCAAAACGCCTCCACGCTGGGCGTGTGGCGCAGATCGAGGCCGAAGATTTCGAGGCGATGCCCCCACTCGCCGAAATCCGGTTCCCGCGCGTAGCGCTGCGCCGAGTCGCGGGGGAAACGGGTGGTAACGATGAGATGCGCGCCCGCGCGCAGCAGCTTGATGCCGGCCTGGTAGCCGATCTTCACGCGCCCGCCGGTGAGCAACGCCACCCGCCCCTTCAAGTCGGCCAGCTCGGTGCGCTTGCTGAAGTTCAACTCCGCGCACGATGGGCACAACTGGTCGTAGAAGTGGTGGATGACCGAGTACTTCTGCTTGCAGACGTAGCAATGCTGCGGCTCGACCGCTTCCCGCTGCACCGTCTCGTCCCGGTCGACGTCCCGCGGCTCGAAGCCCCTGGGCGGAAAGACGTTGGGCGTGGTGAACACCGGCCGCCGGCGCAACGCCCGTATCCCCGTCGCGTGGAGCACGGCCTCCTCGCGCCGGACTTCCGCTTTCCTGCGCTCGCGCTCGGCGGCCTTCATCCTCCGGCGGCGCGCGACGGGATCGGGGTGGTAGACCCGCGCCACCGCCTGGTGCAGCCGCTCGCGGTCCGCCTCGGGCAGCCGGTCGAGCACCTGCCGGTCGTCGGCGACCGACTCGAGCAGTTCGGCCGCCGCGCGCAGGCGCTCGAGCAACACAGCGTCATCCGCAGCGGGCATTTTTCCCGTCGTTTGTATCGTCATGTACGTAGTCCGTTACCGGTTCGGACGTGATTTTGGCAGAAAAGCGACTTGCCGAGGCCGGATTAAGCCGCCGATGAACGCCGATACACGCCGATACACGCCGATAACCAAGCTATGCCTCAGTAGTCTTGGTGTGCCTGGCGGTTTTCGTTTGTGAGTGATGGGGGTTGGTTTCAATCTTGTAAATCTTGTTAATCCTGTCTATTTTTTCTTGAAGTTATCGGCGTGAATCGGCGTTCATCGGCGGCTAATTAACCAGATCTTTCATCACCGCATACAGCGCATTCTGCCCCTCGAACCCGATCCCCGGCCGCTCCGGCAGGCTGATGTA
>CAYSRR010000459.1:0-1574 GCA_964433375.1 uncultured Streptomycetaceae bacterium
GCGCGCGCAGGCGCCAGGCCACCGGCGCGCCGCCGGGCGGCGCCAGGTCGGCCGAATTGATGACTTCCCCGAACGCCCGGTCGCGGCGCGCGGTCACCACGGAATGTACGTTGCACATGCACACGTAACGCGACTCGTGCCGCACGGCCCAGGCGAAGATCCGGTCCAGGCAGTCGCCCCAGCCGACGGCGTCGATGTGCGATCCCAGCACGCTCGCGCCCGCCCTGTCGTGGCCGGAAACCATGGCTAGCCCGCGGCCTCGACCCGCCCCCCGGAGAGCGCGTCGCGGTAGATCGCCATCAGCTGCGCGTAGTTTTTCTCCTGGGTAAAGCGCTTCTCGTAGATTTCGCGTGCGCGCTCGCCCATCGCGCGCATCTTCCCGGGAAACGCCTCGGCCCACGCCAGGTGCCGCGCGAGGTCGGACGCGTCTCCCGGCTCGAACAGCAGGCCGGTGCGGCCGTGGTCCACCAGCTCCGCCATGGCGCCGAGCCGGCTGGCGATCACCGGCAGGCCGCTGGCGTACGCCTCGACAAGCGTGCGGGGAAAATTCTCGTACCAGATGCTCGGCATGACGAGGTAGGCCGCCCGCCGCATCCGCTCCTGCACCCCATCCGGCGCGAGCCACCCCAACGCATCGAGTTGCGGGTGGGCCGACACCTTCGGCAGCTCGGGACCGTCGCCGATGACGTCGATCGTGACGCCGGGCAGCGCGCGCAGCGCTTCGATCAGCACGCCGACGCCCTTCTCCGGCGCCAGCCGCCCGACGAACAGCCCGCCGCGGCGCGCGGCCTCCGCGGGGCGCGCGAGGTCCACGAAATTGGGCTTGACCGCGATGCGCGACGCGGGCAGGCCGCCCTCGATGAATTTCGCCCGGCAGAAATCGGTGAGCGCGATGTAGCGCGCCACCTTCTGGCGGTAGGTGCCGAGGGTGCGGTGCATGCCGAGCATCGTCGCGAGCGCGGCCGATTGCAGCCCGGAATTGCGGTAGCACTTGCGCACGACCCCCGGCCACGGCGCCCGCCCCAGGCAGTCCTCGCACACCCTTCCTTCGCGCAGGAACATCGCCTGCACGCACAGCAGGCGGAAGTTGTGGAGCGTCTGCACCACCGGGACCGCGGCGCGGGCGGCGGCCCAGTAGAGCGAAGCCGACACCAGCGCGAACGTGTTGTGGGCGTGGATCACGTCCGGCCGGAAGCCGTCCACGAGCCGCGACACTTCGCGCCAGGTGCGGCGCGACCACAGCGCCTGCGAGAAGGCATCGAGCGCGCCGATGTCACGCAGCTCGTGGTTGTCGCGCAGGTACGTCTCTACCACGTGCCCGTTGCCGCGCAGCATCCCGACCTCGGCATCGACGACGGCGTCCTCGCCGCCCGCGAGCTGGTAGCGGTTGTGCACGACGAGCACCCGCAGGCGGCTCATGGCGCCTCCGGCCGGGGGCCCGGTGTCAGTTGCGGCGAGACGGCCGACGACTTGCCGGTCGCGGGCTCCGCGCCCAGCATGCTGAACCGCGACGCGAACTTCGTCACCGGCGACCAGTCGATGTCGGACTGCCGCTGCTCCAGCGCGGCCAGCAG
>CAYSRR010000460.1:0-1571 GCA_964433375.1 uncultured Streptomycetaceae bacterium
TAGAGCAAAGTCTTTTCACTGCCGCGTCACGTGCCCCTATTCCCCATTCCCCATTTCCTCGCGAAGGGCTAGAATGGCGCTCCCCACGATGCCTGATTGCCTTGTCGAATCAGGCTTATAGAGAACATCGCGAGCATCCAGTTCGATGAAGCTGATTCCCACCATACTGTGCGGCGGCGCGGGCTCGCGCCTGTGGCCGGTGTCGCGCGAGATGCACCCGAAGTCGTTCATCCGGATGAGCGACGGGCTGAGCCTGCTGCAGAAATCTTACCTGCGCGCGGCCGCGCTGCCGTCGGTCTCCGAGATCGTCACCGTCACCAACCACGGGCTGTACTTCAAGGTCCGGGACGAATACCAGGAGTCGGGACGGAATGGCCTGGCCAACACCTTCGTGCTCGAGCCGTTCGGGCGCAACACGGCGCCAGCCATCGCCGCCGCGGCGCTACGCGTCGCCGCCGCCCACGGCGAAGACGCGCTGATGCTCGTCCTCACGGCGGACCACCTCATCTCCGACCAATCGGCGTTCGAAGCCGCGGTCGACGCGGCCATCGGCCTCGCGCAGGCCGGCAGGATCGCGACCTTCGGCATCCGCGCCGACGCGCCGGAAACGGCCTACGGCTACATCGAGCACGACGGCAACCGGGTCGTCCGCTTCGTCGAGAAGCCCTCCCTCGACAAGGCCCGCGCCTACGTCGAGTCCGGAAAATATCTCTGGAACGCCGGCATGTTCTGCTTTACCGCCGGCACGATGCTGCGCGAGATGAGCAGGCACTGCCCGGACATCCTTGGCGGCGTCACCGCCTGCCTCGAGCGCTCGCGCGTCACCGGCGGCGACGGCCTGTCGGTGGTCGAGCTGGACGTGGAGCGGTTCGAAACCGTGCCGGAGATCTCGATCGACTACGCGGTGATGGAAAAATCCGGCGAGATCGCCGTCGTGCCGTGCGACATCGGCTGGAGCGACGTCGGTTCCTGGAATTCCCTCGGCGCCCTGGTGAGCCCCGATGCCGCCGGCAACCGGGTCGAGGGCGAAGCCCTGCTGCACGACGTCTCCAACAGCTACATCCGCAGCGAAGGCCGCATGGTCGGCGCGCTGGGCGTGGACAACCTCATGATCATCGACACGCCGGACGCGCTGCTCGTCGCCGACCGCGGCCGCGCCCAGGACGTCAAGAACCTCTACGCCGGGCTGAAGGCCCAGGGCCACGAATCGCACAAGCTCCACCGCACCGTGCACCGGCCGTGGGGCACCTACACCGTGCTGGAAGAAGGCAAGGGCTTCAAGATCAAGCGCATCGAGGTCAAGCCGGGCGCCTCGCTGTCGCTGCAGATGCACCGGCACCGCAGCGAGCACTGGGTCGTGGTGAGCGGTAGCGCGCAGGTCGTCAACGGCGAGAAGGAACTGCTCGTCGAGCCCGACGAGTCCACGTTCATTCCGGCCGGCCACAAGCACCGGCTGACCAACCCCGGGACCGGCCCCCTCGTCATCATCGAAGTCCAGACCGGCAGCTACGTGGGCGAGGACGACATCGTGCGGTTCGACGACATTTACGGCAGAACAACCTAGCTTCGGC
>CAYSRR010000461.1:0-1557 GCA_964433375.1 uncultured Streptomycetaceae bacterium
CCTGACGGACCTGCTCAACGATCCCGAACTGAAGACCAACCCGCAGCGCGTCGAGGCGCGGCCGCGCATCCTGCCCGTCGTCAGCGAAATCTTCGCGAACATGGGCAAGCAGGAGCTGATGGACCGCTGCGAAAAACTGGGCCTGCCCTTCGCGCCGATCGCCAAGCCGGAAGATTTGTTCGACGACAAACACCTCAACGCCTCGGGCGGGCTGGCGCCGGTGCGGCTCAACAACGGTGTGAAAACCAAAGTGCCGGTGCTGCCGCTGGAGATGAACGGACAGCGCTTCGGCACCCGGCTCGACATCCCGCACGTGGGCGAGCACACGCGGGAGGTGCTGAAATCGGCGGGTTACAGCGAGACGGAAGTCGAGCGGCTGATCGCAGGCAAGGTGGTCAATTCCCGCCAGGCCGACAAAACCTGATCGTTATGCCGGTGGAAGCCGGCATCCAGCAACGATACGTGTTGTTTGCGGGAAAAGCCTGGATTCCGGCGTACGCCGGAATGACAGTGTGCAATCAGGCCTGACCTTTGGTGGCTGCGGCACGGCGGTGAGTGCCGTGAGCGTAGTCGAGGCGGCGCTCAGAGTTAAAGGGGGAGTCAGGCCCTCTATATCCAACGGATTATTTCCGGCTATTCATGCAGCGCCTCAATCGCCTTGGGATTCGAAGCCACGATTTTCAGCAACGCCTTGGCCGGCCCGGTAGGCCGGGTGCGCCGCTGCTCCCAGTTCTGCAGGGTGCGCAGATTGACGCCGATCAGGCGTGCAAACTGGCTTTGACTGATCTTCGCAGCTTCACGGATGGTGCGCACATCGGGGGCCGGAAGTTCGGCCACTCTGGCCCCGCGCACGGATTTGCCTGCGATGTGACGTTTCATCGCCTTGACGCCTTTGACCAGTTGATCGAAATGCTGTTTATCCATTCTTGATGTCCTTCATCAGTTCAGCCAGTGTCCTGATCTGAGTGGGAGTCAGATCTTCCCGTTCATTCTTGGTGTAGGCCAGGTATATGCAATCGCCCGGAACATGCCAGTAGTAAATCACTCGTGCGCCACCACGCTTGCCGCGGCCCTGTGCGGACCATCGCAGTTTGCGCAGGCCGGAGCCACCCCGGATCAGATCGCCTGCATCCGGCTGGGTGAGCAAAACGTTCTGTAAGCGGCGCAGATCTTCATCACTCCACCACTCGGCAGCAAAGGCGATGAATGGCGGAAGCTCCACGAAGATCATGCGGTGTACTATACGCTGGAAGCGTATGTTGGGCAATTAGGCACTGCTGAGCGCAGGGTTGCTATGTTTTATCAGGATCAGTCCAAGTATTTTATTTATATCTTATTAATCGCGGCCGCATTTTAAAAGCGGGGACTGGATTCCGGCTTGCGCCGGAATGATGACAGGGGAAGTCGGGCGTGCCGGAACCTAGCAGCCCGCCATCACCTTCCCCCACTTCGCATCCGGTTTGACCTTCAGGGGCTGCGGCGCCGCGGCCAGCGCCGTGCGCGTGGTCGAGGTGATGTTCAGCAGTACCGGCTTGCCGAATTCGGCTTCGAGGATCG
>CAYSRR010000462.1:0-1552 GCA_964433375.1 uncultured Streptomycetaceae bacterium
TCGCGTAGCCGCCGATGATCATGCCCTCGATCACGCTGTGCGGGTTGTAGCGCATCAGATCGCGGTCCTTGAAAGTGCCCGGCTCGCCTTCGTCGGAATTGCACACCAGGTACTTCGCGCCCGGGTACTGCCGCGGCATGAAGCTCCACTTGAGCCCGGTCGGAAAGCCCGCGCCGCCGCGCCCGCGCAGCGCGGACTTCTTCAATTCGGCGATGATGGCCTCGGGCGTTATTTTCCCGGCGAGTATCTTCTTCAGCGCAGCATAGCCGCCGCGCGCCTCGTAGTCCTTCAGGCGCCAGTTGAGGCCGTCGAGCCCCTTCATGATGATCGCATCGGGACCGAAGAGGTCGGTGGCGAACGGGGGTACGGGCAGGCCCATTATCCGAACTCCTTCAGCAGTTCATCGATCTTTTCCGGCGCCATCGCGCAACACATGCGCTTGTTGTTCACCAGCACCACCGGCGCGTCGCCGCAGGCGCCCATGCACTCGCCTTCCTTCAGCGTGAACCGGCCGTCGGCGGTGGTCTCGTTGAAGCCGATGCCGAGCTTCTGCCTGAGGTGATGCGCCGCGACGTTCGCGCCCTGCAGCGCGCACGGCAGGTTGGTGCAGATCGTGAGCTTGTATTTGCCCGTGGGCTTGAGGTCGTACATCGTGTAGAACGACGCGACCTCGTAGACCGCGATCGGCGGCATGCCGAGGTAATGCGCGACGAAGTCCATGGTCTCGGTCGAGAGCCAGCCCTTCTCGTCCTGCGCGATGGTAAGCGCCGCCATCACCGCCGACTCCTTGCGGTCGGCCGGGTACTTGGCGACCGCCCAGTCGATCTTCGCGAGGGCTTCGGGAGAAAGCACGGTGGTGGGAACCGAGGGCGCGTTCATGTTCTCACCGCCTCTCGCCGACGCCTCGTAAACCTCTCAACGCCGAGGACGCGGAGGACGCAGTGGACATACAAATCAGCATGACTCAGCGATCCTTGGCGTCCTCTGCGTCCACTGCGGTGGGCGGTTGATCTGACGTTCACCGGTCCACCTCGCCGAAAACAATGTCCATGGTGCCGATGATCGCCACCGCGTCCGCGATCATGTGGCCGCGCGCCATCTCGTCCATGGCGGAGAGGTGCGCGAAGCCCGGGGCGCGGATCTTGAGCCGATACGGCTTGTTGGCGCCGTCCGACACCAGGTAGATGCCGAATTCGCCCTTCGGATGCTCGACCGCTGCATAGGTTTCGCCCGGCGGCACGTGGAAGCCTTCGGTAAACAGCTTGAAGTGATGAATCAGGTCTTCCATGTTGGACTTCATGTCCACGCGCGGCGGCGGCGCAATCTTGTGGTTGTCAATGATGACCGGACCCGGGTTGTTGCGCAGCCACTCGACGCATTGCTTGATGATGCGGTTGGACTGACGCATTTCTTCCACGCGCACCAGATAGCGGTCGTAGCAGTCGCCGTTCTTGCCAACCGGAATATCGAAGTCGAGCAAATCGTAGACTTCGTACGGTTGCTTCTTGCGCAGATCCCATTCGATGCCCGAGCCACGCAGCATCGGGCCGGA
>CAYSRR010000463.1:0-1516 GCA_964433375.1 uncultured Streptomycetaceae bacterium
GGCTTGCTGCGAAAGAGGCGAAGATCATCGACGCGGCGAAATCGGGCGCCGGGCTTGAGGCGATCAAGGCGGCGATGAAGGGCTGACACCATGTCCGCCACGCGCTTCATCCTGGCTACGCTGCTCGGATTGACCTGCGGTCTTGTAACGCCCGCAGCAGCCGAGGAGCCTCGAACCTCCCCGCTGCCGGATCACCTGCCGCTGCGCACCGAAGCATGCTTCGGACGCACCTATGACGCCGCACACCTGCGCAGGCATCCGAAGCAGCGCGTCACCGGCTTCTACCTGCTTCGCGACTTTTCGCCCGACGCCGGCTCCGAGAACGAGCCGATGTCGAAGGAAGATATGCTTTCGGCCGACGGCCAATACGGCAGTATTCTGCTGGAGGCCTACGTGCGGGTGCGCGGCCGCAAGGGCGTGTATTCCAACCACTTCAGTTGCAGCCGCGACGACAAGGGCACGATGCGGTGCGGCATCGATTGTGACGGCGGCTCGTTCTCGGCCCGTCCCACCGGTCGCTCCTTGCTGGTGCAGAACGAGGGCTTCGTCGTGGTCGGCGGCTGCGGCGCCAGCGACGAGGAATCGGAGAACCCGCTGGTCATCAGCCCCGGCGCCGACGACAGGGTGTTCCGCCTGGATCCGCAGCCGCTGGCGCAGTGCACGGCGCTACGGGACGCGCAGAAGCCCGTATGGACGAAGCTCGGCGCGCCGCTGCGCGAGCGCTTCTCCGACAAGGGCGCGATGTGCCTGTCGCGCAGCTATGACGCCGCCCACCTCGCGAAGCATCCGCAGCAGAGCGTGCGCCGGATCGCGATCCTCAAGGCCGCCGGCGGCAAGCCGCACGAGCCGCCGCAATATAATCTGTCGTTCCGCGTTGAACTGAAGGACGGCCGCAAGTTCGAGGCCCGCACCAACTGCTGGCCCGACGACTACAGCTACGCCTGCACCCACGACACCGGGCTGGACGTGACGCGCAGCTTCTACCTGACGCGCGCCGGCGACGCCGTGATGCTGCGCGACCGCAAGGGCAGCCTCGGCGCGTTGCTGAAGGCGAAGCTCGGCAGCGACGACCGCATGTTCCGGCTCGATCCGTCGGCCGCGACGGCATGTGAGTTCTAGGGGCGCCTCCTGTTTGACAAGACATTCGTCGTCATGGCGGGGCTTGTCCCGGCCATCTCGATGAGGGACGCACCATGTCCTCCCAAGCGGGACGCCCGGGACATAGGCGAGCGAAACGACGCCGTCCTTCGGACGGCTAAGCCCGGGCATGACGGGTGGAAAGAGCGATTCCATGTAAAGCGAAACGGCTAGTCTTCGCCTCTCACCGCGCTCGCGTGCCATCGCGGCCGGTAGCCCTCGCGGAGCACGCCGACGATCGACGGCGGCGTCAGCACATCGGCATCGCCGCTGCGCGGGCGTGCCGCCGGAAACACGTAGCCCTCCGGCGTCCAGCGCAGCAGAGCATCGCCGCGCACCGCTGCGGCGTTGTTCTGCCAGACCACCATCGTGCCGTCGG
>CAYSRR010000464.1:0-1509 GCA_964433375.1 uncultured Streptomycetaceae bacterium
TCTAACCTGAGTGTCGAGTGTCGAGTGTCGAGTGTCGAGTGTCGAGTGTCGAGTGAGCTATGTCGTCGCGCGGCGGGTGTCGAGCAGTCCTGAATCCATGAGCCGCTGGTAGTCCTCCGGCCGGTCCACGTCCCACAACGTCTCCAGCTCGCGCCAGTTCCAGCCGAGTTGCTTCAGTCGCGCGCGGGTTTCGGCCATCACGCGGTCGCTGCCCCAGGCGATGTCCTCGAACAGTTCCGGGGTGGTCCGTGTGAGTCCGATGAGGGCGTAACCGCCGTCCTCGCACGGCGCGAATACGGCGTCGGCGCCGTCGTGCAGCGCTTTATCCGCCTGCTGCAGGTGGCGCGCGGTGAGGACGGGGCAGTCGATGCCGACGATCAGCGCGCGGGTGTGCATCGAGAGCGTCTGCTCGAAGGCGGAGTGCATGCGCATGCCGAGATCGGCATCCACCTGGGGCCGGAGGGTCACGCCGTAATGGCCCTGGCAGTCATGGAAGAACGGGTCGTCTGTTTCCGGCGCGCAGTGCAACTCCACGTTTTTAAGCGAGGCAGCGCGCACGGTATCGAGCGTGTGCCGGGTGAGCTTCGCGTGCAGTGCCGCGGCGCCTCCCGCGCCGAGCAGCGGGACAAGCCGCGTCTTGACCGCGCCCGGCCGCGGCGCTTTCGCGAAGACGATTACGGTCGTTGATTCCATCAAAAGCCAGCCACAGAGAACACAGAGAAAAATCCGCAACTCAAAGCGGACATACCGTTCCGCATCTATTGCCCGGTACTGTCCGCGGCGTCCTCCGCGTTCCTCAGCAGTGAAAGGTCGGGGTTTTCTCCGTGCTCTCTGTGTTCTCTGTGGCTAATCGGGTTTCACGTAGCGCGATTATAGCGAACAGCAAGCTTGGCGGGGTCGGCGCCGAGCCAGTAAGCCAGCCGCAACCGCCACATCAGCAGGATGGTGCGCAGCACGCCGTGCTTCTCCCAGCGACGGCCCGAAGTGGTGAGGCGGTGCTTCAGGCACAGCGGCGGCCCGAAGCGCTTCAGGCGCTTCGACAGCTCGACGTCCTCCATCAGCGCGATTTCCGGGTAGCCGCCGGCCGCTGTGAACAGCGATTTCGTGACGAAGATCGCCTGGTCGCCGGTGGCGATGCCGGTCAGGCGCGAGCGCAGGTTCATGAGCCGCGCCACCACGCCCAGCAGCGGGTGCCGGCCGGCGATGGCCACGTCGAAACGGCCCCAGCCGCGACGCGAGCGCGTGAGGCCGTCGACGATCAGCGCGTCGGCCGACTCCGGCAGCCGGGTGTCGGCATGCAGGAACAGCAGGATTTCGCCGCGCGCGCGCGCGGCGCCGGCGTTCATCTGGAGCGCGCGGCCGCGCGGCGATGCCATCACGAGGTCGGCGAGCGCCGCCGCGCGCCCGGCCGTATCGTCCCGGCTGCCGCCGTCCACCACGATGACCTCGGCGCCGCGCGCGCGCAGCGGCGCGAGCGCGGCCAGTGCTTCGGCGATGCCGTCGGCTTCA